>NZ_JBHWDV010000012.1:0-163984 GCF_042734445.1 Streptomyces sp. NPDC059649
GCTGCCCCCCCACCCCCCGCCCGCCGGCCGGGCCCCTCGGCGTCCGGGCCGACCTGCCGGGCGTCCGAGGGACCACGGAAAGCGGGGAACATGAACGGGAAGCGGTGTGTGGGGACGGTCGCCGCGGCGGCGGCCGCGATGGTGGCGGTGTCCGCGCCGGCGGGCGCCGAGCCGGCCGGCCTGACGTACGGCACCAGCACGTCCGTGGGCGTCCACAACGCCTACGACAAGGAGAAGTACCCCTACTTCGCGGACGCGCTGGACTCCGGCGCCGCACTGCTCGAACTCGACCTCTGGACCAACGGTTTCGGCCGGTCCTGGCGGGTCAGCCACAGCAACCCGATCGGCAACAACAGCAACTGCGAGGGCGCGGCGAACGCCTCCGAGCTGCGCACCAAGGACGTCAACAAGGACTTCGCCGGCTGCCTCGCCGACATGAAGGCCTGGCACGACGCGCACCCCGGCCACCGCCCCATCCTCGTCAAGGTCGAGCTGAAGGACGGCTTCAACGCCAAGGGCGGCCGCGGCCCGGCCGAGTTCGACGCGCTGGTGCGCCAGAAGCTCGGCGACGCCGTCTACGGCCCCGGTGACCTCACCGCCGGCCACGCCACGCCCGACGAGGCGGTCCGGGCCGGCGGCTGGCCCGCACGCGACGCCCTGGCCGGAAAGTTCCTGTTCGAGCTGATACCGGGCACGCTCGAGGAGAGCAACCCGCTCGACAAGCTCTGGACCGACGTCGAGTACGCCACCCACCTCAAGGACCTCGCCGCGCAGGGGAAGCTCGCACAGTCGGTGGCCTTCCCCGCGGTGCACGGCGCGACCGCCGGCGACCCCCGCGACCGCTACCAGGACCCGGCGCTGCGGCCGTACTTCGTGGTCTTCGACGGCGACGCCGCGACCTATCTGAACGGCACCATCGACACCGCCTGGTACGACCGCCGGCACTACCTCCTCATCATGACCGACGCGCACAACGTGCCGCCGGCCATCGACGCCACCCACCCCACCGAGGCACAGGCGCTGGCCCGGGTCGGCCAACTGGCCGCCGCGCACGCCAGTTTCGCCACCGCCGACTGGTACCCGCTGCCGTCCGTGCTCAAGGCCGTGGTGTCGCGCGGGGCCTGACGCCCGGCGTGGGGCCCGGCTCCGCGGTGGCCCGCCGGTAGAGCGCGGCCACGTCCGCACCGAACCGGCTGCTGTACGAGACGAAGTCGTCGCCGCCCTCGTCGAGCCCGCCGATCACCCCGATCAGCGCCCCGGTGCCGGTGGCCGGATCGACGTCGGTGAGCAGCGGCCCGCCGCTGGTGCCGTTCGGGAACCCCGGGCAGGGGAAACGCAGTTGGGCCGGGCCCTGCGCCTCGGTGGTGTGCCGGCAGCTGACCGGGGCGTCCCGGTCGGCGGGATAGCCGGTCAGCAGCGCCGGGAGCCCGGCCGGCGCACCGAACCGGATCCGTTCGGCGCCGGTGAGGTCCGCTATCCGCCCGCCGCCCTGCCCGGCCCTGCGCACCCGCAGGAACGCCACGTCGTGGTCCGGGTCCCGGTCGCTGATCCACCGGGGATCGACATGGATGCGGGTGGGCACCCACAGCCCGTACGGCGCGATCCCGTCGTGCAGCCCGGGCACGAACACCAGCCGGGTGCGGAACCCGCCGTCGTGCACACAGTGCGCGGCGGTGGCGACCAGGTCGGCGGCGGGGGAGCGCACCACGCTCGCCGTGCAGTGGTGCGCCGGATCGCCGTCGTCGCCGGGTGAGAACAGCGCACCGATCGCCGGGGACGGGGCCGCCGGGGCGGCCACCAGCGGCCGGGACGCCGGCAGGGCGGCCGTCGCCCCGCCGCCCGTCCGGCCGCCGCGCGGGACGGTCACCGGCGGCCCCGGCCGCTCCCGGTACGGTCCGGCGAGCAGCGCGGCGGCGGCCTGGTCCCCGTCCGCGCGGGTGGCCAGGTACGAGCCGGTGGCGCTGTCCCCGGCGGCCAGGAACGGGTCGCGGGTGGGCAGGCCCAGCGTCAGCGCCGTACTGCCCACGACCACCGTGAGCAGCCCGAGAGCCACCGGCAGCCGCTGGGGGACACCGGGCCGTCCGGAAGGGGACATGTCCCTCAGTCTGCGGCAGGACGGCCGGCGGGACGCCTACCGCTGGGCCGGTCGGGTGAACCGCAGGCCAGGGTTGTGCCGGATCAGCGTCTCGGCCAGGCCGAACTCGTTCGGGAAGTCCATCGGGACGATGCCCAGGCCCGTCCAGCCGCTGCCGTCCGCACCCTCCAGCAGCGTCTTGACCTGCGGGTTGAGGCGGTCCGCGGTGGACCGGGGCGGGAGCAGCGCGGCGGTGCTGACGTAGTTGACGAAGAGCTTGCCCGGCTGGCTGACGGCCTTGCGGAACTGCGCCTCGACCTTCGGGTACTTCCCGAACGGCTCCGCCATGTAGTCGTCCTGGATGTCGAACAGCTGCGGATCGCCGTAGCGGACCCCGCCGAGCCCGTCGGAGTCCGCCAGCAGCACGACCCTGCCCCGGGCCTCGCCCAGTGCGGGCAGCCCGGCGTCCAGCCGGAACAGCGAGCGGTAGCCCTTGTCGTCCAGGTAGACGGCGAAGATCCGGCGGAACTCCTCGGCGGAGACCTCCGAGTACTCCTGCTTGACCCGCATCAGCACCGTCTCGGACGGATGGGCGGCGAGGAACGCCCGGCAGGCGTTGAGCACGTCACCGAACATCAGCTGCTGGTAGAACGCGCCGTGATGGATGGCGAAAACGTTGTCAACGGCCCGGCAGCGGATGTCCAGGAAGCGGATCCCGCCGGCCAGCTGGGCGTCGATCGGAGTGTTCTGGCAGGCCACCCAGGGGCCGCCGAACCGGGACCCGGAGTCGTGCGTGCCGGGGATCGTCAGACGGGTCAGCGGTGTGGCGTCCGGGAGCGTGGACATCCAGTCCGGCACGGAGAGCGCGCGGCGCCCGGCCGTCCTGCGCCCGGCCGCACCGGCCGTGAACTGTCCGCTGCCGGCGCCCGCCAGCACCCCGGCGGCCGACAGTCCGGCCGCGCCCCGGAGGAACCCCCGCCGGTCGATTCCCAGCCCCATGCCGCCACCCCTGCCCGTCGAACGGAACGTGCGTCCGGGGCATGGAACCACACCGCCCGCGCGGACGGCACCCGGCCGGCGCACCCCAGGGGCACACCGGCCGGAACCGTCCTCGTACGTACCCGCCCCTACCGGGCCGTATCAGGCGCGGAACGCGAGCGACAGCGCGAAGCGGTCCGCGCTGTCCGTCCACCAGTTGGTCAACTCCAGCCGGGCAGCGGCCAGTTCGGCCCGCACACCCTCCTGGCGGAACTTGGCCGAGACCTCGGTGCGGATGTCCTCACCGGCCGTGAAGGGCACGGCCAGGTCCACGCCGGGGATCTTCACGGTCAGGTCCCGGCGTGCCCGCAGCCGCATCTCGATCCACTCCTCCGCGGCGTTCCACCGGGCGACGTGGTCGAAGTCCGCCGGATCGAAATCGCCGTCCAGCTCGCGGTCGATGACCTCCAGGACGTTCTTGTTGAAGGCGGCCGTGACGCCCTGCGGATCGTCGTACGCGGCGACCAGCGTCGCCTCGTCCTTGACCAGGTCGGTGCCGAGCAGCAGGGCGTCGCCCGGGGACAGCAGGTCGTGCACGGAGGAGAGGAACGCGGCCCGCTCCTCGGGGAGGAGGTTGCCGATGGTGCCGCCGAGGAAGGCCAGCAGCCGCGGGCCGGGCGTCTCGGGCAGCGTCATGTCCTGCTGGAAGTCGGCGACCAGGGCGTGCACGGTCAGGCCGGGGTGCCCGTCGAGCAGCGCCTCGCCGGCCGCGCGCAGCGCGGACTCGCTGACGTCGACCGGCACATAGGTGTGCAGCCCGGTCAGTGCGCCGATGAGGTGGCGGGTCTTGTCGGACGACCCGGAGCCCAGCTCGATCAGGGTGCGGGCGTGGGTGGCCGCGGCGATGTGGTCGGCGCGGGTGAGCAGGATCTCCCGTTCGGCGCGGGTCGGGTAGTAGTCGGGCAGTTTGGTGATCTCTTCGAAGAGTTCGCTGCCGCGGGCGTCGTAGAACCACTTGGGCGGCAGGTGTTTGGGGGTGTCGGACAGGCCCTGGATGACGTCGGCGCGCAGCGCGGCCGCGGTGGCGTCGGCAGGGAGGATGCGGGTGATGTTGAGCGGGCTCACGTGGCGGGCTCCTTGAGCGGGGTGAGGTGGACGTCGGTCCGGGTGGCGCGCAGCAGGGTGCGGTCGGGGACCTCGGTCCAGTGGGGGGAATCGTCGTAGGGCTCGGCGGCGACCACCCGGCCGCCGCCCGGAAGGGCCAGGTGGTAGAGGGTGTCGCCCCAGGAGGTGGCGGCGATGGTGGTGCCGTCGGTCAGCAGCAGGTTGAGCCGGGAGCCCGGCGCGGCACCGGCGACCGACGCGACGGTGTCGGCCAGCGCGTCGCCGAGTTCGTCGCCGCGGGTCAGCCGGTGCCGCACCAGCGCCCAGACGAACGCCGCGTCGCAGCGCGCCTGGAGGCGCAGCAGCTCCTCCGGGGCCAGCCCGGCGGCCAGCGGTGCGACCGAGTCCGGCCAGCCGGCCACCGCACCGTTGTGGCTGAACAGATGGCCGTCCCCGGCGAACGGCGCGGCCGCCGCCTCGGCGTCCGGCCCGGCGACGGTGGCGTCCCGTACGGCCGCCAGCAGCGCGCCGGTGCGCACCACCCGGGCCAGGTCGGGGAGTTGGTCGTCGGCCCAGATCGGGCCGGCCCGCCGGTAGCGCGCCGGGACCGGGTCGCCCGGCGCGTACCAGCCGACGCCGAACCCGTCCGCGTTGACCGTGCCGTGCTTCTGGTGGCGCGGCGCCCACGACTGCCGGTACAGGCCGTGCGGCGGGTCCAAAACGATCTCGCCGAACGGCACCGGAGGCCCCACGTAAGCGATATGACGGCACATCAGGACACCGCCTCCCCGGCCGCCCGTCCCGCCGGCCTCATGCGTCCCCCTCCGGGCCGGCGTCCCGGGCGGTGCGGAACCCGGAGAAGATCTGCCGCCGGACCGGCAGGTCCCAGTTGCGGAAGGTGCCCCGGCAGGCGACCGGGTCGACCGCGAAGGAACCGCCGCGCAGCACCTTGTGCCCGTCGCCGAAGAACACCTCCGAGTACTCCCGGTAGGGGAAGGCGGCGAAGCCCGGGTACGGCAGGAAGTCGCTGGCCGTCCACTCCCACACGTCGCCGATCAGCTGCCGGACGCCGAGCGGTGACGCGCCCTCGGGATAGCTGCCGACGGCGGCGGGCCGCAGATGCCGCTGGCCGAGGTTGGCGCGCTCCGGTGTGGGGTCCTCGTCACCCCAGGGGTAGCGCATCGACCGGCCGGTGGCCGGGTCGAACCGGGCGGCCTTCTCCCACTCCGCCTCGGTCGGCAGTCGCCGGCCGGCCCAGCGGGCGTAGGCGTCCGCCTCGTACCAGCTGACGTGCAGCACCGGCTCGTCCGGCGGGACCGGCTCGGTCACCCCGAATCGGCGGCGCAGCCACTGGCCGCCGTCCCGCTTCCAGAACAGCGGGGCGCGCAGCCGGTGTTCCTGGACCTGCGCCCAGCCCTCGGGCGCCCACCAGCGCGGCTCCCGATAGCCGCCGTCCTCGATGAACCGCTGGTAGGCGCCGTTGCTGACCGGTGTGGTGTCGATCAGGAACGCCGGCACGAGACGGTGGTGCGCGGGCCGTTCGTTGTCCAGCGCCCAGGGCTCGGCGGAGGTGCCCATGGTGAACCGACCGCCGGGGACCAGGACTTCGGACGGCAGCAGGTCATCGGGGGCGGGCGGCGGCTCGGGCGCGGTGAGCACGGCGGGGCCGCGGCGCAGCTGGTGGGTGATGAGCATGGTCTCGTCGTGCTGCTGCTCGTGCTGGGCGATCATGCCGAAGGCGAAGCCGGCGTCCAGCAGCGGACCGCCGTGCAGCGGGGTGTGCTCCAGGACGTCCAGCACCCGGCCGCGGACCTCGGCGACATAGCCGTGCGCCTCGTCGGGCGGCAGCAGCGGCAGGGCGGGGCGTGCGGCCCGCGGATGCTCGAAGGCGTCGTAGACGGAGTCGATGTCCGGCCGCAGCGCCTCCCGGCCGCCGACGGTCCGCAGCAGCCACTGCTCCTCCTGGTTGCCGATGTGGGCCAGGTCCCACACCAGCGGGGACATCAGCGGGGAGTGCTGGGCGACGAGGTCGGGGTGCTCGACGCAGGTGGTGAGCAGACGGGTGCGGTCGCGGGCGGCGAGCAGCGCCGAGGCCGCCCGTTCGCGCAGGAGTTCGGGATCGGTGGTCACTGCCGGCCTTCCTTCCCCTGGAGGAGCTCGCCCTCCGTGGCGTACAGGGCGTCGAGATGGTCGTCCGCGGGGCAGCGCCCGCGTGCCACGTACCGCTCGGTGAACGCCGCGACCGCGGCACACACCTCGGGCGGGGCACCGATCCGGGGCAGCGCCTCCTGCGCGGCGGCGAAGCAGGCCACCGCGGCGGCGTGCAGCTCCGGGTCGGTCAGTCCGGCGCGGGCGGCCCGCCGCCACAGCGGATTGCGCGGCGCGGGGCGCGAACCGGCCGTCTCCGCGAGTGGTTTGACGATGCGGTAGGCGCGCTCGGCGGCCTCCGGATCGTCGAACAGCGCGACCGTGACGGCCAGCGGCACGGTCCACCCGGTCTCCCCGGGCTGGGCGTCGATCATGCGCAGTTCCAGGTGGCCGCGCGGTCGGACGGGCGGGAAGAGGGTGGTGACGTGGTAGTCGAGGTCTTCCCGGGTCGGGGGTCTGGGCACGCCGGTGCGGACCCATTCGCGGAAGGTGAGCCCCGCCGGCGCGTCCCAGGGCCCGTCGTCGGCGCGGATGCACATCACCGGCGCGTCCAGGACGTACGCCGCCCAGGCGGTGCGCGGGTCGAGGTCCGGCGGCGGGGCGAGGGTGCGGGCCGGGTCGAGCTGGGACCACACGACCTGGCGGGTGGTGCGGTAGCCGGTCGGACACCCTTCGCTGGTCGGCGAGTTGGCGAACGCCGCGGTCAGCACGGCGCCCAGCAGATGGGCCAGCAGCCAGCGCCGGCCGAGCCCGAGCGGGCCCGGCTCCTCGTAACCGGCGTCCACGCACACCTGCACGGAGGCGGTGCCGCACATCATGGACCGGCCGGCCGGGCCCCAGCGGTCGAAGTACGCCTCCATGGCGTCGTAGCGGGGGTCGGTCAGGATCCGGCGCGGCGGGTGCCAGGGGTTGTGGCCGTGGCCGGCCAGCCCCAGGCCCAGGGCCCGTACGGCCGGGCGGACCAGTGCGAGATCGGCCGACACGGCCTCGATGCAGGCGCCGAGGGAGGTGGCGGGCAGCGAGCTGAGCTCCAGCTGTCCGCCGGGTTCGAAGGTGAGGAGGGAGGTGAGGGGGAGCTGTCGCAGGGTGGCGGCCGCGTGCCGCAGCCGGTCGGGTTCGACCGGACATCGGGGGCGGTACGCGTCGTGGACCAGCCATTCCAGCTCGACGCCTATGCGGCGCGGTGGACCGGTCTTGAAGCAGATGCCGTGCAGATGCGCTTCGAGCTCCGCTTCCGAGAGCGCGGGACGAACGGGCATGGAATCCCCTCCCTTGTCGGGTGGCGGCACGATTGCCGCCCTCCACCTAATCGGCTGCGGCCGACGGGCTCAAGAGCGCGTTCGATTCCGTGCGCCGGTGCCGCGGGGCAGGACGGCCCGTCACCGGGCGTCCGGGCCGTCCGGACCGACGGCCTGCCGGACGGTGCCGGGCCGCCCGAGCGGCGCCGGGAGGCCCTTCCCGCCGCTGGCCACGGCCCCGGCCCGGACCGGCGGGCGGTGGACGGCGGCGGGGGAGGGGTGCCGCCGTTCGGGTGAACCGGGGGCCGCTCGCCGGCCCCCGGCGTCACTGGCGGTATCCGGCCAGGAAGCGGCCGATCCGGCGGATCGCGGCGTCGAGGTCGTCGGCGTGCGGCAGGGTGAGGATGCGGAAGTGGTCCGGGCGCGGCCAGTTGAAGCCGGTGCCCTGGACGACCTGGATCTTCTCCCGCAGCAGGAGGTCCAGCACGAACTTCTCGTCGTCGTGGATCTGGTGGACGGCCGGGTCGAGGCGCGGGAAGGCGTAGAGCGCGCCCCGGGGTTTGACGCAGGAGACGCCCGGGATCTCGTTGAGCCGCTCCCAGGCCACATCGCGCTGTTCGCGCAGCCGGCCGCCGGGCAGCACCAGGTCCTTGATGGTCTGCCGGCCGCCCAGCGCCGCCTGGACGGCGTACTGCGCGGGAGCGTTCGGGCACAGCCGCATCGAGGCGAGGGTGCCCAGGCCCTCCAGGTAGTCGGCGGCGTGCTGGGTGGGGCCGGAGACCACCAGCCAGCCGGAGCGGAAGCCGGCCACCCGGTAGGACTTGGACAGCCCGCTGAAGGTCAGACAGACCAGGTCGGGGGCGAGCGCCGCGGCGTGGTGGTGGACCTCGTCGTCGTAGAGGATCCGGTCGTAGATCTCGTCGGCGAAGACCATCAGCTGGTGGCGCCGGGCGAGGTCGAGCATGCCCTCCAGCAGTTCGCGCGGATAGACCGCGCCGGTCGGGTTGTTGGGGTTGATGATGACCATCGCCCGGGTCCGGTCGGTGATCTTCGAGGCGAGGTCGTCGAGGTCCGGCAGCCAGTCCGCCGATTCGTCGCAGAGGTAGTGCACGGCCTTGCCGCCGGCGAGGGTGGTGACGGCCGTCCACAGCGGGAAGTCGGGGGCCGGGATGAGCACCTCGTCACCGTCGTCGAGCAGCGCCTGGACCGCCATCGACACCAGCTCCGAGACGCCGTTGCCGAGGTAGATGTCGTCGACGTCGACGTCCGGCAGGCCGCTTTGCTGGTAGTGCTGGGCCACCGCGCGGCGGGCCGAGAGGATGCCCCGGGACTCGGTGTAGCCGTGTGCGCGGGAGAGGTTGCGCATCACGTCCTGCAGGATCTCCTCGGGGCACTCGAAGCCGAACAGCGCGGGATTGCCGGTGTTCAGCCGCAGCACGCTGTGCCCGGCCTCCTCCAGCGCGTCCGCGTGCTCGATCACCGGTCCGCGGATCTCGTAGCAGACGTCGGCCATCTTGCTGGACTGCTTGAACTGCATGCGGCGGCCTCCCGGTCCTCGCCCGCCGCGCGGTGCGGCAGCACTCGTCGTCATCAACCGTACTTGGTTTTACCAAGTGGCGACTTGGAAAGTCCAACTTCTGTCTATGCTGGAGCCATGCCGCGCCGAAGCTATGACCAGTACTGTGCCGTCGCCCGGGCCCTGGACGCCGTGGGTGACCGCTGGACGCTCCTGATCGTCCGGGAACTCCTCGGCGGCTCCCGGCGCTACACCGACCTGCACGCCGACCTGCCGGGCGTCAGCACGGACATGCTCGCCTCCCGCCTGAAGGACATGGAACGCGACGGCCTGGTCACCCGCCGCCGGCTCGCCCCGCCCGGCGCCGCCTCCGTCTACGCCCTCACCGACCGCGGCCGCGCCCTGCTGCCCGCCCTCACCGCCCTCGCCGCATGGGGCGCCCCCGCCCTCGACGAGAAGCGGCCGACCGACGCCGTGCGCGCCCACTGGTTCGCGGTCCCCCTCCTCACCCGCCTCGCCGCGCACTTCACCGACGGCACCGACGTCATCGACATCACCCTCGACGAGGGCCGGTTCCACGTCCTGCTGTCCGGCGACACCGGCCCCGGCTACGCCGACGGCCCCGCCGAACACCCCGACGTCCGGCTCCGGATGGACGCCGCCACCTGCGCCGACCTCGCCCACGATCGCCTCTCCGTCGCCCAGGCCATCGCCTCCGGCCGGATCGCGCTCACCCGCCCCGGAGCCGGCGCGGCCGACGGCACCGACCCGGCCCCCCGGCAGGAGGCGACCACGGCATGACACCAAGCCCCCTGGCCCACTTCGCCCTCGACCACACCTCCCTCAGCTGGCCGGGATGCCCCCACGCCGACACCGCCCATCGGCAGCACCGGCCGCGACGCGCCTGAACGGCGGGCCGGGGGGCTTGACCGCCGCCGCGGCGAACCCAACCGGAGCCCGCCCCGCGCCCGTTCGCCACCAGGGCCGGCCCGGCCCGTCCCGGCTCCGCTCCCGTTCGGCCGCGCTGACGGTGCGTCAGTGAAGCCGCCGGGTGAGGCTCGGGGCATGGACCATGTCTCCGGAAACCGGGCCCGCGGCTGGCTCGCGCTCCTGCTCGCGGCCGTGACACTCACCGGACCGCTCACCCCCGCGGCCGCCGCCACCCCGTCGGACGCCACCGAGGCCCGCGGCCGCACCGTCTCGGCCTGGCTGCCGTACTGGGGCGACACCGACGCCGCCTACCGCGACGCGCTCCGGCACGCCTCCCAACTCCACACCGTCAGCCCGTTCTGGTACCAGGCGTCCGACGACACCACCGTCACCGGACACGAGGGCGCCGGCCGCCGCGGCGTCATCGACGGACTGCACCGCGTCGGCATCAAGGTCGTCCCCACGGTCACCGAAACCCTCGACGCCGACCGGATGTCCGCCCTGCTGCACGACCCCGAGCGGCGGAGGGCGCACCTCACCACCCTGCTCGACCTCGTGGCCAGCCGCCGGTACGACGGGATCGACCTGGACTACGAGACCATGGCGGTCACCGGCGACCGGCAGGCCCGGGAAGAGGTGCGCACCGGATACCGCACCCTGGTACGGGAGTTGTGCGCGCGACTGCACGCCCGCGACAAGGAGTGCGTGGTCACCGTCCTCGCCCGGGCCAACGGCACCGGCACCGCCTTCGACTACGCGCACCTCGGCCGCTCCGCCGACCGCATCCGCATCATGGGCTACGACCTGCACTGGTCGGGCGGCGAAGCCGGACCGCTGTCCTCCACCGACTGGTACGACGCGTTCCTGCGCTACGCCACCGACACCGTCCCGCGCGACAAGATCGAGGTCGCCTTCCCCGGCTACGGCTGGGACTGGGTCACCGGCACCACCGGCCACGCCGCCCACCTGACCTGGAAGGAGGCCGAGGCGCTGCGCACCCGCGAGGACGCCGACTACCTCTTCGACACCGCCTCCGGCACCCCGCACTTCACCTACCGCAAGGACGGCACCGAGCACCAGGTCTGGTACCAGGACGCCCGCGGCGTCCGGGCCCATCTGCCGCTGCTGCGCAAGTACGGCGTGCGCGGCACCGGCCTATGGGCGCTCGGGTTCGAGGACCCGGACGTCTGGGCCGCGCTCCGCGGCGAGTAGCCGCAGCGCCGCCTCGGACGGCGACCCCTCCTCCGCCGTATACATCAGCACGCCCTGCCCCGAACCGTCCGGCGTCCGCATCATCTCGAAGTCCAGCACCATCTCACCCACCAGCGGATGGTGGAACCGCTTGGAACCGAAGGTGCAGTTGCTCACCCCGTGCCGGGACCACAGCGCGCTGAACTCCGTACTCTTCATCGACAACTCACCGATCAGCGCGGTCAGTTGCGGATCGTCCGGCCGCTGCCCGGCGGCCACCCGCAGCGCGCACACCGCGCGCCGCAGCTCCGCCTCGCGGTCCGGGTACAGCTCCCGGGTGTGCGGATCGAGGAAGAGCATCCGCTGCGTGTTGGGGCGGTCCAGCGGACGGCCGGGACTGTCGACGTCCAGATGCCCGGCGATCAGCGCATGCCCGAGGCGGTTCCAGGCCAGGACCTCGAAACGCGGCCCGACCGCCACCGCCGGTACGTCCGCCATGGCCGCGAGCAGCCGCCGCACCCCGGAACGGGCCTTGTCGTGGCGGACCGCCGGCCGCCGGCGTGCCCGGGCCGGCCGGGCCAGCTCCCGCAGATACGCCTGCTCGTCGGGGGACAGCCGCAGCGCCCGGGCCAGCGCGTCCAGCACCCCCTCCGAGGCCTGGTGGCTCTGCCCCTGCTCCAGCCGCGTGTAGTACGCGACGCTGACCCCGGCCAGCTGCGCCAGCTCCTCCCGGCGCAGGCCCGGGACCCGTCGCCGCCCTCCGTAGGAGACCAGCCCGACGTCCTCGGGGCGGAGCCGGGCACGGCGGGTGCGCAGGAAATCGCCCAGCTCGGCGGGCTGGTCCAGGGCGGGTACGTCGATCGCGGGTACGTCCATGCCCGCCAGTCTCCGCCATCTCGCGGGCCGCAGCCTGTCCCTGTGGGTACCAGGCTGAGACCGTTCCCTCACCGGGCCGATTTCCTGTTCCCACGGGGTATACCGACCGCTTAGTATGCCCCTGGCGAGGGCGCCGGTGCGTCCCCCCGCCCCACCCGCGTACCCACATCTCTGGAGGCCCCAGGTGAAGGCATGGCGCGTACACGCGAACGGCGAGCCGCGTGAAGTGATGCGGCTGGAGGAGGTGCCGGACCCCCAGCCGGGACCGGGGCAGCTGCTGCTGCGGGTACGGGCCGCCAACGTCAACTTCCCCGACGCACTGCTCTGCCGCGGCCAGTACCAGGTCCGGCCACCGCTGCCGTTCACCCCCGGCGTGGAGATCTGCGGCGAGGTGCTCGCCGCAGGGGAGGGGGCCGACGCCAAGCCCGGCACCCGGGTGCTGGCCCAGCCGCCGCTGCCGGCCGGCGGCTTCGCCGAACTCGCGGTGGCCGACGCCGCGACCGTCCGCCCCGCACCCGAGGCACTGGACGACGCCGAGGCCGCCGCACTGCACATCGGCTACCAGACCGGCTGGTTCGGCCTGCACCGCCGGGCCCGCCTCCAGGCCGGCGAAACCCTGCTGGTGCACGCCGCGGCCGGCGGCGTCGGCAGCGCCGCCGTACAGCTCGGCAAGGCCGCCGGCGCCCGGGTCATCGGCGTCGTCGGCGGCGCCGACAAGGCCCGCACCGCCCGGGCACTCGGCTGCGACCTGGTCCTCGACCGGCACACCGACGACATCGTCGCCGCCGTGAAGGACGCCACCGGCGGCCGCGGCGCCGACGTCGTCTACGACCCCGTCGGCGGCGACGCCTACACCAAGTCCACCAAGTGCATCGCCTTCGAGGGCCGCATCCTCGTCGTCGGCTTCGCCGGCGGCACCATCCCCGCCCCCGCCCTCAACCACGCCCTGGTGAAGAACTACGCCATCCTCGGCCTCCACTGGGGCCTCTACAACACCAAGGACCCGGCCGCAGTCGACGCCTGCCACAAGGAACTCACCGAACTCGCCGCCCAGGGCGCGATCAAGCCACTGATCGGCGACCGGGTCCGGCTGAGGGAGGCCGCCGACGCCGTCCAGCGGGTCGCCGACGGCACCTCCGTCGGCCGCCTCGTCGTCGTCCCCACCCCCGAGGAGGCACGATGACCGACGCCGCGGACCTCCGCCGCCGCACCGCCACCCTGCTCGCCGCACACCCTCCCGCCACCACCGACCGGCTGGACTTCCTGCGCGCCCGCTTCGACGCCGGACTCGCCTGGGTGCACTTCCCCGAGGGCCTCGGCGGACTGGACGCCCCCCGCGCCCTGCAGGCCGTCGTGGACGCCGAACTGGCCGCCGCCGGCGCCCCCGGCAACGACCCCGGCCGGATCGGCATCGGCCTGGGCATGGCCGCACCGACCATCCTCCGCTTCGGCACCGACGCACAGAAACAGCGCTTCCTGCGCCCCCTGTGGACCGGCGAGGAAGTCTGGTGCCAGCTGTTCAGCGAACCCGGCGCCGGCTCCGACCTCGCGGCACTCGCCACCCGCGCCGTCCGGGACGGCGAGGACTGGGTGGTCGACGGCCAGAAGGTGTGGACCTCCAGCGCCCACCTGGCCCGCTGGGCGATCCTCATCGCCCGCACCGACCCCGACGTGCCCAAACACCGCGGCATCACGTACTTCGTCTGCGATATGACCGACCCCGGCGTCGAGGTGCGGCCACTGCGCCAGATCACCGGCGAGGCCGAGTTCAACGAGGTCTTCCTCACCGGCGTCCGCATCCCCGACGCGCACCGCCTCGGCGAGGTGGGAGAGGGCTGGAAGGTCGCCCAGACCACGCTGATGAACGAACGGGTCGCCATCGGCGGCAACCGCATCCCCCGCGAAGGCGGCATGATCGGCGTCGCCGCCGCCGACTGGCGCGCCCACCCCGAACTGCGCACCCACGACCTGCACCAGCGGCTGCTCACGCTGTGGGTGGACGCCGAGGTCGCCCGGCTCACCGGCGAACGGCTGCGCCAGCAGCTCACCAAGGGCCAGCCCGGCCCCGAGGGCAGCGGCATGAAACTGGCCTTCGCCCGGCTCGCCCAGGAGATCAGCGGCTGGGAGGTGGAGTTCCTCCGCGAGGCCGGACTGACCTACGACGACTGGACGATGCGCCGCCCCGACGGCGTCGACTTCACCGGACGCGAGGCCGGCTACCGCTATCTGCGCGCCAAGGGGAACTCCATCGAAGGAGGCACCTCCGAAGTGCTGCTCAACATCGTCGCCGAACGCGTACTGGGCCTGCCGCCCGAGCCGCGCACCGACAAGGACGTCGCGTGGAAGGACCTCCCCCGATGACCACCGAGACCCGCTCCGCCACCGCCCCGGCACCCGACCCCGACCTCCTCTACTCCGAGGACGAGGACGCCCTGCGCGACGCCGTACGGGCCCTGCTCACCGACCGCTGCGATCCGGCCACCGTGCTCGCCGCCATCGAGTCGGACACGCCGTACGACGCCTCGCTGTGGCGGTCGCTCGCCACGGAGATCGGTACCGCCGGGCTGCTGGTCCCCGAGAAGCTCGGCGGCGCGGGCGCGAGCGCCCGGGAGGCCGCCGTCGTCCTGGAGGAACTGGGCCGCGCCGTCGCCCCCGTCCCCTATCTGACCAGCGCGGTCATCGCGGTGACCGCCCTGCTCGGCGCCGACCACGAGGACGCGGAGGTGGCCGGGGCCCTCACCGCACTCGCCGCCGGCACCACCGTCGGCGCGCTCGCCGTCCCGCTGACCACCGCGCCGGCCGGGCCGGCCGACCTGCCCGAGCCGTCCGTACGCGCCACCGCGGACGGCACGCTGACCGGCCGGGTCACCTCGGTCGCCGACGCCGCGGCCGCCGACCTGCTGCTGGTCCCCGCCCAGGGGCCCGACGGCCCGGCCCTGTTCGCGGTCGAGGCCGCGGCGGACGGCGTACGCACCGAACGCGTCACCCCGCTCGACCTCACCCGGCCGCTGGCCCACCTCACCCTCGACGGCGCCCGCGGCCGCCTGCTGGCCGGCGGCGACCGGGCCCGGGAGGCCGTCGCACGAGCCCTGCTCGCCGGGGCCGGACTGCTCGCCTCCGAACAGCTCGGCGTCGCCGAGTGGTGCCTGGCCGAAACCGTGCGGCATACGGCCGAGCGCACCCAGTTCGGCCGCCCGGTGGGCTCGTTCCAGGCGCTCAAGCACCGCATGGCCGCCCTCTGGCTGGACGTCGCCTCGGCCCGCGCCGCGGCCCGCAACGCCGCGGACGCCCTGGCCACCGGCAGCCCGGACGCCCCGGTCGCGGTGGCCGTGGCCCAGGCGTACTGCGCCCCGGTCGCGGTCCGCGCCGCCGAGGCATGCATCCAGCTGCACGGCGGGATCGGCATGACCTGGGAACACCCGGCCCACCTCTTCCTCAAGCGGGCCAAGACCGACGAACTCGCCCTGGGCACCCCGGGCCGCCACCGGGAGACGCTGGCGGGTCTGGTCGATCTGGGGGCGCCGTAGGGGAGGGGTGGGAAGGGACGGGGCTGCCCTTGGGGTGCGGGGCTTGTGTTCGTTGGGGGACCGTGTCTGGGGTGCGGGGCTTGTGTCCGTTGGGGGCCGTGTCGGTGGGGGCCGTGTCCGTGGGGCCCGTGTCCGTGGGGCACATGTCCGTGGGGCACGTGTCCGTGGAGCCCGTAGGGGGCGGGCGAACAGATCCCGTAGGGGACGCACGCCCCCCTTTGGGGCCCGCAACGCCGGGTGGGTGGGGGAAATTCCCGGTCAGCCGGTGATGGCGAACGTCTTGCTGTAGGCATGGACCGCGCCGTCACCGGCGGTGGTCACCTCCAGGAAGTAGTGCGGCCCCGGCGGCACTTGCGGCAGCGTCACCAGCGCCTCGCCCGTCGGCCCGTCGCCCGCCTTGGGCGCCACCACAGCCAGTCGCTGCGGAGGCCGGCCGTGGCCCATTCCGGCGTTGAGCCAGACGTCCACCTGTCGGCCGGTGCTGTTCTTCCAGGCGACCGGGAGGCTGCCGTGGGGGCGGTAACTGAGGCCGGCCGGCGGCGCGGTGACCTCGATCCGCCCGGTCACGACCCCCGCATCCGCCCCGAGCCCCGCATCCGCCTCGGCCGCCTCATCCGTCCCGGCCGGCCTGGTCGCTTCATCCGGCCCGGCCGGCCCGGAGGTGCCCGGGTGACCGGTGCGCATGCCGAGGGCGGAGGTGGCGGCCCGCGCCGCCGAACCGCTCGCCCCGGCCGCGACGGCCTGTCTGCCCACGGACCGGAACCGGCTCGTTCCGTCGTCCGGCTGCCCCGGCGCCAGCGTGACCACTGTCATGCAGCCGACGGCGGTGGCGGCAACGGCGACGGCGAGGTTCGTGGCTATCGAGATCGCCCTGGACATCGTCTCCTCGTTTCCTCGGGGGAGGGACGAGCCGGAGCATCCCCGGCACTCCGACCGCCAAAAACGACGCGCGGAGCGACCACCCCGATGGCCATTCCCGGCGCGACAGACCCCCGGCGGCACAGGAGAATCCCCCCGACCGGACCCGATCCCGGCACCTCGACCGGCCCTGATCCGGCACCTCGACCGGACGCGATCCCGGTACCTCGACCGGACCCGACCACCGCCCCTCGACCGGACCCGATCACCGCCCTTCGCTCGGACCGATCACCGCACCCTGACCGGTGACGTCGGGAACCCGGCGAGTGACGTCCGAGACCCGGCGGGCGACGACCGGGACCCGACGGGCGACGTCCCGAACCTGACGGGCGACGTCCCGAACCCGGCCGGCGATGTCTTGAACCCAACCGGTGATGTCCTGAAAGTGCGGTTCGGGTAGCGTCGAACCCATGAACACCGCAACTCGTCGTGCGCTGATCGGACCCGTTCTGCTGCTGGTGGCCGCGCTGCTGGCGGTGGCCGCCGTGCTGGCGCCCGGCGCGCATGCCGCGGGCGGTCTGGACGAGGCCGCGACCGCCCTGAGGAAGGGCCCGGTCTACGTCGATCCGCGCGCCGCGGGACAGTTCTCCGCGGCCGACGCGGACGCCCTGGCCAAGAAGATCAAGGACGCCGACAAGCCGGTCTTCGTGGCCGTGCTGCCGCGCACCGCGGACTACCCGCCCAGCACCCTGCTCCGTGATCTGCGGACCAAGGTCGGCATCGCCGGGGTCTACGCCGTCGAGCTCGGCAACGGCTTCAACGCCGGCGCCGACCCGCGGGTGATGTCCCGCAGTGCGGTGCAGAACCTCGTCGGGTCGGTGAAGCGCACCACCTACCCGACCGTCGGCGAGCGGCTGAACAGCTTCGTCGACACCGCGAACCAGTCCGCCCGCGGCCACGCCCCCGACTCCTGGGGCGGCACCGGCGGCGCCGGCTTCGACTCAGGGACCGCGATCGGCCTCGGCGTGCTGCTGGTCGTCGGCGGCGGAGGCGCGTACGCCATCACCCGCCGCAACCGCCGGCGGCGCCAGGAGGAGGAGCGGGCCGCGCTGGAGCAGCTGCGGACCGTCGTCGACGAGGACATCACCGCCTTCGGCGAGGAACTCGACCGGCTCGACTTCCGGCCCGACGAGCCCGGCGCCGACGACGCGATGCGCGCGGACTACAGCCATGCGCTGGACGCCTACGAGAACGCCAAATCGGCGATGGCGGCGGCCCAGCACCCCGGCGACGTACAGGGCGTGACCCAGGCCCTGGAGGACGGCCGGTTCGCGCTGGCCACACTCGCCGCGCGCCGCGAGGGCCGGCCGCTGCCCGAGCGCCGGCTGCCCTGCTTCTTCGACCCGCGGCACGGCCCGTCCGTCGTCGACGTCGCCTGGGCCCCGGCCGGCGGTACCGAGCGCATCGTCCCGGTCTGCGCCGCGGACAAGAGCCGGCTGGACGACGGCCGCGAGCCGCTGACCCGCACGGTCCGCACCGAGAGCGGCGACCGCCCGTACTGGGACGCGGGCCCGGCCTACGCCCCCTGGGCCGGCGGCTACTTCGGCAGCGGCCTGCTGCCCGGCCTGCTCGTCGGCACGCTGCTCGGCAACGTCATGATGTCGTCCCCCGCCTACGGCGCCGACTTCGGCGGCCCCGCGGGCGTCGAGGGCGGCGACTACTCCGGCGCCGACTTCAACCCCGACGACTTCGGCGGCGGGTTCGGCGACGGCGGTGGCTTCGACGGGGGTGGCGGGTTCGACGGCGGCGGCTTCTGACGGACGTGGCGCGGAGCGGGTCCCGACCCGCTCCGCCGAGTTTGCAGCGGCGGCCAGGCGGCGGCCGTATGCTCGCGCGCGGCCCGCGCCAGATTGCCCGACCGGCCCGCCCCCTGCTGCCCGGCCCGCCCCCTGCTGCCCGACCCGCCTGGTGTACGAGCCCGATCCCCGCGCCGCTCACCCGTCCGTCGCCGGGCCGCGTGTCCGTATCCGTTTGACCCCCAGGAACCGCGCGTACCGCGCCCGTGCCGCGAAGTCCGCATAGCGCCAGACCGCGGGCCGGCCCACCTCCCGGCACAGGTGCAGCACCGCATCGGGACCCAGATGTACGCCCACATGGGCTCCGTACCCCTCGGGCCGTTCCTCGACCGGCCCGGCGTCGAACAGCACCAGGTCCAGCGGCCGCGGACGCCCGGCCCGCCGCGTCGCCCGGACGTCCGCCCACAACTCCGCCGAGCGCAACGGCGGGACCCACAGCCCGAAGTGACGCAGCACGGCGTAGGCGTAGCGCTGACAGTTGGCGCCCCCTGCCAATTCGGCGAAACCGCCCGAGCCATCCGTGCCGCCGGAGCTGCCGGAGTCGCCAGGCCCGCCGGAGCCGCCAAGTCCGCGGCCGCCACGACCGCCCGAGCCGCCAGGACCGTCCGAGCCGCCCGAGCCATCCGTGCCGCCGGAGCCGCCAAGTCCGCCGGAGTCGCCAGGACCGCCCGAGCCGCCAAAGCCGCCCGAGCCGCCAAAGCCGCCCGAGCCGCCACGATCACCGGAGCCGCCCGCACCGCGCCCTCCACCCGCCCCCCACCACTCCCTGTATGACGGACATTCAGGTGTCGCGGCTCCCGGATGGCGGGCGCCCGAGTAGGTCACGTTGCGCAGCGCGGGCGGCAGGTCCCCGAACGTCACCGGGCCGTGAACAGCGGGGACTTGGCGGCTGGGGTCGGTGGTCATCCGACCATGATGCGGGCGATCTCCTCGTGCCGCCCGCGCCGGTGTCCCGCACGCTCGCCCCATCGGATCCGACGTGCACCCGACACCGCGAGGAGACCCCCGATGGAGCCCCGCTTTCGCAAGGCAGCACTACGGTGCGCGGCCGTCGCCGCCGTCATGGCGGCCATCGGCCCGCTCGGCCCGGCGCACTCCGTACCGCTCCCCACGCCCACGCCCCGGCCCGCCCCGCGCGGCCTGCTCGACGCGATGCGCCGGGACCTCCGGCTGACCGCGGGAGAGGTACGTACCCGGCTCGCGCAGGAGGCCGACGCGCACCGTGCCGCGGCCGCGGTCCGCCGGGCGCTCGCCACGCCGCCCGCCGGGATGTGGTTCGACAAGGCGAGCGGCAAACTCGTCGTCGCGGTGACCGCCCCTGCCGACGCCCAACGGGTACGGGCGGCCGGTGCGATCCCCAAGACGGTGCGGCACAGCCGCGCCGTGCTGACCGCGCTGGTGCGGAAGATCGCCGTCCGGGTCGGCAAGGGCGTTCCCGGGGTCACCGGCTGGGGCGTGGACGAGCGGGCCAACGGTCTGGTGATCCGCATCGACCGCACCAAGCACACCGCCCGGACCGACGCGTTCGAGAAGAGCGTCCGTGCCCTCGGCACCCGCGCGAAGACCACGGTCACCGTCGAACGCAGCAACCAGACGCCGCGCCAGCAGGGCGGCACGGTCGTCGGCGGCGAGCGCTGGATGCCCGGCAACGAGGGCATCTGCTCGATCGGCTTCTCGGTGACCGGCCCGCAGGGCTTCGAGGGCTTCCTGACGGCCGGCCACTGCACCCTGACGCCCGATCAGGCCGCGTACGGCAAGGACGGCACCCGGATGGGCACCTCCAACCCGGGCGGCAACCACAGCGTCAACGGCCACGAGGGCGACTTCGGACTGGTCCGGGTCGACCAGCCGGGGTGGACCGTCGGCTCGGCGGTGGCCGGGCAGGGCGGCGCACCCGTCGCCGTGACCGGCTCGCAGGAGGGCCTGGCCGGCATGTCGATCTGCCACTCCGGGCAGTCGAGCGGCTGGCACTGCGGGGAGATCACCCGGATCGACCAGACCGTGGACTACGGCACCACGATCATCGACGGGCTGGCCTACACCAACGCCTGTTCCGCGGCCGGGGATTCGGGCGGCTCCTACGTCACCCAGCCCAACGCCCCGATGGCGGTCGGCGTCCACTCCGGCGGCGGCGCCGCGACCTGCGGCAACTTCGGCGGCGACACCGTCACCATCTTCCAGCCCATCTCCAAGCCACTCGCCAAATGGAACCTCCGACTGAAGACGGGCAGCCCCTGACGCCCCCGCCCCACCCCACGGCCCCCATGCCCCCCGACCCCACCGCACGGCCCCGCAACCTCGCCCCGCCGCACGGCCCCGACGCCCAAGCCGCACCGCACGGTTCCGACGCACGGCCCGCCGCCCCGCCCCGCCGCACGGCACCGCCTCCCAAGCCTCGCCGCACTGTCCCGACGCACGGCAGCAGCCGCCGCGGCCCCGGGCGGATCCGTTGGCGCATCGGCCGCGGCCCCTCGTCCGTCGGCGCGGAGAAAGGCCCGTGACGTCCGTCGGTGCGAGAAGAGGTCTGGGACGTTCGCCGGCGCAGGAAGAGGTCCCCGACGGCCGTCGGTGCCGGACAGAAAAGCCCTTCGGGGCCGATCACCCGCACCTACGATGGGACACCGATGGCCATAGCCATGGCCACGGTATCGCGGGGAGTGGCAATGGCCGTGGGAGTGGAAGTGGGAGCAACGGCGACGGGAGCGGGGGAGCCGGTGGGCGGCGCGGAGGCGGCGGAGCCGTTCGCGGTGCGGATCACCGTACGGGGGTACGAGACGGACACCCAGGGCCATCTCAACCAGAGCGTCTACCTCCAATACGCCGAGCACGCCCGCTGGTCGCTGCTCCAGGCGAGCGGCATCCAGCAGAGCGCCATGGTGGACCGCCGCATCGGGCCGGTCACCCTCGAAACGACCATCCGCTACCGGCGGGAGCTGCGGGCCGGTGACGAGGTCGACGTGACCTGCGCGTTCGTATGGGGCGAGGGCCGGACCTTCCGGATCGAGCAGACCGTCCGCAGGACGGACGGAACGGTGGCCGCCGAGGTGAGCGCGGTCGGCGGAGTCCTGGACCTCACCGAGCGCAAGCTGCTGACGGACCCGCGGGCGGCCCTGCGCGAGCTGGCCGAGGACCCGTCGCTGATGGGCCTGGCCGGGTAAGGATCCGGTCCGCCGGGGGCGCGGCTTGCCACGCGGGTGGCGGGGCCTGCCTGCCACGCGGATGGCGGGGCCGCGGCCCGTAGGGGTGAGCCGAACAGATCCCGTAAGGGTTACGCGCGCCCCCTGCTGGGGCCACAACGCGGGGAGTTGGGGAGGTATTCCCTGGACAGCGGGAAGTCGGGAAGGTCTTCCCGGACCGGGGAGGTCTTCCTGGGTCGGGGAGGTACTCCCCGCACGGGGAGGCACCCCTGAACAGGCGCCCACCCGTAGCGAGGCCCCTGAACAGGCGCCCACCCGTAGCGAGGGCTCTCCGGAGCGAGGGACATGACGGGCTCCCTACCCCCTCCCCGCCACCACCATCACCTCCGTACCCCCCGCCCGCACACGCTGTATCTGCTCCGGCGGCAAGCCGTCGTCGACGATGAGCAGGTCGAAGTCGGTCAGGGGGGCGAGGGCGTACAGGCCGCCCTTGGCGAACTTGGTGTGGTCGGCGACCAGGATGCGGCGGCCGGCGCTCTCCATCATGGCGCGCTTGACCTGCACGGTCTCCGGTGAGGTGTGGTAGCAGCGGCCGTTGGTGACCGCCGTGGTCGACAGGAAGAGCACATCGGCGCGGAACGCCCGTACCGCGTCGGCCGTGTACGGGCCCATGAAGGCGTCGTAGGCGGGGAAGTAGGCGCCGCCCAGGGTGATCAGGGAGATCCCGGGTTCCTTGGCCAGGGTGGTGATGGCCGGCAGGGAGTTGGTGATCACGGTCAGCGGGGTGTGCTCGGCGAGCTGATGGGCCAGCAGCAGACACGTCGTGCTGTCGTCGAGCAGCACCGTCTGCCCGGGCACCAGCAGCGTCGCGGCGGCCCGCGCCAGCTGCTGTTTGGTCTGCGCCATGGTCGCCATCCGCTCCGCGACGCTGCCGTGGAACTGCGCGGACGGCAGCCCGGTCGCCCCGCCGCGGACCTTGCGCAGCCAGCCCTGCGCCTGCAGCGCGTCCAGATCGCGGTGCGCGGTCATCAGGCTGATGCCGTACTCCTCGGCGAGGTCCGCGGTGCGCACGAATCCGCGGGCGATGACGGTGTCGCGCATCCGGCGGCGCCGCTCCTCCTGGGCCTCGACCCGGTCCATGGCTCCGCTCCCTTTCATGCCAGCTGCGTACCCGCGGCACCCGCCCGGTTGCCTACCCGCCGCACCCGCCCGGTTGCCTAAACGCGGCGCCCGCCCGGCTACGTACCCGCCGCACCCGCCCGGTTGCCTATCCGCCGCCCCCCGGCTACGTACCCGTGCCCCCGCCCGACTGCCTACCCGCCGCCCCCGCCCGGCCGCGTCCCCGCCGTCCCCGCCCGGCCGCGTCCCCGCCGCCCCCGCCGGGTGAAAAGCGCCGCGTTATGTTCGCACGGATTTCACACTGCACGCGCGCCGGGCGCGGTGTCCACATGCGGTTCCGCGAGGACGCAACATGGCTGGTCGGGGCGGTGATGCGAAGATTCCGGCGGCCATTGACGGCCCTTTCCGCACGGCGGTTCCATCGCTGCGTCCACCCCCCTTCGCCCTTCTGAGCCGCCGCAGAAAGGGAGATTCGATGACGAACTCTCCGTCGCGTTCACTGATCACCCGCCTGGGCATTCCGCCGACCCTCGCCTGGGGCTACCTCGGGCTGCTGCTCTTCATGATCGGGGACGGCGTCGAGTCCGGGTACCTCTCGCCGTACCTCCTGGACCAGCATCTCTCCGAGTCCCGGGTGGCCCTGCTGTTCACCGTCTACGGGATCGCGGCCGGCATCGCCGCCTGGCTCTCCGGAGTGCTCTCCGACCTGTGGGGCCCGCGCCGGGTGATGTGGGCCGGTCTGGGCATCTGGGGTGTCTTCCAGCTCCTGTTCCTCGCCGTCGCCCTCCCGACGGGCAGCTACCCGCTGATGATGTTCGGCTACGGCCTGCGCGGGCTGGGCTATCCGCTGTTCGCGTACGGCTTCCTGGTCTGGATCGCCGGGGTGGCACCGCGGGCCCGGCTCGGCACCGCCATGGGCTGGTTCTGGTTCGCCTTCACCGGCGGGCTGCCCACCCTCGGCTCGCTCGTCGCCAGCGGTCTCATCCCGTACATCGGCGCCTACGCCACGCTGTGGGCCGCGCTGGCGCTGGTCGCCGTGGGCGGACTGATCGCGCTGCTGCTGGTCCGGGACGACCACGGCGGCAGACGGCCGCGCGGGGACGGCGAGGGGCCGGTGGCCACCCTCGTCGGCAGTGTCACGGTCCTGTGGCGCAACCCCCGGGTCGGGGTCGGCTCGGTCGTCCGGGTCATCAACACCGCGTCCCAGTTCGGCTTCTTCGTGATCCTGCCGATCCACTTCACCCGGACCGTCGGCTTCACCCTCACCCAGTGGCTGCACCTGCTCAGCGCGATGTTCGCCACCAACATCTTCGCCAACCTGCTGTTCGGCGTGATCGGGGACCGCTTCGGCTGGCGCCGCACCATCGCCTGGTTCGGCGGCGCCGGCTGCACGCTCAGTACCCTGCTGCTCTTCTACGTCCCGCACGCCGCCGGCGCGAACTTCCCGCTGGCCCTCCTGGTCGCCGCGTTCTACGGCGCTACGCTGGCGGGTTATGTACCACTTTCGGCGCTCGTGCCCACTCTGGAGCCGCGGCACCAGGGCCAGGCACTGGCCGCCCTGAACCTCGGCGCGGGCGCCAGCACCTTCGTCGGCCCGGCGGTCGTCGCGGCCTTCGTCGGCCCGCTCGGCGTCGAAGGGGTGGTCTGGATCTTCGCGGGGATGTACGCGGTGAGCTGGGCGCTGGCCCACTTCCTGAAGCTGCCGGACGAGCCGGGTACCGCGGACGCCGCGCGGCGGGGCCCCGAGCCCGCCGCCGCCCCGGCCCCGGCATGAGAGGGACGCACTGATGTCCGTACTGACCATCGACGTCGGGACCACGGTGATCAAGTCCGTGGTCTTCGACGACCAGGGCACCGAGATCGCCGTCGCCCGCCGGGCCACCGAGGTCCTGCGCCCGCACCCCGGCTGGGCCGAACAGGACATGGACGCCGTCTGGAGCGCGGTCGTCGACACCGTCCGCATCGTGCTGGACGGCCTGGCCGACCCGGTGTGGCTGGTGTCCTTCACCGCACAGGGCGACGGCGCCTGGCTCGTCGACGACCGCGGCCGCCCCACCGGCTCCGCCATCCTGTGGTCCGACGGCCGGGCCGGCGACCAGCTCACCGCCTGGCAGCGGGACGGCGTCCTGGAGGCCGCCTTCCGCCGCAACGGCTCGCTGACCTGCGCGGGCATGCCCAACGCGATCTTCAGCTGGCTCGCCGCCCACGACCCGGACCGCCTCGCCCGCTCGGCCACCTCGCTCACCGCCGCCGGCTGGCTCTTCCTCCGCTTCACCGGCGTCCGCGCCAGCGACGAGTCCGACGCCTCCGCCCCCTTCCTCGACCACGCCACCGGCACCTACGACCCGCGGATCATCGACCTGTTCGGCCTCGGCGCGTACGAACGGCTGCTGCCCACCGTGCTGGCCGAGGACCGGCGGATCGCCGAGCTCACCACCACGGCCGCCGACGAACTCGGGCTGCCGGCCGGCCTGCCGGTGGTGATGGCGCCGTACGACATCGCCGCCACCGCCCGCGGGGTCGGGGTGGTCAACCCCGGCCAGGCCTGCAGCATCCTCGGCACCACCCTGTGCACCGAGATCGTCACCACCGGCATCGACACCACCGGGGAGCCGTCCGGCATCCACATCGCCTACCGCGGCCGGGAGCGGGTGCTGCGCGCCTTCCCCACCCTCAACGGCGCCGAGGTCCTCGGCTGGGCGGCCCGGCTGCTCCACCTGCCGGGCCCGCCGGAACTGGCCCAGCTCGCCTTCGAGTCGCAGCCGGGGGCGCGCGGGCTGATGTTCCTGCCCTACCTGTCCCCGGCGGGCGAGCGCGCCCCGTTCCTCGACCCGGCCGCCCGTGGCTCGTTCTGGGGCCTGTCCCTGGAACACACTCCCGCCGACCTGGCCCGCGCGGTCTTCGACGGGCTCTCGCTGGTCCTGCGGGACTCGCTCGCCGCCGCCCGCACGGACATCAGCGAACTGCGGCTGTGCGGCGGCGGCGCCAACAGCGACGCCTGGTGCGCCCTGATCGCCGACGCCACCGGGGTGCCCACCGCCCGCTCCGGTGACACCGAACTCGGCGCCAAGGGCGCCTTCCTCACCGGCCTGGTCCGCACCGGCGCCGAGACCAGCATGCACAGCGCCGCCGCCAAGTACGTCCGGATGCAACGGAGTTGGGAACCCGAACCGGAACGCGCGGAGTTCTACGCCGCGCTGTACGAGGACTTCCTGCGCTGGCGCGAGCTGGCCCGCGACGCCGGCTGGCGCGGCACCGCGGCCTGGCACGGCAGCACCACCCGCCCCGCCGAGGCCCCCGGCCGCCCGACCGAGGCCCCCGCCCGTCCCGCCGGCACGACCGGAGCCGCCCCCGGAGGCACCCTTGTCTGACCCGCACCACCCCGCCCCGGCCACCGCCCCCCACCCCGACGGCGTGTGGCTCGGCCTCGACCTCGGTACCCAGAGCGCCCGCTGCGCCGCGGTCGACGGCACCGGACGGGTCCTCGCCACCGCCGCCCGCCCGCTGACCAGCCGGCGCGACGGCAACCGGCACGAACAGGACCCCGAGGAATGGTGGCAGGCGCTCGCCGCGGCCTGCCGGGAGGCACTCACCCGCCTCGACCCGCGCCGGATCCGCGGCCTGGCGATCGACGGCACCTCAGGCACCCTCCTGCTCGCCGACGCCCACGGCCGGCCGCTCACCCCGGCCCTGATGTACGACGACGGCCGCGCCGCCGCGCAGGCCACCGCCGTCAACACCGCCGGCGCCGCGGTCTGGCAGGAACTCGGCTACCGCAGCATGCAGCCCTCCTGGGCGCTGCCCAAACTCGTCGCCCTGCTGGAGCACGGCCCCGCCCTGCCGCCCGGCGCCCGGCTGCTGCACCAGGTCGACCTGATCACCTGGCGGCTGGCCGGCCACCAGGTCGCCAGCGACGCCAGCCACGCCCTCAAGACCGGCTACCATCTCGTCGAGGAACGCTGGCCGGACCAAGTGATGCAGCAACTCGGCGTCCCCACCGGGCTGTTGCCGCAGGTCGTGCGCCCCGGCACGGTGCTCGGCACGGTCTGCGCCCGGGCCGCCGCGGCCACCGGCATCCCCGAAGGCACCCCGCTCGTCGCCGGGATGACCGACGGCTGCGCCGCACAGATCGGCGCCGGGGCGCTGGCCCCGGGCGCCTGGAACTCCGTCCTGGGCACCACCCTCGTCCTCAAGGGCACCAGCCCGCACCTCGTCCGTGACCCGGCCGGCGTCGTCTACTGCCACCGCGGCCCGGACGACACCTGGCTGCCGGGCGGCGCCTCCAGCAGCGGCGCCGGCGTCCTCACCCGGCACTTCCCCGGCGAGGACCTCGACGCCCTCACCGCACAGGCCGCCGCCCTGGACCCGGACACCGCGGACGCGGTCGCCTACCCCCTGGTCTCCACCGGCGGTGAACGCTTCCCCTTCCGCGCACCGGACGCCCGGCCCTTCGTCCTCGGCGAACCCGCCACCCGCGCCGAGGAGTTCCACGCCCACCTGCTCGGCGTGGCCTGCCTCGAACGGCTCTGCTTCGACTACCTCGACCACCTCGGCGCACCGGTCGACGGGCCGCTCACCCTCACCGGCGGCGGCGCCCGCAACGCCTACTGGTGCCAACTGCGCGCCGACGTCCTCGGCCGCCCCGTACGGCTGCCGCAGCAGGCCGAGGGCGCCGTCGGGATGGCCGTCCTCGCCGCCACCGCCGACGGCATCCGCCTGGCGGACGCGGCCGCCGCGATGGTCCGGATCGACCGCGAGCTCCGCCCGGACCCCGCCCGCACCGCCCGCCACCTCCCCGTCTACCTCCGCTTCGTCGACGCACTCACCCGCCGTGGCTGGCTCGGCCAGACCGTGGCCGACCACGCCCGCAGGAGGGCCGCACCGTGACCCACTTCATCCTCGTACGCCACGGTGAAACCGTCTGGCACGCGGAGAACCGCTACGCCGGCCGCACCGACGTGCCGCTCACCGACCTCGGCCGCGAACAGGCCGCCACCCTCGCCACCTGGGCCGCCGCCGCCCACCTGACCGGCATCTGGAGCTCCCCGCTCTCCCGCGCCCGGCTGACCGCCGCCCCCGCCGCCGCGGCCTGCGGGCTCACCCCGCACCTCGACGAACGGCTCTCCGAGCTCGACTTCGGCCAGGGCGAGGGCCTGACCCGCGACGAGATGCGCACCCGCTTCCCCGACCGGGTCGCCGCCTTCCTCGCCGACCCGGTCGCCCACCACCTGCCCGACGGCGAACACCCGCGGCAGGCCGCCGAACGCGCCGCCGACTGTCTGGCCGACCTCGCCCGGACCCACCCCGACGGCCGCATCCTGGTCGTCGCCCACTCCACGCTGCTGCGGATCCTCCTGTGCCACCTGCTGGGCATCCCGCTCGCCGACTACCGCCGGGTCTTCCCCCGGCTCCACAACGGCGCCCTCACCGAGATCCGCCACGGCCACGGCCGCACCGCGCTGCTGAGCCTCAACGCCCCGGCGCTCGCCCAGGCCCCCGCCCTCCACTGACCACCCGCCGTACGCACATTCGCCCGGCACGCATCCCGCCCGGCACGCACCCCGCCCCAGGAGAAGAAGACCCATGAGCACCACCGTCCTCGCCGCCGGCAACCACTTCATCCGCCCGGGCCTGTTCGCCGAGGCCGTGCGCGCGGCCGCCGGGGACACCCCGCTGGACATCCGCGAACTCCGCTACGACTGGCCGCACACCCCCTTCGGCCCGGTCGGCGAGGTCATCGAGGCCTCCGGCACCGAGGACGAGATGATCGAGGCGCTGCGCGGCGTCGAGATCTGCGTCACCGAGCACGGCCCGCTCACCGAGCGGATCCTCGCCCACTGCCCCGACCTCAAGCTGTTCTGCACCAGCCGCGGCGGCCCGGTCAACGTCAACCTCGCGGCCGCCACCCGGCACCGCGTCCCGGTCTGCCACGCCCCCGGCCGCAACGCCACCGCCACCGCCGAGCACACCCTCACCCTGCTGCTGGCCGCCGCCCGCGGCGTCGGCGACACCCACACCGATCTGCGCCGGGGCGTGTGGCGCGGCGACTACTACGACTACGACCGGTGCGGCATCGAGATCGACGGCGCCACCGTCGGCCTGGTCGGCTACGGCGCCATCGGCAGCCGGGTCGCCAAGGTCCTCGCCGCGATGGGCGCCCACGTGCTGGTCCACGACCCGTACGTCCGCCCCGAGGCGCTGGCCGGCATCGCCGAACAGGTCACCCTCGACGAACTGCTCGACCGCTCCCGCATCGTCTCCCTGCACGCCCGGGTCACCGACGAGACCCGCGGGATGATCGGCCGTCAGCAGATCGCCGCGATGCGCCGCGGCGCGATCCTGGTCAACTGCGCCCGCGGCGCGCTCCTCGACTACGACGCGGTGTGTGACGCCCTGGACGCCGGGCAGCTGGCCGGCGCCGCGTTCGACGTCTTCCCCGAGGAGCCGCTGCCGGCCGGCTCCCGGCTGCTGACCGCCCCCGGTGTGGTGCTCACCCCGCACATCGCGGGCGGCAGCCAGGAGGTCGCGCACAAGGCGGCCCGGATCGTCGCCGAGGAGGTCGGCCGCCACCTGCGCGGCGAACCACTACTGCACTGCGCCAACCCCGAGGTTTTCCAGGCGAGTTGAGCCCGCCCCGCGGTGTGCGAGAAGGCCACCACCCCGAGGGTGGTGGCCTTCTTGCGCTTCCCGCGCCGGATCCGGCTCAGCGCCGCCGGACCAGCGGGAACGGCAGCGTCTCACGGATCGACAGCCCGGTCAGGAACATCACCAGCCGGTCCACGCCGATGCCCAGACCACCGGTCGGCGGCATCGCGTACTCCAGGGCCTGGAGGAAGTCCTCGTCCAGCTCCATCGCCTCCGGGTCACCGCCGGCCGCCAGCAGCGACTGCGCGGTCAGCCGCCGCCGCTGCTCGACCGGGTCGGTCAACTCCGAGTAGGCGGTGCCCAGTTCGGTGCCGAACGCGACCAGGTCCCAGCGCTCGGCGAGCCGCGGGTCCTTGCGGTGCTGCCGGGTCAGCGGCGAGACGTCGGTGGGGAAGTCCTTGTAGAACGTGGGGAGCTGGGTCTTCTCCTCCACCAGGCGCTCGTACATCTCCAGCACGATGTCCCCGCGGCCCATCTCCGGCTTCACCGGCACCGCCGCGGCAGCGCACAGCCGGCGCAGCCGGTCCGCCTCGGTGTCCGCGTCGACCTCCTCGCCGAGCGCCTCGGAGATCGCGCCGTAGACGGTCTTGACCGGCCAGATCCCCGAGATGTCGTGCTCGACGAGCTTGCCGTCGGCGTCCGCCTTGCGGGCGGTGGCGCTGCCGAACGCGGCGATCGCGGCGCCCTGGATCAGCTCCCGGGTCAGGTCGAGCATCACGTCGTAGTCGGCGAACGCCTGGTACGCCTCCAGCATCGTGAACTCGGGGTTGTGCTTGTAGGAGATGCCCTCGTTGCGGAACGTCCGCCCCATCTCGAAGACCTTCTCCATACCGCCCACGCACAGCCGCTTGAGGTACAGCTCCGGTGCGATGCGCAGGTACAGGTCGAGGTCGTAGGCGTTGATGTGGGTGTGGAACGGGCGGGCGTTGGCGCCGCCGTGGATCTGCTGGAGCATCGGGGTCTCGACCTCCAGGTAGCCGCGGTCGATCAGCCCCTGGCGCAGCGCCTGCACGGCCGTGCTCCGGGCCCGTACGGTCTCCCGGGCGTCCGGCGAGACGACCAGGTCCACATAGCGCTGGCGGACCTTGGCCTCCGGGTCGGACAGTCCGCGCCGCTTGTCCGGCAGCGGCCGCAGGCACTTGGCGGTCAGCCGCCACTGCGTGACGAACACGGTCAGCTCACCGCGGTCGCTGGCGCCGATCTCGCCCTCGGCCTCGATGTGGTCGCCGAGGTCGATGTCCGACCCGAAGCGGTCCAGCAGTTCCTTGCCGGTGCCGTCCCGGGTCAGCGCGATCTGCAGATCGCCGGACCAGTCGCGCAGCTCGGCGAAGAGCACACCGCCGTGGTCACGGGTGCGCAGCACCCGGCCGGCGATCCGGACCGACTTGCCGGTCCGGGTCCCGGCCGCCGGGTCCGGGTGCTCGGTACGGACCTCGCCCAGGGTGTGCGTGCGCGTGACGCCCACCGGGTACGGGTCGGTGCCGTCCGCGCGCAGCCGCTCCAGCTTGCGGTGGCGCACCCGCACCTGCTCGGGCAGCGCGGCCAGCTCCCGCTCGTGCAGCTCCTCCTCGGTGGCCGGCGGCGCCTGGACCAGACCGAGCTCGTCCAGCGACGGCAGGCCGGCGGTGCTCGCCGGGGCCAGCATCCGCTTCTTGTGGCCCTTGCCCCACAGCTTGCCCAGGCTCGGTACGGCCACGAAGCCCTCGGCGATACCGGAGGCCAGACCGATCCGGGCCAGCGCACCGGTGTCCGCGTAGCACAGGAACCGCGGGTACCACTCGGGGTTGTACTTGGCGTTGGAGCGGTAGAGCGCCTCCAGCTGCCACCACTTGGAGAAGAACAGCAGCAGCCGGCGCCAGAACTTCAGCACCGGGCCGGCGCCGATCCGCGCGCCCTCCTCGAAGGCGGAACGGAACACCGCGAAGTTCAGCGAGATCCGGCGCACCCCGAACGACCCGGCCTGGGCGCACAGCCGGGCCACCATGAATTCCATGACGCCGTTGGGCGCGGTGCGGTCGCGGCGCATCACGTCCAGCGAGATGCCGTCCGGGCCCCAGGGGACGAAGGACAGCAGCGCGATCATGTTGCCGTCGCCGTCGAACGCCTCGGCCAGCAGGCAGTCCCCGTCCTCCGGGTCGCCGAGCCGGTCCAGCGCCATCGAGAAGCCGCGCTCGGTCTCGGTGTCCCGCCAGGCGTCCGCCCGGTGGATGACCTCCTGCATCTCCTCGTCGGTCAGTGCGGAGTGCCGGCGCACCCGGAAGGTCGCGCCGGTCCGCTCGACGCGGTTGACGGCCTGGCGGGTCACCCGCATCTCCCGGCCGTCCAGGTCGAAGTCCTTCACGTGCAGGATCGCCTCGTCGCCGAGCTGCAGCGCGCCCAGCCCGCTGCGGGCGAACGCCTTGGCGCCGCTCTCGCTCGCGCCCATCACGGCCGGCTGCCAGCCGTACCGTCCGGCGACCTCCAGCCAGGCCTCGATCGCCTGCGTCCACGCCTCCCGGTCGCCGACCGGGTCACCGCTGGCCAGGCAGACGCCGGCCTCCACCCGGTAGGTGACGGCGGCCTTGCCGCTGGGGGAGAAGACGACGGCCTTGTCGCGGCGGGTGGCGAAGTAGCCGAGCGAGTCCTGGCTGCCGTAACGGTCCAGCAGCGCCCGGATCCGGGCCTCCTCGTCACCGTGCAGCGCGGCCTCCATGCGTTGCGAACGGAACAGCGCGGCCGCGGCGTTGAGCAGGGCCAGCGCGCCCAGCAGCCCCAGCACGGTGCTGGTCCAGTGCGGCGGATGGCCCTCGACCAGCCGGCCGCCGACCAGCCCGCCGCAGACCCGGTTCGCCGCCCACAGCAGGCGGTTGCCGCCGCCGGCCTCCAGCGTGCCGGGCGCCAGCGTCACCAGCCCCCAGCCGAGCAGCACCGCCACCGCGAGCCCGCCGATCAGCACCCCGATGGCGCGCAGGAACGCACCGCGCCGGGTGATGGCGTAGAACTCGCGGTGCGAGACGAGCAGCAGCACCAGTGCGCCGGCGCACAGCACCAGCGAGATGGCGAACTCCCAGTAACCCGCGGCCAGGAACAGCGCGTCGGCGAGGGTGACCAGCACCATGTAGGCGACGACGAACCACAGTGCGACGCGTTTGCGCGCGGTCATCGCCGCGCCCAGGAGGAAGAGGAACGCCGCGTAGGCGAAGTTCGGCGCCACCGGGATCGTGAGCGTGTCCAGCCAGTAGATCACCGGATGGAGTCCGCGCCGGAGGGGCCCGATCAGCGCGGTCAGGGCGCAGAAGAGCCCCAGCACGCTGAAGATGATGGCGAAGCCGTTCGGGACGCGGCGCCGGAAGCGCCGCCACCCCGTGAGTTGATCCTGGTCCTGCACGGTGCTCATTCCGTCACACTAGGCTCTGAAAGGGGTCAGCTGCTCGACGCGAGGGCGCGGATTCCCGCCCACCGGGAAGGGGCTCGGCATACCGGTCTCCGATCCCGATGGTCGTATCGTCTTTCCCTCGTACGGAGGATGCGGTGACTGTAGCGGGTTCACCCACCCGGACCCTGCCACAATCCCGCGCCGGAGCCGAGTCGGTGCATGTCCGTCCGGTCGGGAAGTCCGGGGCATCGTCCTCCGCGCCGTAACGGCCGCCGCCGGGGTCCGCCCCGTTCGGCTCGGCCACCGGTCCGTCGGGCCGGGCCGCCGTCGCCGCGGTCGGTGACTCCTGGGCCCTGCGCCGCGGCGTCCCCGGCCCCGGTGGGCGTGCCCGCGCCGGCGACCCCGGCCGGGGCGAGGGCGGCGCGCCACGGCCTGCGGCGGCGGGAGGGGCGAAGGGGCATGGGGGTCCGTCTGGGGTCAGGGAGGGTGGTGATGTCGGCCGCTAAGACGGCCGGGGCCGCGACTCCGTTGCGGGGAGTGAAGTGATCCACGTCACGATCGCCGGGCGTCCTTCCCGGCCGGTGACCCGTAGTGAACACCCGAATGGAGCATCGGGCCTCGAACCGGACATACCCCGAAATACGCCAAACTGGCCACCCATTGCCGCCCGTTCGGGCGGCGGTTGAGGAGGTGTGCGTCCCATGGCTATTTCCATCTCGGTCGTGCTGCTGCTGCTGGTCCTGACCGTGATCTTCCTGCGCAGCGGAAAGCTCAAGTTCTCGCACGCCCTCGTGTGCGCCCTGCTCGGCTTCTACCTCGCCAGCAGCAGCCTGGCCCCCGACATCCACCAGGGGCTGGCCGGCGCCGCCGACGTGGTGAGCAGCGTGCGCCCGTGACCCTGGCGGCCTACCGGAACCTCGCGGTCGCCACCCTCGGTTTCACTGCCACCTTCTGGGCGTGGAACCTCATCTCCCCGCTCGGCAACGCCTTCAAGAGCAGCCTCGACCTGACCGACCTCCAGGTGTCGGCCCTGGTGGCGGTGCCGGTGCTGGTCGGCTCCCTGGGGCAGGTCCCGGTCGGTGCGCTCACCGACCGCTATGGCGCCCGGGTGATGTTCCCGCTGGTCTCGACGCTGACCATCGTGCCGGTGCTGCTGCTGATCCCCGCCAAGCACTCCTACGCCGCGCTGCTCGGCACCGGCTTCCTGCTCGGCCTGGGCGGCACCGCCTTCGCCATCGGCATCCCCCTCGTCAACGCCTGGTTCCCGCCCCGCAAGCGCGGCCTCGCCCTGGGGATCTTCGGCATGGGCATGGGCGGCATCGCCCTCTCCGGCTATCTGACCCCCCGCATCCACGACTACGACGAGAACCTGCCCTACCTCGTCGTCGCCGCGGCGCTCGCCCTCTTCGCCGTCGTCGGCGCCCTGATGATCAGCGACCATCCGGCCCGGCCGCTGCCCGAGGCCTCGCTCGCCACCCGGCTGGGCCGGGCCGGCCGGCTGCGCGTCACCTGGGAGCTGGCCGCGCTGTACGCGATCGGCTTCGGCGGCATCGTCGCGTTCAGCGTCTACCTCCCGACGTACCTGGGGACCTGGTACCACCTCGACGCCGCCGACGCGGGCACCAAGGCGGCCGGCTTCGCGCTGGTCACGGTGGCCTTCCGGCCGGTCGGCGGCTGGTGCTCGGACCGGGTGCACCCGGCCGTCGTCACCGCCTGGGCGCTCGGCACGGTCGCCGTGCTCGCCGTCGTCCAGGCCTTCGACCCGCCGCTCGCCCCGCTCGGCACCGTCGACTTCCTCGTCATGGCGGCCGGCCTCGGCGCGGCCAGCGGCTCGGTCCTGGCGCTGGTCTCCCGGGTGACGCCGCAGGCCAGGGTCGGCAGCGTCACCGGCATCGTCGGCGCCACCGGCGGTCTCGGCGGCTTCCTCCCGCCGCTGGTCATGGGCGCCGTCCACAGCGCCAAGGGCAGCTACTCGATCGGCTTCATGCTGCTCTCCGACCTGGCGCTGGCCGGCTGTGTGTACGCCGTCGGCCGGATGCGCACCGCGGGGCCGGCACCCGCCCGGAGGACATGACCGCCCGGGAGGCGTGACCGGTGGCGGACCCGGCGCGGGGCGCGGCGCCCGCGTCCGCCCGCCCCGCCCGCCGCTCAGCCGAAGGAGAAGATTCCCACGCCGTTCGCCACCGGGCGCTCCGCCCCGCCCGACGGATGGTTGCGCACCACCACCCCGTCGCCGGTGCCATCGTCGGTGACCAGCGTCGAGGACCCGCCGCCGTCCAGGTTCATCGCCTCTTCCGACCCCAACTCGGCCATCAGCACCGCGAGTTCACTGACCGTCAGGCCCGTCTGACCGCGCGCGCCGTCCAGCGCCATCAGCTGCAGCACCCGCCCGCCGGGCGCGATCCCCGCGGCGGTCCGCACCGCCACCGCGACGGTGTCCAGCCCGGCCACCGGCCGCGCGTCCCGGACGATGGGGAAGCCGCCGACCGCGAACCGCAACGGCACCGGCCCCTCGCCGGACAGCCGGTAGCCCACCCGCACCGGCTCGCCCAGGTGCAGCTTGCGCAACTGCCGCGCGCCCTCCTCCCGGCCCACCAGCACCACGCTCCCCGCAGCCACCCCACCGGCGCCCGGCTCGTCCTCGACCGCCGTCACCCGGCCGTACCGGACCGTGACCTCCGCGGTGTCCGTGCTGCACGGCGCCGCCCGCTCGGTGTCCGTCCCGCAGACCGCCCGCTCCCGGGACGCGGGGCCCCACTGCGCGGTGTACGCGCCGATGCCGTCCACCGGCAGCGCGTACTGGTTGAGCCCGCGCAGCGGCAGCGTGCCCTCGGGGGTCAGCACCACACCGTGCAGGGCGAGCCGGTCCAGCCGCGCCCGGCGGTCGTAGCCCACGCCGAGGACGTCCTCGGTGGTGGCGCCGGGCGGCAGTACGGGCCCGAAGCGCTGCCCGTCGGGCACCGCCGCCTTCAGCTGCCGGCCGGAGACCACGGCCGGGCCGTCCGGGGCGCCGGTGGCCTCCACGCCCGGATGCTGGGTCTCGGTGATGTGGAAGAAGTCGCCGTTGACGGCCGCCACCGCACCCCGCGCCGCGGCCAGCCGGGACACCGGCGCCCGGGCACCGACCACCCCCGGGTACAGCAGGTCCACCGACACCCGCGGATCGCCCAGATCCACCGTCAGCAGATGCCCGTGCACCACCCCGCGCGGCAGCGTCATCCGGAATTCGCCGTACGCCACACCGGGCGCCACCGCCAGGGCATCGGAGCGGCGCAGGGTGGTGACCGCGGCGGTGGCCGGGGCCCCGCCCGCCATCCCGCCGCCGGCCAGCACGCCCCACACCACCAGCACCGTCAGTACCGCGCGAACCCGACCGAATCGCTGCTTCACGATTGCCCCTGACGTCACGTCAACTGCACCGGGTACCGGAGACGTTCACCGCGCCACGTGCACGCGGCACGCCCCACTATGGACCGCTCACTATGACCTGGAGATGTCATGAATCCGTACACCCGCAGAACGGCCGTCGTGTCGCTGGGCGCCGCCCTGCTGACGGGTCTGACCGGACCCGCCGCCGCCCGTGACACCACCTCCCGCGGTCCCGCCGTACGCCCCGCCGCCACGGTGCCGCTGCCGCGCGCCCACGCCCACAACGACTACGCGCATCCGCGGCCGCTCCTCGACGCCCTGGACCACGGTTTCGGCAGCGTGGAGGCGGACATCTGGCTGGTCGACGGCCGGCTGCTGGTCGGGCACGAGGAGGGCGACCTCGATCCGGCCCGCACCCTCCGGTCGCTCTACCTCGACCCGCTGCGCCGACGGATCCGCGCCCAGGGCGGCACGGTCTACCGCGGCTCCGCCCTCTCGCTCCAGCTGCTGATCGACATCAAGACCGCGGGCGATCCCACCTACCGGGCGTTGGCCCGGGTGCTGTACCGCTATCGCGATCTGCTGAGCGTGTGCCGGGACGGCCGGGTGCGGCGCGGCCCGGTCACCGCGGTGATCTCCGGGGACCGTGCCGCGCGGGCGCCCATGGAAGCCGAACGGGTGCGCCACGCCTTCTACGACGGGCGGCCCGAGGACCTCGGCACCACCGTCCCGGCGTCCTTCGCCCCGCTGGTGTCCGCGTCCTGGACGGACACCTTCGGCTGGCAGGGCGTGGGGCCGATGCCCGCTCATGAGCGCGAACTGCTGCGGCGGTTGGTGGCCGCGGCGCACGCCGAGCGGCGCCGGCTGCGCTTCTGGGCCACGCCGGACGCCCCCGGGCCGGCGCGCGAGGCGGTCTGGGCGGCGCTGCTGCGGGCCGGTGTGGACCATCTCAACTCGGACGACCTGGCCGGTCTGGAGCGCTTCCTGCGGACCGCGTAGCGCGCGCCGGGTCATCTGCGGTGCCGCCAGGACGCCTCGGTGACCAGCTGCAGGTAACGCGCCCAGTCCCAGAACTCCCCGGGGTCGGTGTGGTCGGAGCCGGGGACCTCGATGTGGCCGATGATGTGCTCGCGGTCCTTGGGGATCCCGTAGCGGTCGCAGACGGCGGCGGTGAGCCGGGCGGAGCGCTCGTAGAGCGTGTCGGTGAACCACGTCGGGTCGTCGATCCAGCCCTCGTGCTCGATGCCGATGCTGCGGGTGTTGAAGTCCCAGTTGCCGGCGTGCCAGGCGACGTCGCGCTCGCTGACGCACTGGGCGAGGTGGCCGTCGGCGGAGCGGACGACGTAGTGGGCCGCGGCCTTGTGCCGGGGGTCCTGGAACAGCCGGAGGGTGTCCTTGTAGGTCTCCTGCGTCACATGGATCACGATCATCTCGATCGGGTACTGGTCCGGGCGGTCCGCGGCGGTGAAGTTGGACCTGCTGGCCGGCACCCATTCGACCGGGGGGTAGCCGTCGCCGCCGTGCGGTGTCCGGCGGCGCGGGCCGGCCAGTGCGGCGGACGCGGTGAGCGGGGCGAGGGCGGCGGATGCGGCGAGTGCGGCCGCGCCGGTGATCAGACGTCGGCGGGCGGTGCGGGGGTGGCGGGGCTCCATGTGGACTCCTGACAAGGACCGAGGGTGGTCGCGTACATGTCACGCACATGCGATGCGTTCATCATGCGCAACCGGACAGGTCCTGCCAAGGGCATGGCCGGGCCGCCAATGGCTCGACCAAAGACGACAACGGTGCAGGTCACGAGCCGGGACATACCTGATCGGTCGTCACCCGGGTGCCGCGTCCGGGCCCCTGGAGGGACGGGCCCGGACGCGGCACCGGACGGCGGCACACCGCAGGTCAGTGACCGATCTCGACGTCCTCCAGGATGCCCAGTGCGTCCGGCACCAGCACGGCCGCCGAGAAGTAGGAACTGACCAGGTAGTTGATGACCGCCTGGTCGTTGATGCCCATGAAGCGCACGGACAGGCCCGGCCGGTACTCGTCCGGGATGCCGGTCTGGTGCAGCCCGATCACGCCCTGGTTCTCCTCGCCGACCCGCAGCGCCAGGATCGAGCTGGTCCGGTCCCGGGTGATCGGGATCTTGTTGCACGGCAGCAGCGGAATGCCCCGCCAGGCCCGGACCTCCCCGCCCTCGAACGGGACCGTGCTCGGATAGATCCCCCGGGCGTTCCACTCCCGCCCGATGGCGGCGATGGTCCGCGGATGCGCCAGCAGGAACTGCGTCTTGCGGCGCCGGGAGATCAGTTCGTCGAGGTCGTCGGGGGTGGGCGGTCCGGTGCGGGTGTGGAGGCGCTGCTTGAGGTCGGCGTTGTGCAGCAGTCCGAACTCGCGGTTGTTGATCATCTCGTGCTCCTGGCGCTCGCGCAGCGCCTCCACGGTCAGCCGCAGCTGCTGGTCCAGCTGGTTCATCGGCCCGTTGTAGAGGTCGGCGACCCGCGAGTGCACCTTCAACACCGTCTGCGCCACGCTGAGTTCGTACTCCCGCGGCGTCAGTTCGTAGTCCGCGAAGGTGCCCGGCAGCACCGGCTCGCCGACATGGCCGGCGGCCAGCTCGATGGCCGCCTCCCCGTGCTTGTTCTGCGCCGGCACCAGCGCCGTACGGAACGCCTCGATATGCGCCCGCAGGGAATCCGCATCGCCCAGCACCGCCTCGAAGTCGCTGCGGTACAGGGTCAGTGCGGTCACCCGGGTCACCGCACGCACCGAGTGCTCCCACTCCGCGTCCGCGGACAGCAGCGCCGCGGCGCCGATGGCGTCACCGTCGGCCAGCGTGCCCAGGGACGTCTCCTCGCCGTACTTGCCGGTGGCGAGGCGGTCCAGCTTGCCGTGCGCGATCAGGATGACCCGGTCGGTCGGGGCGCCCTCGCGGGCCAGTACGTCACCGGGGGCGAACTCCCGCTGTACGAAGCGGCCGGCCAGCGCCTCCAGGGTCGCGGCGTCGGTATAGCCGCGCAGCGGCGCCAGTTCGCGCAGCTCGGCCGGGATCACCCGGACGTCGGTGCCGGTCGAGACGAACTCGATCCGCCCGTCGCCGAGGGTGTGCGTCAGCCGGCGGTTGACGCGGTAGGTGCCGCCGGAGACCTGGGTCCACGGCAGGATGCGCAGCAGCCAGCGGGAGGAGATCCCCTGCATCTGCGGCACGGTCTTGGTCGTCGTCGCCAGATTGCGGGCCGCGGCGGTGCCCAGGCTGGACGGATGCTGCTCGACCTCGGAGGGCTGCGGGCCGGACGTCGGGTCCACCGATGTGGTCATGGAAGAAGCTCACCTGTTCTGTCGGTGCTGGCTGTGCCGATTGCTGCCGGGGCGTGCGGTGACGCGTACTGCCCGGCTGTTCCTGCGGCGGCCGTTCACTGGCCGATCTGCACGTCCTCCAGCACGCCCAGCGCATCGGGCACGAGAATGGCCGCGGAATAGTAGGCGCTCACCAGATACTTGAGGACCGCCCGGTCGTCGATACCCATATAACGCACCGACAGGCCCGGCTCGTATTCATCGGGAATTCCGGTCTGATGCAGACCGACCACACCCTGCTTCTCCTCACCGGTACGCAGCAGCAGAATCGAGCTGGTGCGTTCCCTGGTGACCGGAATCTTGTTGCACGGGAAGATCGGCACCCCGCGCCAGGACGGCAGCGAATGCCCCATGAAATCCACCGCGGTCGGATACAGGCCGCGGGCACTGCATTCCCGGCCGATGGCGGCGATGGTCTGCGGGTGGGCGAGCAGGAAACCCGGGTCCTTCCACACCGTCGCGAGCAGTTCGTCGAGGTCGTCGGGGGTCGGCGGTCCGGTGCGGGTGTGGAGGCGCTGCTTGAGGTCGGCGTTGTGCAGCAGCCCGAACTCGCGGTTGTTGATCATCTCGTGTTCCTGGCGCTCGCGCAGCGCCTGGATCGTGAGCTTCAGCTGCTCCTCGACCTGGTTCATCGGGTCGCTGTAGAGGTCGCCGACCCGGCTGTGCGTGCGCAACACCGTCTGGGCCACGCTCAGTTCGTACTCCCGCGGCGTGGCGTCGTAGTCGACGAAGGTGCCGGGCAGGGCCGGCTCGCCCTGGTGGCCGGACGCCACGGACACCGCCGACTCGCCGCTGGCGTTCGTCGGCCGGGCGGCGGACCGGTCGGCCGTCGCCAGGTGCTCGCGCAGCCCGGGGGAGCGGTCGATCACCTCCAGGCCCGCCTGGCGCGGCAGGGTCATGACCGTCACCCGGGTCACCGCGCGGTAGCTGAACTCCCAGCTCCCCTCGTCGGCCTCGAGCGGACCGGCCCCGAAATGGTCACCCCCCGCCAGGGCTTCCAGCACCGTCGAGTCGCCGTATTTGCCGGTGCCGATGCGGTCCACCCGGCCGTGCGCGATCAGCACCAGCCGGTCGTCCGGAGTGCCGGCCTCCGCGATCAGCTCGCCCGGCGCGTACTCGACCTGGGTGAACCGCTCGCCGAGCGCGGCCAGCACCTCCTGGTCGGTGAACTCCCGCAGGGCGGGCAGTTCCCGCAGCTCCTCCGGGATGACCGAGACGTCGCCGCCGTTGATGTCGAAGTCGATGCGCCCGTCGCCGACGGTGTAGGCCAGCCGGCGGTTCACGCGGTACGTGCCACCCGACACCTGCACCCAGGGCAACAATCGCAGCAGCCAGCGGGAAGTGATTCCCTGCATCTGCGGCGCGGTTTTGGTGGTGGTCGCCAAATTCCGTGCGGCGGTGGTACTCAGACTGGAATTCTGGGATTCTTCCGCACTGCTGGGAAGCGATTCGTCGGCAATCGTCACAAGGCCACCTGTCTCCTGGGAGGGTGCGATGCGGTACTGCCCCGGAACCGATTTCACGGCGGTTTCGCGGCAGCCCGCCGAACCGACGGTAGTGGTGCGCTTTTTATCGGCACAATCGCTCAATGGGGTGGCATGGAAATCTCTTTCCATGGAAAGGTTTAGCGGGTTCGGTCCGGGGGAGGGTCAGCCGGGGCGCGGGAAGGGAGGGGATCGTCGAGGACGCCCCGCAGCGCCGCGTGCGCCGCCCCCAGCAGCGGCCCGTCCGCCCCCAGCCGCGACACCGTCACGGACGGCCCGCCGGCCCGCCCCGGATCCGCCGCCACGGCCGTCCGCAGCGTCAACTCCCGTTCCAGCGACGGCAGTACCCACGGCGCGAGTCCGGCCAGCGCACCCCCCAGGACGACCGCCCGGGGGTCGAGCAGGTTCACCGCCCCGGCCAGCGCGATACCGAGCGCCGTCCCCGCCTCCGCAAGGGCCCGTACGGTGGCCGGGTCGCCGTCGGCCGCGCGGCGCGCCAGCCACGCGATCCGGGCCCCCGGGCCCGCCTCCCCGGCCGCCGCCCCGCTCGCCCGCAGCACGGCCGCTTCCCCCGCGTACTGCTCCAGGCACCCGCGCCCGCCGCAGTCGCACCGGCGGCCGTCCGGATACACCGGCACATGGCCCAGCTCCCCGGCGAACCCCCGGGCGCCGCGCAGCAGTTGGCCGTCCACCACGACGGCCGCGCCGATCCCGGCCTCGGCCGAGACATGCACGAAGTCCGGCGGCGGCCCCGGCCGTTCGCCGTCCCCAGCGGCCATCCGCAGTTCGGCCAGCGCCCCCAGGTTCGCCTCGTTCTCCACGGTCAGCGGCACGGCCGGGGAGTCCGGCGGGGCGGTCACCGGGGCCAGGCCGGGCGCCAGATCCGCCGCCCGCCAGCCGAGGTTGGGCGCGTGCACCACGGTCGTCCCGCCGCGGGCCACCAGCCCCGGCACCGCCACCGTGAGCCCGGCGGGCCGCAGCCCCTCCGCGCCGATCCGCCCGGTCACCTCCGCGAGCAGCTTCCCGAGCCGCTCCAGTACGGGCCCGGGCGCGCTGTTCCGGTTCGCCGCGCCGACCGCCGCCCGGGCGCGTATCCGGCCGCGCAGATCGACCGCGCACACCGCCAGATGGTCCACGCCTATCTCCGCCCCGATCCCCGCCGGGCCGCGGTCGCTGACCACCAGTTCGCTCCCGGGCCGGCCCCGGCCACGGGGCGCCGCCGGCCCGGACTCGGCCAGCAGCCCGGCCCGCAGCAGCTCGTCCACCAGCGGTGCCACACCCGCCCGGGTCAGCCCGATCCGCGCCGCCACCGCCGGCCGCGACAGCGGCCCGTGCGCCGCCACGGCCCGCAGCACCCGGGCGAGGTTGCGCCGCCGGATGCCGGCCTGGGTGTCGTTGCCGGGCGGGGTCACGGGTCTCCTCGGAGATGCCGGGCCAGGGGGGGTGTCCCTGGCGGGTGATTGGCTGATGGGTGATGTCCCGTCGCGGGCGGTGCCGGGTTACGGGGGGCGTCCGGGTGGCCGTGGGGCGGCCGCGCCGGTCCGTACGGGCGGGCCCGTACGGGCGGTTCGTGTGGACGGGTTCGTGTGGACGGGGGCGTGCGGACGGGGGTGTGCGGACCGCGGCGTACGGACCGGACCGGGCCTCAGCGTCGCAGCAGGGCCTCCGCGTCGGTGAGGGTCGCCGCCAGGCGCTCCAGGGCGGCGTCGTCCCGGGGCTGGGCCTCCCACTCCGCGCCGCGTGCGGTGCCCCAGCGGCGGGCCACCGCCGCCGGGTCCTCGCCCAGCAGCAGCCCGGCCGCCTGCGCCGCCGCGCCGAGCGCGACCAGCTCCTGGGCCTCGGGTACCACCACCGGGCGGCCGGAGAGCCGGCGGACCGTCTCCCGCCAGGCCCGGCCCTTCGCGCCGCCGCCGATCAGCAGCAGCGGCGCCCCGGCCGCGGCGTCCGCGTCCAGCACCTGCTCCAGCGCCTGCAGCAGCGCGAACACCGCACCGTCGTAGGCGGCCTGGAGCAGCTGGCCGGCCGTGGTGGCGTGCCGCAGCCCGTGCACCAGGCCGGACGCCCCGGGCAGGTTCGGCGTGCGCTCCCCGTCGAGGAACGGCAGCATCACCACCTCACCGCCCGCCTCCACGGCCTCCCGGTCGCGGCCCAGCAGCGCCGCCACCCGGTCCACGGCGAGCGTGCAGTTCAGGGTGCAGGCCAGCGGCAGCCAGTCGCCCCGGGCGTCGGCGAAACCGGCGACCGTGCCGGTCGGATCGGCCGGGCGGTGGGCGGAGACCGCGTAGACCGTCCCCGAGGTGCCCAGGCTCAGTACCGGCTGTCCGGGGCGCAGGCCCAGCCCGAGCGCGGCCGCCATGTTGTCGCCGGTGCCCGCGGCCACCAGGGCGCCCCGGGGCAGCGGCAGCTCGGCGGCGTGCACCGTCCCGGCGGCCTCGCCCGGCCCGGCCACCCGGGGCAGCGCCTCCGGCGGCAGCCCGACGTGCGCCAGGATCTCGGTGTCGTACGCCCCGGTGGCCGAGGCCCACCAGCCCGTACCGGAGGCGTCCCCGCGATCGGTGACCGCCTCGCCGGTCAGCCGCCCGGTGAGGTAGTCGTGCGGCAGCCGCACCGCGGCGGTGGCGGCGGCCGCGGTCGGCTCGGTCTCCCGCAGCCAGGCCCACTTGGCCACCGTGAACGCCGGCCCCGGCACGCTCCCCACCCGGTCGGCCCAGGCCCGGGCACCGCCCCGCTCGGCGATCAGCCGCTCGCTGTGGCCCGCCGCGCGGACGTCGTTCCACAACAGCGCCGGACGCACCGGCTCGCCCGCCGCGTCCAGCGTGACCAGTCCGTGCTGCTGCCCGGCGACCGACACCGCCGAGACCTGCCGGGCGGCGTCCCCGCACTGCGCCAGCGCCTCGCCCAGCGCCCGCCACCACTGCCGGGGGTCGCTCTGCTTGCCGGGGCCGCCGACCGTGTGCGGCGCCTGCCCACGCGCGACGACCACGCCGGTCTCCGCGTCCACGACCAGCGTCTTCGTGGACTGCGTCGAGCTGTCCACGCCGAGGACGAGCGGTCCCGCTGCCTGTGCGCCCATCGTGCTCTCTCCCTTGGCGGCCCGCTGCCACACGGGTGCGGAACCTTCTCGCACGGTCTGCTTCCAGGGGGTTCCCCGGTGTGCCGCCGCATATTAGTTTGGCCACCGCGGAATTTGTAAAGAGCCTTGACGAAATGACTGAGGGAGTTGCGATGCGCTGCCGGCCGGTGCCCGAGGACAAATTCAGCTTCGGTCTGTGGACCGTCGGCTGGCAGGGCCGCGACCCCTTCGGGGACGCCACCCGCCGCGCCCTGGACCCGGTCGAGACCGTCCACGCACTCGCCGAGCTCGGCGCGTACGGGGTCACCTTCCACGACGACGACCTGATCCCGTTCGGCGCCGACGACATCCAGCGGGAGACGGCCGTCAAACGCTTCCGCCGGGCACTGGACGCCACCGGCCTGGTCGTCCCGATGGCGACCACCAACCTCTTCACCCACCCGGTGTTCAAGGACGGCGCCTTCACCGCCAACGACCGCGACGTCCGCCGCTACGCACTGCGCAAGACGCTGCGCAACATCGACCTCGCCGCCGACCTGGGCGCCCGTACCTACGTGGCCTGGGGCGGCCGGGAGGGCGCCGAGTCCGGCGCGGCCAAGGACGTCCGTGCCGCCCTCGACCGGCTCAAGGAAGCCTTCGACCTGCTCGCCCAGTACGTCGTCGAGCAGGGCTACGACCTGCGGTTCGCCCTCGAACCCAAGCCCAACGAGCCGCGTGGCGACATCCTGCTGCCCACCGTCGGCCACGCCCTGGCCTTCATCGAGCGCCTCGAACGCCCCGACCTGTTCGGCGTCAACCCGGAGGTCGGCCACGAGCAGATGGCCGGCCTGAACTTCCCGCACGGCATCGCCCAGGCCCTGTGGCAGGGCAAGCTCTTCCACATCGACCTCAACGGCCAGAGCGGCGTCAAGTACGACCAGGACCTGCGCTTCGGCGCCGGCGATCTGCGTGCCGCGTTCTGGCTCGTCGACCTGCTGGAGACGGCCGGCTACGACGGGCCCCGGCACTTCGACTTCAAACCGCCGCGCACCGAGGACCTCGACGGTGTCTGGGCCTCCGCCGCCGGCTGTATGCGCAACTACCTGATCCTCAAGGAGCGCGCCGCGGCCTTCCGGGCCGACCCGGCCGTCCAGGACGCGCTGCGCGCCGCCCGCCTGCACGAGCTGGCCCGCCCCACCGCCGAGGACGGCCTGGCCGGGCTGCTCGCCGACCCCACCGCCTACGAGACCTTCCGCCCGGAGGCGGCCGCCGCCCGCGGGATGGCCTTCGAGCAACTGGACCAGCTGGCCCTGGACCATCTGCTCGGCGCGTCCTGAACCGGCCCGGGCGGCCGGCCGGCCCGGTCAGCCCAAGAGCCGCCGGACGAAGCGGAGTTCGGCGGCCCGCTGGTCGGTACCGCCGGTTTCGTGGGCGTTGAAGCGCCACACCTTGAGTTCCTTCTCGCCGGCGTAGTGGTGGTACGCGGCGAAGCCGGTGGACGGCGGCACCACGTCGTCGCGCAGTGCGGTCGCGAAGAGCGCCGGAGCGGTGGCGCGGACCGCGAAGTTCAGCCCGTCGAAGTGGTCCAGGGTGTCCAGCGCGGTGTCGACGTGGTCCCGGGCGCCCGCGAAGTAGCGGCCGAGCTCGCCGTACGGGCCGGCGTCGGTGATCTCGACCGCGCGGCGGACATGGGTCAGGAATGGTGCGTCGATCAGCGCCCCGGCGAGCCCCCGGACCAGGCCGGTCATGGCCAGGGCGAGCGCCCCGCCCTGGCTGTGGCCGGCGACCACTATCCGCTCCTCGTCCACCTCGGCGTGGCCGCGGGCGGTCTCCACGGCCCGTACGGCATCGGTGAACAGCCGCCGGTAGTAGTGGTCGTCGGGATCGAGCAGGCCCTGGGTCAGCCGGCCGGGGACGCCCGGATTGCGGTAGCCGGCCGGGTCGGGGGTGTCACCGGGGCGGTTCGGACCGCTCTGGCCGCGGGCGTCCATGACCAGGGTGGCGTACCCCGCCGCGGGCCACAGCAGCCAGTCGTGCGGCCGCAGCCGGCCGCCGCCGTAACCGAGGTACTGCACGATGCACGGCAGTGGCCCGGCCGCCGCCCGCGGGATCAGGAACCAGCCACGGATCCGGTGCCCGCCGAAGCCGGAGAACTCCACGTCGTAGGTGCGCAGCAGGGTCAGCCCGGCGTCGAGTGCGGTGAACCGCGCGGCCAGGTCATGGGTGCGGGCCTCGGCGAGGGTGCGCTCCCAGAACGCGTCAAATCCGGGCGGCTCGGGCAACGGGGGGCGATAGGTGCGCAGTTCGTCCAGGGGCAGGTCGGTGAACACGCGGAACCTCCGGGCCGTAGGGTGGCTTGCTGCCTGTCGCCAACGGTGCCCAGCGGACGGACATATCAGACCCGACGTGTTCCAGCTTGGTCACCGCGTCCCGTGAAACCCAGTAAAGAAGCGATCATTTCCGTTATGAGTTTTCCGCCGCCGCCCGGCCAGCCGCACCCGCCCAACCAGCCGCCCCCCGACAACCCGAGCGGCTTCGGCCCGCCGGCCGGCGGCTACGGCCCCGGCGGCCAGGCCGGCTACGGCTCCGGCGGCCAGGCCGGATACGGCTCCGGCGGCTACGGCCCGCCCCCCGGCGGCAACCAGCCCCCCGGCGGCTTCGGCCCGCCCGCGGGCGGCTACGGCCCTCCGGGACCGGGCGGCCCGGGCGGCCCCGGCGGCTGGCAGCAGCCGCCCGGCCCGCCCAACGGCGGCGGCAACGGCAAGCTCATCGCCGCCATCATCGGCGGCGGCGCGGTCGTGCTGGCCGCCGTCATCGCCGTCGTCGTGATCGCCAACAGCGACGACGGCAGCACCAACCGCGCCCGCCCGTCGGCCAATTCGAGCACCTCCGCCACCCCGTCCGAGAGCGCCTCCGCCACGCCCTCCGACGACCCCTACGCCTCGCCCAGCAGCGACTCCGGGAGCACGACCTCGCCCTCCTCCGGCAAGATCCCCTTCTACCTGCAGAAGGTCGGCGACTGCTACGACCTGGGCCCGGACGGCGACGGTATGAACGAGGTGGCCTCCTGCAACGGCCCGCACGACGCCGAGGTCGTCGCCACCCACCGCCTCGGCGCGGGCCTGACCAGCGAATCCGACATCCAGGACAAGGCGTCGTCGCTGTGCCGGGACGAGCTGGAGCGCAAGGCGTCCCGGCAGCCCGCCGGCACCGCCGAGGGCACCTACGTGCAGTATCCCAACCCCAAGGGCTACAAGCTCGGCTACAAGACCGTCAGTTGCAGCCTGATGGGCAACCGCAGCAACACCAGGAAGCTCACCAAACCGCTGTCCTGAGCAGCCCCGACCGGTGTCAGTGGCCGAGGCCGGCCGCCAGCTCCGCGATGGCGTCCGGCCCCACCCGGCAGCAGCCGCCGATCAGCCGGGCGCCGTCCGCGACCCAGCCGGCGACCCGGTCGGCGCTGAACTCCGCTATGCCGCACCAGGTCCGCGCCTCGGCGTCCCAGCGCTCCCCGCTGTTCGGATACACCACCACCGGCTTGCCGGTGACCCGCGCGGCCAGCGGCACCGCCCGGTCCGCGTCGTCCGGCGCGCAGCAGTTCACCCCCACGGCGATCACCTCGTCCGCCTCCGCCGCGAGGGCGAACGCCTCCGCCAGCGGCTGCCCGGCACGGGTCGTGTCCCCGGCGACGCTGTACGACAGATACGCCGGCACGCCCAGCCCGCGCACCGCCCGCAGCAGCGCCCGGGCCTCGTCGGCGTCCGGCACCGTCTCCAGCGCCAGCACATCGGGCCCGGCCGCCGCCAGCACCTCCAGCCGCGGCCGGTGGAATCGCTCCAGCTCCGCCACCGACCGGCCGTACCGGCCGCGGTACTCGGAACCGTCCGCCAGCATCGCGCCGTACGGACCCGCCGAAGCGGCCACGTACAACGGCCCGGTGGCGCCGCCCGCCCGTGCCCGGCCGGCCGCCTCGCGGGCCAGTGCCACGCTCCGGCCGAGCAGCTCCGCGGCCTCCTCGGCGCCGATGCCGCGCCGCGCGAACCCCTCGAACGTCGCCTGGTAGCTGGCGGTGATCGCGACCTGCGCCCCGGCTTGGTAGTACTCCAGATGCGCCCGCAGCACCGCCTCCGGCTCCTCGGCCAGCAGCCGCGCCGACCACAGCTCGTCGCTCAGGTCGTGCCCGGCGGCCTCCAGTTGGTTGGACAGCCCGCCGTCGAGGACCACCGGCCCCGCGGCGAGGGCGTCGGCGAGCGTCGGGGCCGTGCTGACCATGGTGCGAACCCTCCTCGTGTGCTGCCGGGCGGATCTTTTCCCAGCTCCTTCGGATCGTAGCTCCGCCCACTGACAACGCCCCTGACACCGCCGCCGACAATGCCTCTGACCAGGCCCCCGGCCGGCGAATGGACGGCGAGGCCGCCGGCCGCTCAGGGCAGTGACGCGAAGACGAACGAGAACCGCGCCGGGGCGGCCGTCAGTCGGTACCGCGGCAGCACGCCCGGCCCGCACGACTGGCTGCCGATGCCGTGCTGTGCATGGTCGAGATGCAGCCACAGGTGATCGCCCGGCCGCAGGTCCGGGGTGTGCCGGGCCGCGGTCAGCTCCTCGTCGGACCAGCGGCGGGCGGCGAAGGCGAAGTCCGGGTCCCCCTCGACCCGGAGGCCGGAACCGTCCGACCGGGTCAGCCGCAGCCAGCGCACCCCGGGCCGGGAACCGTTCTCCTGCGGCCGGACGTAGGGCGTCTGCAGCTCCTCCACCGACCGCGACCAGCGGCCGGTGCGGGCGGCCGCCCGGGTGTCCGGATAGCCCTCGCCCGGCCCGTCGCCGTACCACTCCGCCCGCCCCAGGCTCCCGCACACCGCCATCCGCACCCCCAGCCGGGGCAGCGGAACCGGCCAGTCGCCCTCCGGATCCACCGCCAACTCCAGCCGCAGCAGGTCGCGTCGGGCCGTCCAGCGGTAGACCGCGCGCAGCGCGAGCGGGGAACCGGCCGCGGCCATCCGGGTCCGCACCACCAGCGCGGGCCCGTCCGGTTCGACGGCGTCCACACGGTGGTGCATCCGGTGCAGACCGAGCCTGCGCCACTCGGTGGCCGGCCGCGGCCCGGGCTGCCAGGGCGCGGCCTCGTCGTTGTCGGTCGGCGCCCGCCAGACGTGCAGCCGGGGGCCGCCGATCCGCACCCCGTCCAGATAGCCCAGCGTCCCGGTCGTGGCGTCGAACGTGCCCGGCCCGAGCACGATCACATTGCCCTCGCCGCGGCGCGGGGTGGCGGTGGGCTCCGGAGGCACATACGCCGGACGCGGTACGGCCGGGAACTGGCCCCACGCGACCTCGTGCCCGGCCGGCGCCCAGGCGGTGTCCCTCGCCAGTACGGCCTGCACCGTCCAGAGGGCCTCCCGGCCCTCGTACCGCTCCTCCGCCATCTCCGGCAGCGTCGTCACGACCGACCCGCCCGGTGGCGGTGTGGGCATCTCCAGCCACCCGCTGCCGCACGGGACGCCCTCCACCTCGTAGGTCCACAGGAACGACAGATGCCCGAGCCCGGAGAAGTCGTACAGATTGCTGATCCGGACCGTCCGTCCGCCGTCGTCACCGACCGGCCCGGCCTCGATCCGCACCGGCTCGACGACCTTCTTCAGCTCGGCCAGTCCCGGCGACGGTGTCCGGTCCGGCAGCACCAGGCCGTCACAGACGAAGTTCCCGTCGTGCAGCTCCTCACCGAAGTCGCCGCCGTAGGCGTGGTACACCTCGCCTTCCGGTGTCCGCTGCCGCAGCCCGTGGTCGATCCACTCCCACACGAAGCCGCCCTGGCAGCGCTCGTACGTCTCGAACAGCCGCTGGTACTCACGAAGGCCGCCCGGCCCGTTGCCCATCGCGTGTGCGTACTCGCAAAGGATGAAGGGGAGTTGACGGCGCCGGGCGTCCAGTGCGGGATCGTCCAGCGGGCCCTCGGTGCGCCGCCCGATCCGCTCCACCTCGGCGTGATCGGCGTACATCCGGGAGTAGACGTCGGTGTCGGCGCAGCTGCGGTCGCCCTCGTAGTGCAGCGGACGGGACGGATCGCGCCGGCGCATCCACGCGGCCATGGCGGACAGTCCGCGGCCGGTCCCGCACTCGTTGCCCAGCGACCACAGCACGATGCTGGGGTGGTTCTTGTCCCGCTCGACCATCCGGCGGGCCCGGTCCAGCAGCGCCGGTTCCCAGCGCGGGTCGTCGACCGGATTGTCCCGCCAGTCCTGCTGCCCGAACCCGTGCGTCTCCAGATCGCACTCGTCGACGACCCACAGCCCCAGCTCGTCACAGAGGTCCAGGAACGCCGGGTGCGGCGGATAGTGGCTGGTGCGCACGGCGTTGATGTTGTGCTGCTTCATCATCAGCAGGTCCTGGCGCATCACCTCGGGCCCGACGGTCCGCCCGTACCGCGGATGGAATTCATGGCGGTTGACGCCGCGCAGCAGGATCCGGCGGCCGTTGGCCTTCAGCAGTCCGTCCTCGACGCACACCGTACGGAACCCGATCCGCAGCGGGACGGTCTCCCCGGCGGTGACCAACTCCCCTGTATAGAGCCGGGGTTCCTCGGCCGTCCAGGGCTGCACCGGCACCGTCGCGCTCTCCCCGGTCGCCAGGTCCAGCCCGAGCTCCGGTACGGTCACCCGCCCGGCCGGAGTGCACTCCACGCGCAGCGTGCCCCGGCCCGTACGGTGATCGAAGCCGGCATGGACGAAGTGGTCGGTGACCGACCCTTCCGGGCGCCGGTGGACCGAGACGTTCCGGAAGATCCCGGGCAGCCACCACTGGTCCTGGTCCTCCAGATAGCTGCCGGACGACCACTGGTGGACCCGCACCGCCAGCACATTGCGGTGCCGCCGTAACAGCTGCCCGACCTCGAACTCGTGCGGCAGCCGGCTGCCCTTGAAGTGCCCCAGCTCCTGCCCGTTGAGCCAGACCCGGGCACAGGACTCCACCCCGCCGAAGTGCAGCACGGCCGGCCCCTCGCCCCAGCCCTCGGGCAGATCGAAGACGTGCCGGTGGTCACCGGTCGGGTTCTCGTCCGGCACCCGCGGCGGGTCCACCGGAAAGGGATAGGCGGTGTTGGTGTAACCGGGGGCGCCGAATCCCTTGAGCACCCAGGTGCCGGGCACCCTCAGCTCGTGCCACTCCGTGTCGTCGAAGTCCGGCCGGGCGAACGCCTCGTCCTCGGCGTCGGCGCGCGGCGAGAGACGGAACCGCCAGGTGCCGTGCAGCGAGATCCGGGGCGCGTCCGAGGACGGGTACCAGGCGCGCGGCGGCAGCGCGCCCCGGCCCGGCGAGCGGTCCTCGTAGTACGGGAGCCGGGTCTCCGACGGGTCCGGGCGGCCCGGCGCGGGCACCGCCCGGCCGGAGATCGGGGGCGGGTCGTGCGGCGCGTGCGGTGGCGGCTGCGGGGACGTCCCGGTCACTGGTCCTCCTGCTGCGGGCGACGTGCCTGGCGTTGGGGGGATCGCCCTCAGCGAATCACGCGCGGGGGCCCGGCGCAGCCGGATGACCGGATTCGGGCGGCCGGGTGCTCCGCGCGCGCCCGGCCGCCCGCGGATCAGTCCTCCGCCGCCTCCGCCGACGCCTCCGCCAGCGCCGCCGCCGGGTCGTCCGAGGCCGGGCCGGCCGGCACCCACTGCCCGCGCTCCTTGCGGTACGGCCACCAGCGGCCGTCGCGCCCGTACCGTAGTTGGGCGGCGCCGCCGGTCACCGTCCAGCGGTTGCCGGTGACCCGCAGCCGGGGCCGGGTCCCGTCGTCGTCCCAGGCGGCCGCGAGCCGGTCGGTGGCCCGGGCCAGCTCCGCCGGATCCGGGGCCCACTCCTCCTCCAGCACCGCCAGCCCCGCCGTACCGCCCAGTTCCCAGGCCCGTACGGCCCGCGCCAGGCCGCGGGCGTCCCGCCCCGAACCGGCCGCCAGCCGCGCCGATATGGCCCGGTCCGGACCGGCCGCCGCCAGCCGTACCGCGTCCTGTCGGGGCGTCAGCGCGGGCGGCGGCGGGGCGTCCGCATGCCAGGGGGAGAGCGCCTCCGCCAGCAACCGCTGGGCGCGCGCCGCCGCGTCGGCGATCAGGAACTCCAGCGCTGCCACGTCCACCCCCGGCTCGGGCGGGACGCCGCCGCCGAGCACCGGCGCGGCGCCCGGCCCGTCGACCGGCGGGGGCGGCGCGGGCAGCGGCGGCAGGATGTCCCGTGCCGCGTACGCCTCGGCGGCCGCCACGCCCGCGCCGGGCCCCGCCACCGGATCCCCGCCCGCCGCGGGCCCGGCCGCCCGGGCCGCACTGCGCGCCTGCAACTCCCCGAGCAGCTCCCGCTCACCGCGGCCGCGCACCAGCAGCAGCACGAACGGGTCCTGGTCCAGCAACCGCGCCACCTGATAGCACAGCGCCGCCGAATGCGCGCAGTGGTCCCAGGCGCCGCAGCTGCACTCCGCCTCCAGATCACCGATGCCCGGCAGCAGTTCGACGCCCGCCGCGGCCGCGTCCTCCACCAGCACCGGCGGCATGTCCCGGTCGAGCAGCGCGGCGATGTGCCCGGCCCGGTCCGCGACGAGATCCAGGAAGCGGTCCCATGCGGCGTCGTCCAGCTGCTGCAGCAGCACATCGGACCGGTGCCGGGTGTGGTCCCGGTCCTGGACGATGGCGGTCAGCCGGCCCGGGCGCACCGACACCGCACCGACCGCACCGGCCCGGGCGTGCCGCCGTCCGAGCTTCAGCTGTTGCAGGTCCAGCGCGGTGTCCTCCAGCGCCTTGAGCCATGCCTGCCCCCACCACGTACGGGCGAAGCCCCGGCCGCGGGCGGGCGGCAGCGCGGCGAAGGTCCGCTCGGCGTCCGGGCCGTCCCCGTGAGTGCCTGCCCCGTGAGTGCGTATCCCGTGGGCGCCGTCCTCGTAGGCGCCGTCGCCGTCCTCGTCCCGTCCGGTCATCGTTCGCTCCCTCGCAGTGCCACCAGGTCCGCCAGTTCGGCGTCGGTGAGTTCGGTCAGTGCGGCCTCGCCGGCGCCGAGCACCGCGTCCGCCAGCTGCTGTTTGCGGGAGAGCAGATCGGCGATCCGGTCCTCGATCGTGCCCTCCGTGATCATGCGGTGGACCTGCACCGGCCGGGTCTGCCCGATGCGGTACGCGCGGTCGGTGGCCTGCGCCTCGACGGCCGGGTTCCACCAGCGGTCGAAGTGCACGACATGGCCGGCGCGGGTGAGGTTCAGCCCGGTGCCGGCCGCCTTCAACGACAGCAGGAACACCGGGACCTCGCCGTCCTGGAAGCGGCGCACCATCTCCTCCCGGCGGGCCACCGGCGTACCGCCGTGCAGGAGTTGTGACGTCACGCCGCGCGCCGCCAGATGCCCCTCCAGCAGCCGCGCCATCCGCACGTACTGGGTGAACACCAGCACGCTCGCCCCCTCGGCGAGGATCGTGTCCAGCAGCTCGTCGAGCAGCTCGACCTTCCCCGAGCGGCCGCCGATCCGCGGCTGCTCCTCCTTGAGGAACTGCGCGGGATGGTTGCAGATCTGCTTGAGGGAGGTGAGCAGCTTGACCACCAGCCCACGGCGGGCGAAGCCGTCCGTGCCGGCGATCTCGTCGAGCCCCTCGCGCACCACCGCCTCGTAGAGCCCGGCCTGTTCCGTGGTCAGCGCCACCGCACGGTCGGTCTCCGTCTTGGGCGGCAGCTCCGGCGCGATGCCCGGATCGGATTTACGCCGGCGCAGCAGGAACGGCCGCACCAGCCTGGCCAGCCGGTCGGCCGCCGCGGCCGCCTCGGGGGAGGCCGCCGGACCGCCCTCGACGGGCCGCGCGTACCGGGTGCGGAACCGCCCCAGCGTCCCCAGCAGCCCGGGCGTCGTCCAGTCCAGGATCGCCCACAGCTCGGTCAGGTTGTTCTCCACCGGGGTACCGGACAGCGCCACCCGGGCCCGGCCCGGCACGGTCCGCAGGGCCCTGGCGGTCGCCGAGAACGGGTTCTTGACGTGCTGCGCCTCGTCCGCGACGACCAGCCCCCACGCCACCTCCGCCAGCTTCCCGGCGTCCAGCCGCATCGTCCCGTAGGTGGTGAGGACGACTTCGCCGTCCACCAGGTCGGCCAGGTTGCGGTGCCCGCCGTGGAAGCGGCGCACCGGTGTGCCCGGCGCGAACCTCTCGATCTCCCGCTGCCAGTTGCCCATCAACGACGTCGGGCAGACCACCAGCGTCGGGCCGGCCGACGCGGAGTCGGTCTGCCGGTGCAGATGCAGCGCGATGAGGGTGATCGTCTTGCCCAGTCCCATGTCGTCGGCGAGACAGGCACCGAGCCCCAGCGACGTCATCCGGTGCAGCCAGCCCAGACCGCGCAGCTGATAGTCGCGCAGTGTCGCGCGGAGCGCGGGCGGCTGGACGACGGGGCCGGTGGCGGTGCCCTCCGGGTCCGCGAGCCGGTCGCGCAGTCCGGCCAGCCACCCGGTCGCCTGCACCGCCACCCGGTCGCCGTCGCCGTCCTCGGCGCTCCCGGTGAGCGCGGCACCGAGCGCGTCGAGCGGGGTGACCTTGCGGTCCCGCCGGTCCCGGGCGGCCCGTACGGCCTCCGGGTCGATCAGCACCCACCGGTCGCGCAGCCGGACCAGCGGCCGCCCCGCCTCGGCCAGCCGGTCCAGCTCGGCCCGGTCCACCTCCTGGCCGCCCACCGCGAACCGCCAGCTGAAGGAGAGCAGGGCGTCCGCGGACAACAAGGAGGGCGGCCCGGACTCCCGCCCGTCCACGGGGCCTTCGGCATCGGGCGGCCCCACCACGGCGCGGCTGGTCAGCGTGCGCGCCAGCTGCTTCGGCCAGTGCACCTGCACCCCGGCCGCGGCCAGCGCCCGGGAGGCCGGGCCGAGCAGTTCGGCGACCTCCTCGTCGGCGAGGTCCAGCGCGCCGGGCACCGCCGCCGACAGCAACGGGCCGAGCGGCGCCCAGACCTCGGCCGCCCGGCGCAGCGTGCGCAGGGTGTCCATCCGCGCCCGCGGACCGAACGCCTGCCCCGCCGTCGACGCCCCCGCCCACACCTCGGCGGCATCCGCCACCAGGGCGGGGTCGGTGAGGCTGTGCACCTGGAGGACCGCGCGGAAGGTCACCTCGCTCCCGGGGGAGGACGGCGCGGCAGCGTCCACCGGAACGTCCACCGCCGTGTCCGCGTCCAGGCCGGGCACCTCCACCCGCAAGGAGATCCGTACGCCCGCGTCATGGCCGGCGGCGACGTCCGCGGCCCAGTCCCGCTGTTCAGGGATGTGCTGCGGCGCGGCCGCCGCGAAGGCCGGCGCCCCGGTGGCCAGCGCCGCGGCGGGGGAGCGCGGCAGACCGTCCGCCACGGCGTCGAGGAACGCCCGTAGGTGCCGCTCCGGTTCGGGCAGCTCCACCGGGTCCGTCCCCGGCAGCGGGGTGGCGTGCGCGTACGGCGGCATCGCGGCGGCGAGTTCCCGCAGCCGCTCGACGTCCGCCGCGTCGAGCGGGCCGATCCGCCAGGCGTCGTACCCCTCGGGGCTCACGCCGGGCAGCAGCCGTCCGCGGGCCGCCAGCTGCAGCGCGAGGACCGCCGCGGCGCCCCAGAAGGCCGCCGCCGGATGGGTGGACCGGCCGGCCCGCAACCGGGTGAGGACGGGCATCGCGCCGGCCACCGGCAGCACCAGCGCCGGCACCTCGCCGACCTCGACGCCGCCGTCCTCCGCCGGCAGTACGACGTCCAGCCGCTCCACCACGGGCCCGCGCCCGTCCGCTGCGCCCTCCTCGGTGAGGGTCGCCGCCACCGGCTCACCATCGGGCCGCCAGAAGGCGATCCGGCCGGCCCGGGGCGGATCCGACGGCAGGAAGACCGCCGGACAGCGGGCGAGCCCGGTGAGCTGAGCGGGGGTGACGGTTGGCGTGAAGGTCACGGGTTCCCGAACTCCTCAAGTTTGACTACTGGCGCCTGGAGCGCCCGAGGGTACCGGACACCGGGCCCGGACCAAGAACGCGCGCACCCCTTGGGCGGCACCCGGCCGCACCCGGCAACCCGGGCGGCACCGGAGGGAACCCACGGCGCGAAAACGGCGTTCAATGGAGTACGACAGAGCGCGGCACCGGCCGCGGAAGGGGCGTGAAGGATGTCCACACAGGCGAAGGTCGCGATCGGCGGCGTCGCGGTGGGAGTGGTCCTGCTGTGGCTGCTGCCCCTCTGGGCGGCCCTCTTGGTCATGGTCGGAGTCCCGGCCGTCGCATATCTGGCCCTCGACTCCTCCCAGCGCCGCCGCCTCCGCAGGGCCGGCCGCAAACAGCTGGGACGCTGACACCGGCAGGCGGGGCCGGGACGGCCCGCCCGGAGCCCGGCCGGCTCAGACCGGCCGGGCCGCCAGCTCGTCCAGCGAGGAGAGCAGCCCGGGCAGTTCGGGCCCCCGGCCCACCGGATGCACCTCGCCGGGCTCCTCGTCCAGCAGCACGAACGCGATGTCGTCCGTCCGCGCCACCATGCTCCAGCCCGGCCCGTCGACCCGCAGCGTGCGCGCCTCACCCGCCGCGAACGACGACCGCACCCGCCCGGGCGGCGGAGGATCCGCCAGATAGCCGCGGGCCTCCTTCAGCACCCGGCGCACCCCCTCGTGCGCCTCGTCCCCCGGCTCCGCGAACGTCACCTCACCGTCCACCTGCTCGCGCCACAGCGCCCACTGCAGCGCGATCTCGTCCGCGCCCAGCCGCCGTTGGGCCGGCCCCCACTCCTCCGCGTCCGGAGGACACAGCGGCACCGGCTCGCCCTCCTGCCGCTCCGGATCATGCGGCGCCGGCACCCCCGGCGCGGATACGGCGAGCGCCAGCGGCCAGCCCGGGAGCGCCGCGACGATGCTGCTCTCCCCGGGCGAGAGGTCGTACTCCATCCCGCAGTCCCACGCCGCGATGGCACAGGCCACCAGCGACACGTCCTCGGTCACCACGGTCCAGCGGGCGCCACCGCCGTCCTGCCCGAGGACCAGCCCGTAGCCTTCGGCGTACGGTTCGAGCCCGAGGCCCGCGCACACCTCGGGGTAGTCGTCGCCGAGCACGCTCGGGAACTGCCCGGGCGTCAGCAGCACCGCCGTCAGCACGAACAACTGGTCGTTGTCGGCGCTCTCGGTCGTGGGCACGCGGACCTCCCCTTCCCAACTTCGCGGAGTATGTCGGCGCACCTTAATTGCCCCGTCGGGAGCTTGTCACCACTCCTACGCTGCGCTTATGCCTTCCTACAGTGTCCGGATCACGTGGTGTGCCCGGTCTGCCGGGCCGCCGGGCCCGCTCCTAGACTGGGCGCTCCGGCGAGGGAAGGACGTTGTCACGTGCGGCGCTACGACTGGCTCAAGGAGATCCGCAGGCTCGACCCCGAGCGCGACTTCTTGACGATCTACCGCATCATCGCGACCCACGAATTCCCCTGGGACCTCACCCGGGCCCTGGAACTGGCGCTCTACCGCACCTACGCCGTGCCGAGCATCGGCCGGCTGCTCGCAGAGACCGCCGAGCTGACCGACCGTACGCAGAAGCGCTACGACGACACCGCCCTCCTCCTGGACGCCGTACTGGAGCACGGCTTCGACGGCGAGGACGGCCGGACGGCCATCCGCCGCATCAACCAGATGCACCGCAGCTACGACATCTCCGACGAGGACATGCGCTATGTCCTGTGCACCTTCGTGGTGATGCCCAAGCGCTGGCTCGACACCTACGGCTGGCGGCGGCTGACCCCGCACGAACAGCATGCCGTCGCCGCCTACTACCGCACCCTCGGCCGCCACATGGGCATCCCCGAACTCCCCGAGACCTACGAGGACTTCGAGCAGTACCTCGACGCCTACGAGGCGGCGCACTTCGGCTGGGACGAGGGCGCACGACGGGTCTCCGACGCCACCTTGGACCTGATGGCCGGCTGGTACGGCCCGCTCGCCCCGGTGGTGCGCCGCGCGAGCATGGCCCTCCTGGACGACTCGCTGCTGGATGCCTTCCGCTACGACCGGCCCGCCCCGGCGCTGACAAAGACGGTGCGCGGCGCCCTGAAGCTGCGCGCGAAGGCCGTCCGGCTGCTGCCGCCCCGCCGCACCCCGCACTACGCCCGCCAGAACCCCGAGATCAAGGGCTACCCGAACGGCTACCGGGTGGCCGAGCTCGGCACCTTCCCGGCCGCCCGGCGCCTCGGCGGCTGCCCGGTCCCGCACGGGGAGGACCCGGTGGCCTCCTGACCCGGATCCCGCGGGGCGGGCCGCGCCGTCAATCCTGGCGGACCGCCAACGCCAGATAGCGCGCGTCCCGGTCCTCGTACCGGATCAGCTCCCAACCGCAACGGGCCAGCAGAGGCCGTAGGTTCGGCTCCGCCCTGAGGTCGTCGGAGGTGACGGCTCGCCCCTTGCGCGCGGCGAGGGCGGCCCGCCCGATGGGGTGGAAGAGCGCGAGCCGGCCACCGGGGCGCACGACCCTGGCCAGCTCGGCGAACCCCGCCTGTGGATCCGGCAGATGGGAGATCAGCCCGGCCGCGAAGACCGCGTCCAGCGCGGCGTCCGGCAGCGGCAGCCGGGTCACGTCCGCGAGCAGCAGCGGCGCACAGCGGTCCCGCCCGGCCCGTACGGCGGCCGTCAGCATCTCGGGCGTCAGATCGGCCCCCAGCACCGTCCCCTGCGGCCCCACGGCCTCCCGCAGCGCGGGCAGCGCCCGTCCCGTGCCGCAGCCGGCGTCCAGGACCGTCTCGCCCCGCCGCAGCCCCAGCTCGGCGACCCCGGCGGCGTAGGCGGGGCCGTCGTCGGGGAACTTGGCGTCCCAGCCGGCGGCACGCGGCGCGAAGAACGCCCGTGCCTCGTGCGGCCGTTCACCGTGGTGGTCGGTCATCGGTCTCCTCCAGAGGTGTGACGACGGGCGCCGAGCGACGCGGTGCAGGCGTACAGCACCCCGGCGACGGGCAGGGCCACCACGACGCCGAGGTTCATCGCACCCAGCGGGCCCCGCGCGGCGGTGTCGGTCAGCAGGAAGCCCACCACCTCGGCGATGTGCGGGTCGGCGGAGGTGATCAGCCCCAGCCCCACGACGGTGCCCACGACGAGCGAGAACCCGGCCGGCCGGCCCAGGGCCGCCACCCGCACCAGGTCGAAGCCGGTGTGGCGGCGGCGCCACTGTTCCACCAGGAACACCGCCGACCAGGCGGACATCGCCACCCCGATGATGGCCAGGAACGCCTGGAACGTCGCGAAGAAACTGGGCGACACGAACAGCACGTACCAGCCGCCGACGGCCATCAGCACGCCGTCCACCAGCACGGCGAGATGCCGCCGGACCGGAATGCCCAGGGCCAGCATCGACATGCCCGAACTGTAGATGTCCATGATCGCCCCGGAGGCGAAGCCCCCGATGGCGGTGAGCAGGTACGGCACCAGGAACCAGGTGGGCAGCTCGGCCGCGAGCGCCCCCACCGGGTCGGCGGCCGCCGCCCCGGCCAGCTTCGGATCCCCGGCGTTCAGCACCACCCCGAACACCAGCAGCACCAGCGGCGGCAGCACCCCGCCGAGCGTGGTCCAGCCGGTGATCGCCCGGCCGCTGCTCGCCCGCGGCAGGTAACGGCTGTAATCGGCCCCGCAGTTGACCCACCCCAGGCCCAGCAGCGTCATCGCGAACACGATGCCGCCGACGAACGTGCCGAGGCCGCCCGCCCGTCCGTGGCCCAGGGCGGACAGGTCGACGCGGTCGGCCATCAGCACCAGGTACACCAAGGTCAGCGCGGTGATCGCGGCGGTCAGGTACTTCTGCACCCGCATGATCAGCGCATGCCCGTAGATGCCGACGACCACGACCACCACGGCGGTCACCGCAAAGCACAGTGCCTGCGCCGTAGTTGTCGGCGTCCGCGCGTCGGACCGGGCGAAGACGCCGGGCGCGACGCGCGCCAGGATCGCCGCGCCGCCCAGCGAGGACAGCGCGACCAGGACGGTCTCCCAGCCGACGTTGGAGACGTAACTGAACAGCGTGGGCAGTTTGTTGCCCTGCAGCCCGAAGGCGGCCCGGCCGATCGCCATGGTGGGCGCGCCGGTGCGGGCCCCGGCTATCGAGATCAGCCCGACCAGGAGGAACGAGAGCACATAGCCGAGCGCCCCGGAGGCGACCGCCTGCCAGGGGCTGAGGCCCAGTCCCATGAGGTAGACGCCGTAGGCGATGGACAACAGGGAGAGCCCGGACGCGGCCCAGGGCCAGTACAACGACCGGGGGCTGCCGTGCCGCTCGGCGTCCGGCACCGGATCGATGCCATGGCGTTCGACGGTGCGGGCCGAGACGTCCGCCGCGACGGACGGTACGGTCCGCTCCTCCGACTGCTGCTGCGTCATACGGACATGATCCCGCACCGGCCCCCACGGTGGCGGCCCGGTCCGTCTATCACGAATACGGGGGCCGCCGGGCTTCCTGATCGCAAGACTGAGCGGCTTTGGCAATTTCGGGGACAGCCCGATCAACGGGCGGTACGGTCCTCGCCATGGATTTCGGACGGCGCTCTGCCGCCGAAGGCTCCCCTCGTCGAGCCGTGCATCCGCATTCCCCGTGACGCGCAGGACCCGCATCCCTAAGGAGACGGCCGATGAACGCCGCACCAGGGGCCCCGGAGGGCGCAGCCCCGGACCCCGGCCCCGAACTGGCCCTGAAGATCTTAGTCGCGGGCGGTTTCGGGGTGGGCAAGACCACCCTGGTGGGCTCGGTCAGTGAGATCCGCCCGCTGCGCACCGAGGAAGGGCTCAGCGAGGCCGGGGAGGGGGTGGACGACACCGGGGGAGTGGTCACCAAGGCCACCACCACCGTGGCGATGGACTTCGGCCGCATCACCATCCGGGAGGGGCTCTCCCTCTACCTCTTCGGCACCCCGGGACAGGACCGCTTCTGGTTCCTGTGGGACGACCTCTCCGAGGGCGCGCTGGGTGCCGTGATCCTCGCCGACACCCGCCGGCTGCAGGACTGCTTCCCGGCGGTCGACTACTTCGAGCGCCGCGCGATCCCGTTCCTGGTCGCCGTCAACTGCTTCGCGGAGGCGCGGTCCTACGGGGCGGACGAGGTGGCCCGCGCACTGGATCTGGACCGCGGCACCCCGGTCGTCCTCTGTGACGCGCGGGACCGTGACTCCGGCAAGGAGGTCCTGGTCCGGCTCGTCGAGCACGCCGGCCGGCAGCGCTCCCCCCGGACACCGGCCCCGGTGGGATGACCTGCCGACGACCGGCCCCGGTGGGATGACCTGCGGACGGGCGAGGCGCGGACGCCGGACGGCCCGCGCCCCGCACCGGGTCAGTCCGCGACCGCCGCGAGGCCGATGACCTTGTCGATCCTGACCCGCACCACCACCTCGCCCGGTACGCCGTTGCGCGCACCGTATTCCTCCGCGCGGTCCTCGCCCATGTAACGGGCCGCGATCCGCGTCGCCCAGTGCCGTACGTCGGACAGTTCGTCGCTGATCTCCGCCGAGCCCTGCACGGTCACGAAGGAGAACGGTGGCCGGTCGTCGTCCACGCACAGGGCGAGCCTGCCGTCCCGGGCCAGATTGCGGCCCTTGACCGTGTCCGTACCGGTATTGAACACCACCTCGTCGCCGTCCAGGAGGAACCAGATCGGGGCGAGGTGCGGACTGCCGTCCGCCCGTACGGTCGCCAGCTTTCCGGTCCGGGTGCCTTCGGAGAGGAACCTGCGCCACTCGTCCTTCGTCATCTTGTGTGCCATGCCGACATCCTCTCCGCGCGTCGGCGCGGGCGCCGCCTGGCACGCCGGGCCGCGGGCCGCTTGCCGAGACGGCGGAGGTGGGACAGGCTGGCACGGCAGTCCGCGGAGGGACCATGGGCTGCCGTCCGGCCAGGACCACGGCCGGGGACACGGGGAGGAAGCGTCACATGGCATTGAGCAGCGGACTGGACTGGCTGCTGGACGACCTGACCAAGCGGGTGGAGAAGGTACGGCACGCGTTGGTGCTCTCCAGCGACGGGCTGGTGACCGGCGCGAGCGAGGGACTGGGCCGCGAGGACGCCGAGCATCTCGCGGCGGTCGCCTCGGGACTGCACAGCCTCGCGAAGGGATCCGCGCTGCACTTCCGCGGCGGGCAGGTCCGGCAGACCATGGTCGAGTTCGACGAGGGCGTGCTGTTCGTGACGTCGGCGGGGGACGGCAGTTGCCTGTGCGTGCTGGCCGGCGCGGACGCCGACCTGGGACAGATCGCCTACGAGATGTCGCTGTTGGTCAATCGCGTCGGTGAGCACCTGGGCGTCGCGGTGCGCCGGCCGGAGAGTTATCCACAGGCCTGAGGCGGGGGTTGACGCACTGTCACCGCCTGCGGCTATGGTCGTGACTGTCAGTGATCGACGCTGACCGACCGAGTTGCGGGGGAACGACATGACAGTGATGTGCGACGGGCAGCAGACGCTCCCGAAGGGCCGGGCGGCCCGCCAACTGGAGCTGCGCACCGGCGAGTTCGAGCTCGCCGTCCAGCTCGGAGAAGTACGTACGGTACCGCCCGGCGGCGCCGACCGCCCACCGGGCGCCGGAGTCCTCGGCGGACGCCGGGTCCCGGCGGAAGAGATCGCCCGGCTCCAGGCCGAGCCCGGCTTCCCGGAGGCGCTCCGCGAGCGCATCCGCACGGTCGGCACGACCGAGGCCGCCCGGCTGATGGGCGTCGGACCGGGCCGGGTGCTCCGCCTGACCCGCGCCGGCTGCTTCCCGCCCTGCCGGTTCTACGTGAACCGCTACGGCGCCGTGGTTTGGCTCTACCTCGCGGCGGAGGTCACCGACTTCGCCGACCGCGAACCCGACCTGCTCCAGGGCAACACCCCGGCGGCGATGCGGGTGATGCTCGACGGCGGACAGGACTGGCGGGCCCGCCAGTGGCGCAGCCGCCGGGTCGCGCAGCTCCTGGGGCAGACCGACGACCCCTGGGAGTCGGCCGCGGTGATCGCCGCGGTACTGCCCCCGGAGGAGCTGGCCTCGGTGGCCGGCAACCCCCTGGAGCGGTCCGTGTTGCGCCGCCTCCGGCCCACCCTCGCGACCGTGATCACCGCCACCCCGGCGGCCCGGGAAGCCTACGAACGGGTCCTGACGGCCGACGAGTTCGACGAGGTCCTGTGGTACCGCGTCCATCTCGCCCGGGCCCTCGAAGAGGCCCGCCGGGAAGATCCCGGACGGGTCCGCCGGATGTCCCCCATGGAGTTGGCCGTCCGGCCGGGTCAGCCACCGAGCTTGCGGAACAACCCCTCCTGGACGACCGAGACCAGCATCCTGCCCTCCCGGTCGTAGATCCGCCCGCGAGCCAGGCCCCGGCCACCGGTGGCGATCGGGGACTCCTGGTCGTAGAGGAACCACTCGTCCGCGCGGAACGGACGGTGGAACCACATCGCATGGTCCAACGAGGCCATGTCGAAGCCGCGCGGACCCCAGAGCGGCTCGATCGGGATGCGGACCGCGTCCAGCAGCGTCATATCGCTGGCGTAGGTCAGCGCGCAGGTGTGGACCAGTGGATCGTCGCCCAGCGGACCGACCGCCCGCATCCACACCGCGCTGCGCGGTTCCGCGCCCTCGATCTCGTCCGGTGTCCAGCGCAGCCGGTCGACATATCGGATGTCGAACGGCTGCCTGCGGGCCATTCGCTCCAGCGCCTCGGGCAGCCCGCCCAGATGCTCACGGACCTCCTCCACGACCGTCGGGAGGTCCTCCGGGTCGGGCACCGCGCGGCGCATCGGCAATTGATGTTCGAAGCCGGGTTCCGGCTTGTGGAAGGAGGCGGTCAGATTGAAGATCGTGCGTCCCTCTTGGACCGCGACCACCCGGCGCGTGGTGAAGGAACGCCCGTCCCGCACCCGCTCGACCTGGTACACGATCGGCACCCCGGGCCGGCCCGGGCGCAGGAAGTACGCATGGAGCGAGTGCACCGGGCGGTCACCGTCGGTGGTCCGTCCGGCGGCGACCAGCGCCTGGCCCGCGACCTGTCCGCCGAAGACCCGCTGGAGGCTCTCCTGCGGACTGCGGCCGCGGAAGATGTTCACCTCGATCCGCTCGAGATCCAGCAGGTCGACGAGCTTCTCCGCAGGATTGGTCATGACCGATGGCCCTCCCTCGCATGCACCGGCGGCCTCGGGCGAAGCCGTCGCCTCACAACTGACCCACATCCGTGACCCGCACGACCGCGCGCCCCTCCTCGTCCGAGGCGGCCAGATCCACCTCGGCGGAGATGCCCCAGTCGTGATCACCGTTCGGGTCGGCGAAAGTCTGCCGCACCTTCCACAGCCCGTGCTCGGCGTCCTCCTCGATCTGCAGGAGTTTCGGGCCGCGCGCATCCGGACCGGTGCCCAGCTCCTCGTACTCCTCCCAGTAGGCGTCCATCGCCTCGCCCCAGGCATCCGCGTCCCAGCCGGACTCGGCGTCCATCTCACCGAGTTCCTCGACCTTGTCCAGCGCCGCCAGCTCCACCCGCCGGAACATCGCATTGCGCACCAGCACCCGGAAGGCCCGCGCGTTGGAGGTCACCGGCCGGACCTGATCCGCCCGCTCCTGGGCCTGGTCAGCCGTCTCCTCCTCCGGGTTGGCCAGCTGCTCCCACTCGTCCAGCAGGCTGGAGTCCACCTGCCGCACCATCTCGCCCAGCCAGGCGATGAGGTCCTGGAAGTCCTCCGACTTCAGATCGTCCGGCACGGTGTGGTCCAGCGTCTTGAAGGCACTCGCCAGGTACCGCAGCACGATGCCCTCGGTGCGCGCCAGCTCGTAGAAGGAGGTGAACTCCGTGAAGGTCATGGCGCGTTCGTACATGTCACGGATGACCGACTTCGGCGACAGCGGATGGTCGCCCACCCAGGGGTGGCTCCTGCGGTACAGCCCGTAGGCGTGGAAGAGCAGCTCCTCCAGCGGCTTGGGGTACTCGACGTCCATGAGCCGTTCCATGCGCTCTTCGTACTCGACGCCGTCGGCCTTCATCTGGGCCACCGCCTCGCCGCGCGCCTTGTTCTGCTGCGCGGCCAGGATCTGCCGCGGATCGTCCAGCGTGGACTCCACGACCGACACCATGTCCAGCGCGTAGGACGGCGACTCCGGGTCGAGCAGGTCGAAGGCGGCCAGCGCGAACGTCGACAGCGGCTGGTTCAGCGCGAAGTCCTGCTGCAGATCCACGGTCAGCCGGACGATCCGGCCCTCCGCGTCCGGCTCGTCCAGCCGCTCGACGATCCCGCCGTCCAACAGCGACCGGTAGATCGCGATGGCCCGCCGGATGTGCCGCAGCTGGTTCTTGCGCGGCTCGTGGTTGTCCTCCAGAAGCTTGCGCATCCCCTCGAAGGCATTGCCCGGGCGGGCGATCACCGACAGCAGCATCGCGTGGGTCACCCGGAACCGCGATGTCAGCGGCTCCGGATCGGACGCGATCAGCTTCTCGAAGGTGTTCTCGCCCCAGTTGACGAAGCCCTCCGGCGCCTTCTTGCGGACCACCTTGCGCCGCTTCTTCGGATCGTCGCCCGCCTTCGCCAGCGCCTTCTCGTTCTCCACGACGTGCTCGGGCGCCTGCGCCACGACGAACCCGGCGGTGTCGAAGCCGGCCCGGCCGGCCCGGCCCGCGATCTGGTGGAACTCCCGCGCCCGCAGCGTCCGCACCCGCGATCCGTCGTACTTGGTCAGTGCGGTGAACAGCACCGTCCGGATGGGGACGTTGACGCCGACGCCGAGGGTGTCCGTACCGCAGATGACCTTCAGCAGACCCGCCTGGGCGAGCTTCTCCACCAGCCGGCGGTACTTCGGCAGCATCCCCGCGTGGTGGACGCCGATGCCGTGGCGCACGTACCGCGAGAGGTTCTTGCCGAACTTCGTGGTGAACCGGAAGTTGCCGATCAGCTCGGCGATCTGGTCCTTCTCCGCGCGGGTGCACATATTGATGCTCATCAGGGCCTGCGCCCGCTCCACGGCGGCGGCCTGCGTGAAGTGCACGATGTAGACGGGGGACTGGCGGGTCTCCAGCAGCTCGGTGAGCGTCTCCGTCAGGGGGGTGGTGCGGTACTCGTACGACAGCGGCACCGGCCGGGTCGCCGAGCGCACCACCGTCGTCGGCCGCCCGGTGCGGCGGGTCAGATCCTCCTCGAACCGCGACATGTCGCCGAGCGTCGCCGACATCAGGACGAACTGCGCCTGTGGCAGTTCGAGCAGCGGAATCTGCCAGGCCCAGCCGCGATCCGGCTCGGCATAGAAATGGAACTCGTCCATCACGACCTGGCCGATATCGGCGTCCTTACCGTCCCGCAGCGCTATCGAGGCGAGGACCTCGGCGGTACAGCAGATGACCGGGGCATCGGCGTTCACCGACGCATCGCCGGTGAGCATGCCGACGTTCTCGGTGCCGAAGAGCTTGCACAGATCGAAGAACTTCTCCGACACCAGCGCCTTGATCGGGGCGGTGTAGAAGGTGACCTGATCATGGGCGAGGGCGGTGAAGTGCGCACCGGCCGCCACCATGCTCTTCCCGGAGCCGGTGGGGGTCGACAGGATCACGTTCGCCCCCGAGACCACCTCGATCAGCGCCTCCTCCTGGGCGGGGTAGAGCGAGATCCCCTGCTGCTCCGCCCAGCCCGAAAAGGCTTCGAAGAGGGCATCGGGGTCGGCGTCGTTCGGCAGATGATCGATGAGGGTCACGCCCCCATACTGCCTGCCTTCACCCCGGATCAGGGAACCGGTAACCCATACGGAGATCAACTGCCGCCCCCGGGGACGGTCCGACGCGCACCCGTCACATTGCGTGAGGGCGCCCCTCCCCGCGGGCCGTACTCCCGGGCCGGTCCCGCGGCCGGGGCCCCGCCTCCGTACGGAGATCATCTGCCGCTACGCTGAGTCGCCGACCCGGCGTCAGCAGCGCGGACGGTGAGCGTGCCGAGCACGCCCCACCGCCCGGGCACGACGCACGGCAGCCGGGCACGGCGGACGTACGGGCAGCACGCACGACCGGGCCAGAACGTCCGCACGAGGTATGAGGGTGTGCCGGGCGTGACGAACGGGTCGGGTGTGACGTTCGGGTCGGCGTGACGGTCGGGTCGGGCGTGAGGCATGCGCTGGGCGCGACGAAGGGGTCGGGCATGGCGTACGGGGCCGGTGCGAGGCGTGCACCGGGCGCGATGAAGGGGTCGGGCGTGACGATCGGGCCGAGTGTGACATGCGGGCTGGGCGTGAGGCATGCGTCGGGTGCGAGGCACGCGCCGGGCACGAGGCGCGAGCTGGGCACGAGGCGCGAGCCGCACAACGGAAAAACCGAGCAGGGACAACGACAACAACCGCGCGACAACAACCGCGCGACAACAAGGGGTGGGGAACAACCATGATGGGACCGGCGCACTCGCTCTCCGGGGCGGCGGCCTGGCTGGGGGTGGGCGCGGCGGCCGCAGCCGCGGGACATCCGATGCCCTGGCCGGTGCTCGTCTGTGGGGCTCTGATCTGTGCGGGAGCGGCGCTCGCCCCGGACCTCGACCACAAGTCCGCCACCATCTCGCGCGCCTTCGGGCCGCTCTCGCGGATGGTGTGCGAGGTCGTCGACAACATCTCGCACGCCGTCTACAAGGCGACCAAGATGCGCGGCGACGCCAACCGCTCCGGCGGACATCGCACCCTGACCCACACCTGGCTGTGGGCCGTGCTGGTCGGCGGCGGCATGGCGCTGCTGGCGATGCGGGGCGGGCGCTGGGCGGTGCTCGGCATCCTCTTCGTTCACATGGTGCTCGCGATCGAGGGGCTGTTGTGGCGGGCGGCCCGGGTCTCCAGCGATGTGCTGGTGTGGCTGCTCGGCGCCGCCTCGGCCTGGATCCTGGCCGGCGTCCTCGACCAGCCGGGCAACGGCGCGCACTGGCTGTTCACCGAACCCGGCCAGCAGTACCTCTGGCTGGGCCTGCCGATCGTGCTCGGCGCGCTGGTCCATGACATCGGCGACGCCCTGACCGTTTCCGGCTGCCCCATCCTGTGGCCGATCCCGATCGGCCGGAAGCGCTGGTACCCGCTCGGCCCGCCCAAGGCCATGCGGTTCAAGGCCGGCAGCTGGGTCGAACTGAAGGTACTCATGCCGGTGTTCATGCTGCTGGGCGGCCTCGGCGGGCTGGGGGCACTCGGCTACATCTGAGTGCGGAGGAGTGCGGAGGGGTGGGGAGGGGCGGGGGCGGGGCGGGGACCGGGGGAGAGCGCAGGGGAAGAAGCCGGGGGCTGGAGCCGGGGCGCAAGCCCGTCCGGCGGCCTCGTGGCCGACCGCTCCACCGGCCCGGCAGCCTCGTCCACCACCCCACCCCACCCCAACCCACTGACCGGGCGCCCGCCCCGCCCCACCGACCCGGCGCCCGCCCCACCCCACTCCGCCGACCCGGCAGCCTCGCCCACCCCCCTGACCCGGCGCCCGCCCCGCGCCACCGACCTGGCGCCTACCCCGCCCCCCCCGCACCCCAGCCAACGCACCCCGCCCCGCCACCCCCCGCCCGGTCACATCGCACGCCGCCTGTCGCCCCGTCCTCCGCTGGTCCAGGCGTTTGCCCGCCGTGCCGTTGCCCCTGCGGCCGACTCGGTGCTCCAGCCGCTTCAGCAGTCGGCCACTATCCGTGCCACGACCGCCGATCCATGCCATGACTGCCTATCCGTGCCATGACCGCCACAGTGCCGCGTATGGGCCGTCTGCGGTGACCAGTTCGTGGTGGGTGCCCAGTTCGCTGATCCGGCCGTTCTCGACGACGGCGATCACATCGGCGTCGTGAGCGGTGTGCAGACGGTGGGCGATGGCGACCACCGTGCGGCCGTCCAGCACCTTGCCGAGCGAGCGCTCCAGGTGGCGGGCGGCCCGCGGGTCGAGGAGTGAGGTGGCCTCGTCCAGGACCAGGGTGTGCGGGTCGGCCAGGACGAGCCGGGCCAGTGCGATCTGCTGGGCCTGGGCCGGGGTCAGGGTGTGGCCGCCCGAGCCGACCTCGGTGTCCAGGCCCGCGTCCAGGGACCGGGCCCAGCCGTCGGCGTCCACGGCCCCCAGCGCCGCCCACAGTTCGGCGTCGTCGGCGCCGGTGCGGGCCAGCAGCAGATTGTCGCGTAGCGTCCCCACGAAGACGTGGTGCTCCTGGTTGACCAGTGCGACCTGTTCGCGGACCCGTTCGGCGGGCATCGCGGAGAGTTCCGCACCGCCCAGCGTCACGCTGCCCGTACGCGGCCCGTAGATTCCCGCGAGGAGTCGGCCCAGAGTCGACTTGCCGGCACCGGACGGGCCGACCAGGGCCAGCCGGCTGCCGGGCCGGATCCGCAGGGAGACCTCGCGCAGGACGTCGACGCCGGTGCGGTAGCCGAAGCTCACCCCGTCGGCGTGCACCTCACGGCCGTCCGGCAACCGTTCCGTGTCCGCCGTCTCGGGCTCGATCTCCCGGACGCCGACGAGCCGGGCGATGGACACCTGCGCCACCTGCAACTCGTCGTACCAGCGCAGGATCATGCCGACGGGATCGATCATCATCTGGGCGAGCAGCGCACCGGTCGTCAGCTGGCCCGCGGTGAGCCAGCCCTGCATCACCATCGCCCCGCCGAGCAGCAACACCGCGCCCAGCAGCACCACATGCGTCAGGTCGACGACCGGGAAGAGCACCGAGCGCAGGAAGAGGGTGTAGCGCTCCCACTGGGTCCATTCGCGGATCCGGCGCTCGGAGAGGGCGATGCGGCGGGCGCCCAGGCGGTGCGCCTCGATCGTGCGGCCGGCGTCCACCGACTCGGTGAGGACGGCGGACACCGCCGCGTACCCCGCGGCCTCCGAACGGTAGGCGGCCGGCGCCCGCTTGAAGTACCAGCGGCAGCCGACGACCAGGAGCGGGAGCGCGACCAGCACGGACAGGGCGAGCGGCGGCGCGGTCACGGTCAGGCCGCCCAGCAGCAGCGCCACCCACACCACACCGATCGACAGCTGTGGCACGGCCTCGCGCATCGCGCTGGAGAGCCGGTCGATGTCCGTGGTGATCCGGGACAGCAGATCGCCGGTGCCGGCCCGCTCCAGGACGCCCGGCGGCAGTGCCACGGACCGTACGAGGAAGTCCTCGCGCAGATCCGCCAGCATCCGCTCGCCGAGCATCGCACCGCGCAGCCGGACCATGCGGACGAACACCGTCTGCACGATCAGCGCGAGGGCGAACAGGCCGAGGGTACGGCCGAGTTGGAGGTCGCGGTCACCTGCGGAGAGCTTTTCGACGACCCCGCCCAGCAGGTAGGGACCGGCCATCGAGGCGATCACCGCGGCGGCGTTGACGGCGACCAGCACGGTGAACTCCCGGCCGTGCCGCCGGATCAGCCCGGCGACGTAGCTCCGTACCGTGGCGGGGGAGCCGACGGGGAGTGTGGTGAGCGTCTGCGGGGCGTCCGGATCGTGCTCCGGCGGCGCCAGGCCGATCATGCGGTCTCCTCCCCTTGTCCTCCAACCGTGCCCTCGATCATGCGGTCTCCTCGACCTGAGTGGTCGTCAGCACGCGGGTACCGTCCTTGCCTCGGGCCGCTACGGGATCTCTCTCCGGAGCGGCTTCCGTATGCGTGGCCATGTCTTCGGCGGCCTCCGTATCCGTAGCCAGGTTCTGGGTGGCTTCGGTTTCCGTTGGCATGCCCTCGGCGGCTTCGGTTTCCGTGGCCGGGGTTTGGGTGGCTCCGGTAACCGCGTCCCGAACGGCTGCGGTATCCGGGTCCCGAACGGCTTCGGGTTCCGGGTCCCGGGTGACGACGGCGCGGTAGGCGGGGTGGCTGTGCAGCAGTTCGCGGTGGGGAGCCTCGGCGACGACCTTGCCCTCATGGAGGAACGCGACCCGGTCGGCGCGGTCCAGGAGCAGCGGACTGGAGGTCAGGACCACCGTCGTACGGCCTGCCCGGATCTTCCGTAGGCCTGCGGCGATCCGGGCCTCGGTGTGTGCGTCCACGGCGCTGGTCGGTTCGTCGAGCACCAGCACCTCCGGGTCCGTGACCAACGACCTGGCCAGCGCCAGCCGCTGCCGCTGGCCGCCGGAGAGCGACCGGCCGCGCTCGGTGATGTGGGTGCGCATCGGGTCCCCGGAGTCGTCGAGCGAGGCCTGTGCCAACGCGGTCAGCACATCGCCGCACTGGGCGGCGGTGAGCGCCTCATCGGCGGCCAGTCGCCCGGAGGACGGCACGTCGAGCAGTTCGCCGAGGGTGCCGGACAGCAGCATCGGGTCCTTGTCCTGGACGAGCACGGCGGCGCGGGCGGCGTCCCGCGGCAGGTCGTCCAGAGGGGTGCCGCCCAGGGTGACCGACGGCAGGCCCACATGCTCCGCATGCGCCCCCTGGTCCACCGGCGCATGCCCGCCGAGCCGTTCGGCCAGTCGGCCCGCCGTATCCGGGTCGCCGCAGACCACCGCGGTCAGGCGGCCGGCCGGCGCGGTCAGGCCGGTGACCGGATCGTGCAGGTCGCCGGTGGGCGGCGGCCGGTCGTCCACGGCCGTCCGTCCGCCGGCCGGCCGGTGCTGGGCCAGGACGCGGGCGGTGCGCCGGGCCGACGGCCGGGCGAAGGACAGCGCCTGGGCGATCTCCTCGAAGTGCCGGAGCGGCACGAGCAGGAACGTCACCGCGCTGTAGATCATGACGAGTTCGCCGACCGCGACCGTGCCGTCGAGGGCGAGCCGGGTGCCGTACCAGACCACCGCGATCAGCAGCAGGCCCGGCAGCGCCACCTGGACGGCCGCGATCAGCGACCACATCCGGGCGCTGCGGACGGCGGCCCGGCGGACCTCCTGGGAGGCGGCGCGGTAGCGGCCGAGGAAGAGTTCCTCGCCGCCGATGCCGCGCAGGACGCGCAGTCCGGCGACGGTGTCGGAGGCGAGTTCGGTCGCCAGGCCGGCCTTCTCGCGCTGGGCGTCGGCCCGCCGGGCGGCGGGCGGCAGCAACGGCAGTACGGCCAGTGCCAGGACGGGCACGCCGAGCGCCACCAGCGTGCCGAGGTGTGGTTCGCGGACGACCAGGGCGACCGAGACCGCGATCGCGGTGACCGCGGCCGCGCCGAACCGGGAGATCGCCTCGACGAACCAGCCGATCTTCTCCAGGTCACCGGTGCTGACCGCGACGATCTCACCGGCCGCCACCCGCCGGGTCATGGCCGAACCCAGTTCCGTGGTCTTGCGGGCGAGCAGCTGCTGCATCCGGGCGACGGTGGTGATCCAGTTGGTGACCGCGGCGCGGTGCAGCATCGTGCCGCCCAGCGCGATCAGCGCACCGAGCACCAGGATCAGCCCGCCGGACAGCGCCAGCCGCCCGCCGTCGCGGTCGACCGCGGCCTGTACGGCCAGGCCCACCGGCAGCGGGAACGAGGCGATGGCGCCGAAGTGCACCAGGCCCCAGGCGAGGGCTTTGAGCTGGCCGCCCAGCTGCTGCCCGTAGAGCCAGCGCAGGAAGCTGCCGCCCGTACGGACGTCGGGGACGCCGGGGTCGGGATGCGGAAGGTCGCGGATCTGCATGATGCCCCAGGCGAAGTCGTGGCGGAGTGTCGCGGAAGCCGTGGTGGAGGAGTGGTCGCGGAAGCCGTAACGGAGGAGGGGTGGTCGCGGAAGTCGTGGAGGAGGGGTGGTCGCGGAAGTCTTGGTGGAGGGTTGGTCGCGGACGTCGTGGCGGAGCCGTTGCGGTGGGGGGCGTGTGCCGTCACCGGCGCCGCGCCCAGCCTTTTCCGGCAGGCGAAATGCGCCTCGTACCCGCCTCGTTGGTGCGAAGGTTCTGGAAGACTGGCCCGGACAGCGGGCCGGTTTCAATCGATTTTTCCGCTGCGGGCACGCGTTCCGGACAATCGTCCCGGGAAGGCGCGCCGAGGAAGCGGGCGCTGAACGCACGTCAGCCGGGCGGTGCGACCATGGGGGTATGCGACGTGCGGGTGGTGTGATGCGGAGGGCGGCGGTGGCCGCTGCGGGACTGGTCCTTCTGGCCGGCTGTGGTGGCGCGGGCGGCCACGACGGCAAGGACGACGGTGCGGGCAACAAGGGGGAGCGCCCCGGTGGCCCGGCCCGCGGCGCGTCGGCCACCACCCACCTCAAGCACATCCCCGGCATCGGCACCGCCCTGCGGTCCCGGATCCCGGCCGGCTCGCAGCAGGTCGTCGCGGTGTACGGCAAGGCGGCGGACTCCGCCGAGGCGACCCTCGTCCTCTACGAGAAGGGCCCCCAGGGCTGGGACCGCAAGGGCAGCTGGCCGGCCCACAACGGCCGGCGCGGCTGGACGACGGACCACCACGAGGACGACAAGCGCAGCCCGGTCGGGGTGTTCACGCTGACCGACGCGGGCGGGGTGCTCGCCGACCCGGGCGCCAAGCTGCCGTACACCCACTCCACCGCCTTCACCCCGCCGTCGTACTGGTCCAAGAACACCCGCCATGACTTCGATTACGTCATCGCGATCAACTACAACCGGGTGAAGGGCACCTCGCCGCTGGACCCGACCCGTCCCGGGGGACAGTCCAAGGGGGGCGGGGTCTGGCTGCACCTGGACCACGGCAGTGGCACCTCCGCCTGCGTCAGCGTCTCGAAGTCCGCGATGCAGACGCTGCTGCGCACCCTCGACCCGGCGCGGCAGCCCGTGGTGGTCATGGGGGACGCGGCGCATCTGTCGGCCTGAGAGCCGGTGCCGCAAGGCTCACGACCGGCTGACCGGCTGACCGGCTGACCGGTGGCGGGCTGACCGGCTGACCGGCTGACCGGTGGGCGGGCTGACCGGCGGACGGGCGTCCGCTGCCGCGTGCGGCCGGTGCGGGACGAGTGCCGCACCGCGGGAGGAAGCGGGCGCGGCCGTCGCTCCCGCGCAATTGCGTACGGGTCGTACGTACCGCCTTGGACCAAGCTCCAAGATTTTCCCGGAAGTTACAGCGAACTCTTTCGTGGGGAACACTAGGCGGCCATAGTGACGGATCGCGGAAGTCCACTTCCGCATAACAGAATTCGTCCTTGGAGGAGTGCCCGTGCCGCACGCCACCGGAACTTTCGTCCGCCACGCAGGCCGTCTGCTGCGCACCAGTCTGTTCGCGCAGGTACTCGTTGCCCTCGTCGTCGGTGTCGTCGTCGGGCGGTTGTGGCCGCAGGCCGGATCGTCGCTCCAGCCGCTCGGGGACGGTTTCGTCCGGCTGATCAAGGCGGTGATCGCGCCGTTGGTCTTCTGCGTCGTCGTCGCCGGCATCACCAAGGCGGGCGACCTCAAGGCCTTCGGCCGTATCGGCGTCAAGGCCCTGATCTGGTTCGAGGCGGCCACCAGCATCGCCCTCGTCATCGGCCTGCTGGCCGGCAACGTCTTCGCCCCCGGAGCCGGGATGCATGTCGACCCGGCGTCCCTCGACAAGGGCGCGGTGGACGCCAAGACGGGTGGCGGACAGCTGCCGTCCGCGGCCCAGTTCGTCCTGGAATCGCTCCCCAACAGCGCGGTCGGCGCCTTCGCCGAGAACTCGCTGCTGCAGGTCCTGGTGCTGGCCTGCCTGGTGGGTGCGGCCCTGCTGCACCTCGGCCGCCAGAAGGTGCCGCAGTTGCTGCCGCTGATCGAACAGGCCCAGGACGTCGTGTTCACCATCGTCGGCTACCTCATGAAGCTCGCCCCGCTCGCGGTCCTCGGCGCCACCGCCCACCTCGTCGGCGAGTACGGCCTGGGCGCGATGTCCACCTACGGCAAGCTGATCGCGGTCTGTTACGGCGTCGCGCTGGCCTTCCTCGTCCTGCTCGGCCTGGCGCTGAAGGCCGTCACCGGGCTCAGCCTGTGGAAGTTCGTCCGCTACACCCGCGAGGAACTGCTGCTGGCGCTGGGTACCGGATCCAGCGAGACCGTGATGCCGCGGATGATGGAGAAGCTGCGGGCCGCGGGCTGCCGGGACGATGCGGTCGGCCTGGTGCTGCCGACCGGCTACTCGTTCAACCTCGACGGTGCCTCGATCTACCTCTCCATCGGCACCCTCTTCATCGCCCAGGCCATCGGCGTCGATCTGTCGCCGGGCCAGCAGATCACCGTGGTGCTGGTGCTCATGCTGACCAGCAAGGGCATGGCGGGCGTCCCGGGTTCGGCGTTCCTCGCGCTGTCCGCGACCGCCTCCGCGCTGGGCGTCATCCCGGCCGCCGCGGTCGCCCTGCTGCTCGGCGTCGACCGGATCATGGACTCGATGCGGGTGGCGACGAATCTGCTCGGCAACTGCGTCGCGGTGTTCGCGGTCTCCCGCTGGGAGGGGGCACTGGACCGGGTGACGGCCAAGCGGGTCCTGAACGGCGAGCAGCCCGCCCAGCCCACCGAAACGGCCCCCGCACAGCACCTCGGAACCACCCAGCCCACCGAAGCGGCCCCGCCCGCCGAAACGGCCCCGCCCACCGAAGCCGCACAGCGCACGCACGACACCTGAGACGGAAAGCTGAGACGTAACACCCGAGGCGAAACACCTGAGAGGGGACAGCTGAGACGTAACACCCGAGACCGGACGGCCCGGCGGACACACGCTCCGCCGGGCCCGTACGTCATCCCCCCCAGCTCCCCCAACTCCCGCTACTCCTCCGGCTTTTCCGAGTCCATCCCCGGCCGGGCCTTCTTCCACAGCCCGCGGGTGAAGTCCGGGATCTCCTGCGGCGCGCCGTTCGCCTTGATGGAGCGGTCGCTCAGCGGCACCGGCGCCGTCCAGGTCGCCGCGTCGTAGACGTCGAAGTCCGGTACCAGGCCCAGCCGCATGCACTGGATCAGCCGGAAGACCAGCATGTAGTCCATCCCGCCGTGGCCGCCGGGCGGGTTGGCGTGCTCCTTCCAGAGCCAGTGGTCCCACTCCGCGTACTTTCCGAAGTCGCCCCACTGGTCGTTGTTCTGGTCCGGCTCCAGGTAGATCCGCTCCGGGTAGTCCTCGAAGAGGCCCTTGGTGCCGCCGAGGCTGTTGATCCTGCTGTACGGGTGCGGGGTGGAGACGTCGTGCTCCAGCCGGATCACCCGCCCCTTGGCGGTCTGCACGAGGCTGACCGTCCGGTCGCTCTCGATGTACGACTCCTTCCAGCTGGGGTCGTCCGCCGGCATGTGTTCCTTGCGGTACGCGGCGAGTCCGCGGGCCGGGGAGCCCATGCTGGAGATGCGCACCGCGCGGTCGCCGCGGTTGAGGTCCATGTAGTTGGCGACCGGCCCGAAGCCGTGGTTGGGGTAGAGGTCACCGCGCAGCCGGGTGTGCCAGAGCCGGCGCCAGGGGCCCTCGTAGTACTTGGGGTCGAACATCAGGCCGCGCAGGTCGTGGATGTACGCCCCGGCGCCGTGCAGCAGCTCCCCGAACAGCCCGGCGTGCGCCATCCGCAGCACCCGCATCTCGTTCTTGCCGTAACAGCAGTTCTCCAGCTGCATGCAGTGTCTGCGGGTGCGTTCGGAGAGGTCGACGAGTTCCCACAGCTGGTCCAGGCGGAGCGCGATCGGGCACTCCACACCGACGTGTTTGCCGTTCAGCATGGCCGTCTTCGCCATCTCGAAGTGCCAGTCCCAGGGCGTGGCGACGTAGACGAAGTCGACGTCCCCGCGCTTGCAGAGCTGCTCGAAGTCGTGGTCGCCGTTGGTGTAGACGGCGGGTGCGGGCTGACCCGCGGTGGTGACCTTGTTGGCGGCCCTGGCGGTCTTCTCCTTCACCGGGTCGCACAGGGCGACCACCCGTGCGCCGGGCATCGCCAGGAACAGGTCGATCATGCTGCCACCGCGGTTGCCGAGGCCGATGATGCCGACGCGGACGGTGGAGCGCCGCTCGAACGGCACCCCGATCATGGTTCTGCCCTTGGCCGCCGGTGCCGCGGCGGCGCCGTTCGTGGCACCGGCCGTTCCGGGCGCGGCCGCGGCGGCCTGAGGTGCCGTCAGCCCGCCAAGTCCCAGTCCCGCGCCCGCCGCACCGGCGGTCCACAGGACGGAGCGGCGGCTCGGGGCGGCCTCGACGTGGCTGTGGTCGTGGTCGTGGTTCTGCGATCGTGCCTCGTTCATCGGTCCTCCAGGGATCGGTGGTGCGCCGGGGCATACGTGAACCTCGGTCAGGACCTTGTCGGCCGACGGCCGGAGGCACAAGAGGGCCGGACGGTGCCGCAACACCGTGGAAGCCGCAGCCAGCATCTTTCGCAACCCGCTGAAAAGTCTTGCAGAAAGCCTTGACGTGTTAACGACATGAACGGCAGGCTCCGGTAGCGGACAACCCCCCATGGCGGCCTGGCGCGTGGCTGCTCTCGTGGGCGCGGTACGGCACGGCCGTGCCCCATGACGAAGGAGCCACACCATGCAGCAACGTTCCCGTGTGCTGGGCGGGACGCTCGCCGGAATAGTGGCCGCGGTCGGCCTGGCCACCGTCGCCCCGTGGCCCTCCCAGGCCACCCCGCCCGGCCACAAGACCGTCACCGCCACCCTCTTCGAGCGCAAGTACGTCGACGTCGCCAAGGCCTGCACCGACCAACTCGGTCCGGCCGGCTACGGCTACGTGGAGGTCTCGCCGGCCTCGGAGCACATCCAGGGCGGGCAGTGGTGGACCTCGTACCAGCCCGTCAGCTACAAGATCGCCGGCCGGCTCGGCGACCGCGACGCCTTCGCCTCGATGGTCCGCGCCTGCCACGCCGCCGGCGTCAAGGTCATCGCCGACGCGGTCATCAACCACATGGCCGCCGGCTCCGGCACCGGCACCGGCGGCACCCGGTACACCAAGTACCACTACCCCGGCTTCTACCAGGACTGGGACTTCCACGGCTGCCGCAAGAGCATCTCCGACTACACCAACCGCGACGACGTCCAGAACTGCGAACTGGTCGGCCTCGCCGACCTCGACACCGGCAGCGACTACGTCCGCACCACCCTCGCCAGGTACCTCGACGACCTGCGCTCACTGGGCGTGGACGGCTTCCGCATCGACGCCGCCAAGCACATCTCCGCCACCGACCTGGCCGCCGTCAAGGGCAAGATGAAGGACCCCGGATTCTGGGTGCAGGAGGTCATCTACGGCGCCGGCGAGGCGGTACGGCCCGACGAATACACCGGCACCGGCGACGTCGACGAATTCCGCTACGGCGCCCACCTCAAGAGCGCCTTCCAGAGCGGCAACATCGCCCAGCTGAAGTCGATCGCCGACGGCAAGCTCGGCAGCGACAAGGCCCGCACCTTCGTCGACAACTGGGACACCGAACGCAACGGCTCCACCCTCACCTACAAGGACGGCGCCGCCCACACCCTCGCCAACGTCTTCATGCTCGCCTCGCCCTACGGCTCACCCAACGTCTACTCCGGCTACGAGTGGACCGACAAGGACGCCGGACCGCCCAGCGGGACCAGCGGCTGGACCGACGAGCACGCGAAGCGGGAGATCACCGGCATGGTCGGCTTCCGCAACGCGGTGGGCGCAGCCGAGCTGACCAACTGGTGGGACGACGGCGGCAGCGCCCTCGCCTTCGCCCGTAGCGGCAAGGGCTTCGTCGCCCTCAACAACGGGGACGCCGCGCTGACCCGGACCTTCGCGACCTCCCTGCCCGCCGGCACGTACTGCGACGTGGTGCACGCCGCGCCGTCCTCCTGCGACGGGCACACGGTCACCGTCGGCGACGACGGCAAGGCACAGGTCACCGTGCCCGCCAGGAGCGCGGTGGCGCTGCACGTCGGCGGCTGACCCGGTCAGTCGGGACGGGTCGCCCGCTCCAGCGCCAGGAGGGCCGAGCAGTAGCCTCGGCCCTCCGTGGCCAGGTCCATCCCGATCTCACACATCCGGTTCGCCGACAGATACAGGTCGAAGGGGCGCGCGGTGACCTCCGCCGCCTCCTTCGCGGTCGCCGCCCCGGTCAGTTCCCGGTGCAGCATCCCGCGGTCCCCGGCGAACGCGCAGCACCCCGCGTCGGCCGGCACCACCACCTCCCGCGCACACGCCTCGGCGACCCGCCGCAACTGCGCCTCGTCCCCCAAGTGCCGCATGGAACAGGTGGGATGGAGCACCGCGGAGCCGGCCGTCCGCCGTACGTCGAGGCGCGGCAGCAGCTCCTCTGCGGCCCAGACGACCGAGTCGACGACGGTCAGCTCGGCGTGCAGCGCGCGGTTCTCCGGCGTCAGATACGGCACGACCTCACGGGCCAGGCCCAGCGCGCATGAGGACGCGTCCACCACCAGGGGCAGCAGCCCGCCGGCGGTCCAGCCCCAGGCCGCCTCGACGACGCGGTTGGCCATCAGCGCCGTGCCGCGCTGATAGCCCTTGGAGTGCCAGATCGTGGCGCAGCACGTCCCGGGCACGTCCCCGGGGATCCACACCGGCCGGCCCGCCCGCCCGGACACCGCCACCACCGCCTCGGGCAGCGACGGCCCCCGGTGCCCCTCGGGCTCCCCGAAGATCCGGTTCACACAGGCCGGGTAGTAGACCGCGGCCGCGCCCGTCCGCCGGGTCACCGGCAGCCGCCGGGCCGCCGGGCCCGGGATCCGCGGCAGCCACTCCGGCACCAGATCGGGGCGGACGGCCCGGCGGGCGGCCCGGGTCAGCGCGGCCGCCGGCCGGTCGCCGAACCGGTCCGCGGCCGCCACCGCCAGCCGCGCCGCCCGCTCGACCGCCCCGAACCGCCGGGCGGTCCGCTCCGCGAGCCACTCCTCGCGCGGGGAGTGGCGCCGGTGCCGGAAGTCCTTCATCAGCCTGCCGGTGTCGATGCCCACCGGGCAGTCGAGCATGCAGGTCGAGTCGCCGGCGCAGGTGTCCACCGCGTCGTAGCCGTAGGAGTCCAGCAGTGCGCCGGTGACCGCCGATCCGGCCGGCTGGCGGAGCATCTCGCGGCGCAGCACGATCCGTTGCCGGGGCGTGGTGGTGAGGTCCTTGCTGGGGCAGGTCGGTTCGCAGAAGCCGCATTCGATGCACGGGTCGGCGATCGCCTCGATGCGGGGGATGGTCTTCAGCCCGCGCAGATGCGCCCGCGGATCGCGGTCGAGCAGGACGCGCGGGGCCAGAATGCCGGCCGGGTCGACCAGTTCCTTGATCCGCCACATCAACTCCGTGGCCCGCGGCCCCCATTCGAGCTCCAGGAACGGGGCGATGTTGCGGCCGGTGGCGTGCTCGGCCTTCAGCGAGCCGTCGAAACGCTCGACGGTCAGCCGGCAGAAGTCCGCCATGAACGCGGCGTAGCGCGCCACGTCGTCCGGCTCGGCCGCGTCGAAGGCGAGCAGGAAGTGCAGGTTGCCGTGGGCGGCGTGGCCGGCGACCGCGGCGTCGAAGCCGTGCCGGGCCTGCAGCTCCAGCAGCGCCGTACACGCCTCGGCCAGCCGCGCCGGCGGCACCGCGAAGTCCTCGGTGATCAGCGTCGTCCCGGCCGGCCGGGAGCCGCCCACCGCGGTGACGAACGCCTTGCGGGCCTTCCAGTAACCGCCGAGGACATGCGGGTCCCGGGTGACGGCGTTGGTGACGGAGGCGACCGGCGCGACCAGGTCCAGCCCGGCCAGCACCCGCGCCGCGGCCTCCTCGTACTCCCCGAGCGCGGCCTCGTCGGGCGCCCGGAACTCGACCAGCAGCGCCGTGGTCTCCTTGGGCAGCGCCGCCCAGTCCGCCGGCACCCCGGCCACGGCCACCGACGCGCGCAGGGTGTTGCCGTCCATCAGCTCCACCGCCCGCGCGCCGGCCGCGGTGAAGTGTGGTACGGCCGCGGCCGCGGCGCCCAGCGACGGGAAGAACAGCAGCGCGCCGGCGGTGTGCCGGTCCAGCGGCAGGGTGTCGAAGACGGTCTCGGCGAGGAAGCCCAGGGTGCCCTCGGAGCCGACCATCAGCCCGCGCAGGATCGCCACCGGCGTCGCGCCGTCCAGGAACGCGTCGAGCCGGTAGCCGTTGGTGTTCTTGATCGCGTACTTGGCGCGGATCCGGGCCACCAGCGCGGAATCCGCCTCGATCTCCGCCTTGAGTGCCAGCAGGCCCGCGCACAGCGCCGGTTCGGCCCGGGCCAGTTCCGCGTCGGCGTCCGGGTCCGCGGTGTCCACGATCGTGCCGGACGGCAGGACGACGGTGGCCGACGCCAGCGTCCGGTAGGAGTTCCGGGTGATGCCGGCCGTCATCCCGGAGGCGTTGTTGGCGACCACCCCGCCCACGGTGCAGGCGATCGCACTGGCCGGGTCGGGGCCGAGCAGCCGCCCGTACCGGGCCAGGGCCGCATTGGCGCGCAGCACGGTCGTGCCCGGCCGGATCCGGGCCCTCGCGCCGCCGTCCAGCACCTCGACGCCGGTCCAGTGCCGCCGCACGTCGACGAGGATGTCCTCGCCCTGCGCCTGCCCGTTGAGGGAGGTACCGGCGGCCCGGAAGACCACCTTCCGGCCCTTGCCGTGGGCGTAGGAGAAGACCGCGGAGATGTCGTCGACGTCCTCGGCCACCACCACGACCTGCGGGACGAAGCGGTACGGGCTGGCGTCGGAGGCGTAGCGCACCAGGTCGGAGACGGTGTGCAGGACCTTCTCCGGGCCGAGCAGCGCGATGAGGTCACCGCGCAGCGGCTCGGGGGTGCCGGACGCCAGGTGGCCGGCCACCCGGTCGGGCGCCGGGCGGCCGCCGGCGGTGGGCCGCAGGGCCCCGGGCTTCGGCTCCAGCAAGGGCATCGCGGGCACTCCTCCGCTTGAGGGGGCGTCAGGTCAGTGCGGGTCACCCGGCCCGTCGACCAGGGTGGACAGCAGTCCGCCGAGCACCTCGCGCTGATCGGCGGTCAGCGGAGCCAGGATCTCCTCCGCGGCGGCCCGGCGCGCGCTGCGCAACGCGCGCAGCGTGGACCGGCCGGTGTCGGTCAGTTCGATCCGCACCACGCGCCGGTTGGCCGGATCCGGCACCCGGCGGACCGCGCCGTTCGCCTCCAGGGCGTCCACCAGGGTCGTCACCGCCCGGGGTACGACCTCCAGCCGCTGGGCGAGATCGGCCATCCGCGGCGGGGTGTCGCGGCAGTGGTCCACGATCCGCAGCACCCGGGACTGGGCGGGGGTGAAGGCGATGTCCAGGTGCGCCATGTGGCGCTTCTGCGCGCGGTGCATCCGGCGGGTCAGCCGCACCAGTTGTTCGGCGAGGTTGCTGCTGACCGTCGGCTCAGGGGAGGGCATGCCCCGAGAGTATCAGGACCTCGTTCATTGTGAGTATAGGTAACAATGAGCTAGGCTCAGTGAAGTCCCGCTGTCCCGTACCCCTCGTAGGAGCCCATGCACCGCGACGAACCCCAATGGACACCGCCCCCCAAGGACCCCGACGCACCGGTCCAGCTCCGGCGGATCCTCGCCCTCTTCCGCCCCTACCGCGGCCGGCTCGCCCTCGTCGGGCTGCTCGTCGGCGCCTCCTCCCTGGTCTCCGTGGCCTCGCCGTTCCTCCTCCGCGAGATCCTCGACGTCGCCATCCCCGGCCGCCGCACCGGACTGCTCACCCTGCTCGCCCTCGGCATGATCGCCACCGCCGTCACCACCAGCGTCTTCGGCGTCCTGCAGACCCTGCTGTCCACCACCGTCGGCCAGCGCGTCATGCACGACCTGCGCACCGCCGTCTACGCCAAGCTCCAGCGGATGCCCCTGGCGTTCTTCACCCGCACCCGCACCGGCGAGGTCCAGTCCCGGATCGCCAACGACATCGGCGGCATGCAGGCCACGGTCACCTCCACCGCCACCTCCCTGGTCTCCAACCTCACCTCGGTCACCGCCACCGTCTGCGCCATGCTCGCCCTCGACTGGCGGCTGACCGTCGTCTCCCTCCTGCTGCTCCCGCTCTTCGTCTGGATCAGCCGCCGGGTCGGCGACGAACGCAAGAAGATCACCACCCAGCGGCAGAAGCAGATGGCCGCGATGTCCGCGATGGTCACCGAATCCCTCTCGGTCAGCGGCATCCTGCTCGGCCGCACCATGGGCCGCGCCGACTCCCTCACCAAGAACTTCGCCGGCGAATCCGAGCGCCTGGTCGACCTGGAGGTCCGCGCCAACATGGCCGGCCGCTGGCGGATGGCCACCATCGGCATCGTCATGGCCGCCATGCCCGCCCTCATCTACTGGGCCGCCGGCCTCGTCCTCCAACTCGGCGGACCCGTCTTCTCCATAGGAACCCTGGTCGCCTTCGTCTCCCTCCAGCAGGGCCTGCTGCGCCCGACCGTCTCCCTGCTGTCCACCGGCGTCCAGATGCAGACCTCCCTCGCGCTCTTCCAGCGCATCTTCGAGTACCTCGACCTGCCGGTCGCCATCACCGAACCCGCCGACCCGGTCCGCATCCCCGCCCCGCGCGGCGAGATCCGGTTCGAGAACGTACGGTTCCGCTACGACCCCGACGCCGCCCCCACCCTCGACGGCATCGACCTGACCGTCCCCGCCGGCGGCAGCCTCGCCGTCGTCGGCCCCACCGGCAGCGGCAAGAGCACCCTCAGCTACCTCGTCCCCCGCCTCTACGACGTCACCGAGGGCCGGGTCACCCTCGACGGCACCGACGTCCGCGACCTCGACTTCGACACCCTCGCCCGCGCCGTCGGCGTGGTCTCCCAGGAGACCTACCTCTTCCACGCCTCGGTCGCCGACAACCTGCGCTTCGCCAAACCCGACGCCACCGACGACGAGATCCACCGCGCCGCCAGGGCCGCCCAGATCCACGACCACATCGCGGCCCTCCCCGACGGCTACGACACCCTCGTCGGCGAGCGCGGCTACCGCTTCTCCGGCGGCGAGAAGCAGCGCCTGGCCATCGCCCGTACCATCCTGCGCGACCCGCCGGTACTCGTCCTCGACGAGGCGACCAGCGCCCTGGACACCCGCACCGAACACGCCGTCCAGCAGGCCATCGACGAACTGTCCGCCGGCCGCACCACCCTCACCATCGCGCACCGCCTCTCCACCGTCCGCGACGCCGACCAGATCGTCGTCCTGGACGGCGGCCGGATCGCCGAACGCGGCACCCACGACGAACTGCTCGCCGCCGACGGCCGCTATGCGGCACTGGTCCGGCGTGACGCACGCCTCACCCCGCCCGGCGAGCAGATGATGGCCGAACAAGTGACCCGTGGGTAACATCCGGGGTGGCGGCGGCCGGTTGACCGGTCGGGGCGGCCGCCGCCCCCACCCCTGCCCGTCCCGGGCCCTTCCCGGCCACCCCGCCACCCTCACAGCGCCGCGAGATCGACCGCCTCGGCCATCACCCGATACCCCTCGTCACCAGGGTGCTTGTGGTCGCCGCTGTCGAAGCGCGCCGCCAGCGCCTCCGGATCGCCCGGGTCCGCCAACGCCGCCGCGAAGTCCGCGACCGCGTCGAACTCGCCCGAGGCCCGTATCCAGTCGTTCACCTTCCGCCGCTTCGCCTCCGCACCCGGAGTGTGGTACTCCGCCCCCTTGAACGGCAGGATCGTCCCCCCGACGATCCGCACCCCGGCCGCCCGCGCCCCCGCGATCAACTCCCGGTAACCGGCGATGAGCTCGTCCGCGGACCGGTCCGGATTCGGCTTGTACGTCGGCAGATCGATCTCGCTGAACCCGATGTCGTTCAAACCCACCAGGACCACCACCGAACGCACACCCGGCCGGTCCAGCACATCACGCCGGAACCGCCCCGCCGCCCGCTCCCCGAACCACGCCGAATCGCTCAGCAGCAGATTCCCCCCGATGCCCTGATTCAGCACCGGCCGCACCCCGCCCCGCTCCGCGAGCCGTTCGGCCAGCGCATCCGCATAGCGCCCGTTGGCGTCGATCGTCGAACCGAAACCATCGGTGAGCGAATCACCGAAAACCACCACCGTGTCCCGCCGCGCCGGCCCGTCGTCCGCCAGCTCCACCGCCGCGAGGAAGTACCACGACACCGTCGTCTCCCCGAACGCCGCCGGGCCCGTATCGGTCAGCCGGTCCCCGGCGGCCCGGTACGCCGTGGCGTACGCCTGGGCGTGGAAGGTCGCGGGACCCGTCGGCCGCGCGAAATACAGCGACACGGTCAGCGACTCGAACGGCGCCACCGCCACCTCGACGGCATCACTGCGCACCTCCCCGCCCGCCGGAATCCGCACCCCCGCCGCCCCGCCGAACAGGAGCCGCCGCACCGTCCCCGCCCGTACCCCGGCACCCTCCCCGGTACGGGCCAGGGTCGCGCCGGCCACTTCCAGCGGCTCGGTCCCGTACCGGTTCGAGAGCACGATCCGGGCCGCCGTACCGGAACCGGTGACCCGGACCACCTGACGCACGGTCTGGTCCGCGAAACCCTCCAGCGCCCAGTTGTCGTGGAACCCCACACTGGGACGCTGCACGGACGCCGCCCAACCGGGCTGCCAGTCGAGCGCGTTGCCGTTGTTGCCGCTGTTGCTGGCGTTGTTGTCGTTGTCGTTGTCGTTGTTCCCATTGTTCCCGTTGCTGTTCTGATGCACGGTCTGCCGCATGATCTGTCTGCCTGCCTCTCTGCCGATCGCCCGGTGGCGACGACAGCGAGTCTGCTGGCCGGCGCCCGGCCCACCCAGCCCTCTGAGCTGCGTACGCACCGGCCGCCTACGCATGCCAGGGTCACCCTCGAAACGGCCCCCCTCCCTGGTTCCTGCTGCAGGATTCGGTGGCCGATCCACGGGTACCCGACGACGGAAATACGGCGATGCGGTGACCACGGAAATACCGCGAGGCGGCGTCACGGCCCAGCGTCGCCCCCCCGTGGACCGGTACCTGACGAGCCGGGCGCGGGCCGGCTCGCGGCCCGCCGCGGACGTCGAAAGCACGCGCCGCCAATACGAGCCCGACGCACGCCAGTTCACCGTTCGCCACGCCGCCGCACCCGGTCCACCCCGTAGCACCGGCCGGTACGGTGGACGTCCGCCACGGGCCTGCCGCCCGTCCTCTCGGATCACGAGAAGTCCGGGCCGCCCGTCCTCTCGGAATGCGAGAAGTGCGATGAACCAGACAGCAGCCCCTCCCCGTCTCGCCGCGGCGGTGGTGGTCCACAACGGCCGCGTGCTGATCGTCCGCCGCAGCTACCGCGAGCGCTTCCTGCCCGGCGCATGGGGCGTCCCCTGCGGCAAGCTGGAACCGGGGGAGACCTCCGAAAGCGGCGCCCTACGGGAGCTCAAGGAAGAAACCGGGCTCCTCGGCGCCATCGTCGCCCACACCGGATCCGCCAGCTTCCTCAGCGACTACCAGGGCCGGCGGGTCCGCAACCACCAGGAGAACTTCCTCGTCCGGCCCCTGACCCTCGACGTCGTCCTGCCCAGCCCCGACCAGGCATACCTCTGGGCCCGGCCCGCCGAACTCGCCGAGGCCGGCGTCGACGCCTACAACCTCGGCGTGATCCGCCAGGTCTTCGGCGGCCGGCTGGACGCCTCCGGACTGCGCACCATGACCGCCCGCTACGGCTACCAGGGCCTCGCCCCCACCCCCTTCACCAGCCCAAAGACCGTGCCAGCGCGTCGAGTTCGGCAAGATACACGGCCGGTGCGAGGGGAGTCTTGGGCGGCGGAACGGCCCGCCCCGCCCGCCCGGCGCGGTCGTCACTGACCCCGCCGGCCCGGCCGCGCACCCTGACGTACACATCGGTCACCGAGCGCTGCGGGGCGGTCTCCAGGAACAGCGTCACCGTCGGCTCCTCGCTCACCACCCGGTGCAGCGTACGGGCGTCCAGCCCGTAACTCCGGCCCGCCCCGTACCGCTCGTCACGCACCAGCCGGAGCCGGGCCTCACCGACCCGCCGCAACCGCCAGGCCCCGCCCGGCCCGTCGATCGTCTCCCGGTACACCACCGCCGGCACTCCCTCCGCCGCCGGCTCGTAACACTCCATCCGCACCCGGCCCCGCACCACCGCCGACGCGATCGCACACCGGTGGTTGTGGATGTCCTCCGGCTCCGCACCCACCGGCCCGGGCCAGAAATGCACCCGCAGCATGAACCGCGGCGCCCCCGACAACAACACCAGCTTGTCGAAACCCAGCACATGCCGGTACGACAGCCGGGTGCACTCCGGAAGGTCCACCGCACCGGCGGATAATCGGCGCGTCAACGGACCCAGCACCTCTGGCCGCGCCAACTCGGCAACCACCGCCCGCGCCGACTCGGGCGACGGCGGCCGCGGCCCACCGCCCAGCCGGTCCACCAGCAGCCGCCGCACCTCCTCGATCTGCATCTCCGCCTCCCGTCCACCCGCACCGGCACCGCCCACCGACCCCGCCACGCGCCGTACTCCACCGGCACCGCCCACCGGCCCGCCACGCGCCGTACTCCACCGGCCCCGTCCACCGGCCGGCCACGCCACGTCGGCGCCGGCCCGTCACGCCGCGTGGGCGCCGGGCCGTCACGCCGCGTGGGCGCCGGCTCGCCATGGCCGGTCGGCGGCCCGCACTCACCGCCTCACGGCCGGTAGGACATCAGCGCATACCGCCGCAGCACCGACAGCCCCTGATACGCCATCCACACCGGATTGCCCATCGGCCCGTCGTCCCACCGCCACACCCCGCCACGCTGCATCCCCCGCACCCGCGCCACCGCGGCCGCCAACTGGGCCTCCCACACCGCCGGCCCCACCCCCTCCGCCGCCACCTGCCGCGCCCCGTCGGTCATCAGCGCCCGCGCCACCCACGCCGCCCCGAAATGCCTCACCGACAACAGCTCCTGATGCAACGGATCGTCCTGACCAGGCCGCCGCACCTCCTCCTGACAGTTCGCCAGATCGGCCGCACCCGCCCCCGGCAGCGCCGCCCCCGCCAGCAACCAGCGCAGCCCCTCCTCCCGCACCGCACGCTGCCGGGCATCCTCCCCCAGCACCCGCGCGGCCCGGTCCAGCGTCACCACCGCCCGCGCCGTATGCACCGCCGACGGCGCCGGATTTCCCCGACCCGTCGCCAACGCCGCACCCCAACAACGGTGATGACCCCGCGCCGGATCACCCGTGGCACCGCCCACCAGCACCGCCCGCAGCCCGCCCAGCGACGCCGACCCCGGCGCCGCACGCAACAGCCCGCGCAGCACATTCGTCACCACATACGTGTTCGCCAGCCCGAACGCATCATGATCCGGATCCAGCAACGCCTCGCACGAATGGATCTCGGCCTCCAGCAACCGCGGATCCGCACCCGCCCGGGCCAGCGCACCCAGCACCACCGCGGTCACCTCCGGACGCGCCCCACTGCCCTGCGAACGCGCCGCCCAGCCACCACCCGGAAGCCGCAGCCGCCACAACGTCTCCGCCACCTCACCCGCGCGTATCCGCCCGTCGTACGGCGCGATGTCCAGCAGCAGATGCAGCCCGTACGCCGTACCGAACGCCGTCGGATGCACCGGCGGTTCGCTCTCCGCCAGGGAATGCGGCCAGCCCGTCAACGGCCCGTGGCCGGGCACCTCGACCACCGACAGCCCGCGCCGCAACGCCTCGTACGCACCGTCCATCAACTCCGGCAACGAACCCGCCGACGACGCCACCGGCCCCGGCGGCGCCACCCCACGACCCGCCGCGGCCGCCGCCCGGGCCCGCACCAGCGCCGCCGACAGCCACACCACCGCACCCACCCCGACCCCGGCCGTCGCCGCCAGGCAGTACCGCGCCGCCTCACCGGCCAGATTCTGCGGCAGGATCCCCACCAGCGTCTGGAACACCGCGAACGCCGCCGCCGGCACCCCTAACCGCGCCAGCCACGTCAGCAGCCGGGACGGGGCCGACGGCGGACCGTCGGCCGAGGACGGCGGCCCCGGAACGGGCGCGGGCCCGCCCCCGGCCACGCCGGAACGCCGTGCGCCGACCTCCTGCCGCAGCATGGTCCGCTCCCTCCCCCCGGGCGCCGGCCCCGCACCGAGCGTGCGAAAGACATCCCGATCAGTGTAGGAATCCCCACTGACAACGGGGTCGCACACCTGGCGCGGTCGCCCTCCGGCCACCCGCCGGACCCCGCCTCAGCCCCCGCTCACCACCCCACCCCCGGCCCCCTCCACCAGGACCACCTCCAGCGTCCGCGGACCGTGCACCCCCTCCACCCGGTCCAGCTCGATGTCACTGGTGGCCGAGGGCCCGGAAATCCACGTCAGCGGCCGCCCGGGAACCAGCCGCTCCAACGCCTCGGGCACCGACCCGACCACCTGCCCCGGCACCCGGACCACACACACATGATGATCGGGCACCAGCGTGATCCGCCGTCTGCCCTGGTCAGGGCCCGCATCCAGCACGAGCGTGCCGGTCTCCGCAATCGCCACCGCGCACCCCGTCACCACACTGTCCACGCCATCCAGTTCCCGCGCCGTCTGCTCCGCACGGTCCTCGACCACCTCCGCCCCCACCGCGGCCAACCACCCCCGCTCCAATCCCGGCGGCACCACCACACTCCGCGCCCCCCGCTCCGCCAGCAGCCGGCCGATCAGCGCCGGCAGCCCGGCCACATCACCGCGGTGCACCAACGCCCGGTAATCCGCCAGGTTCTCGGCCAGCAGATCCACCGTCTCCGCCGCCGTACGCGCCCCGTGCACCCGCCGGTAGTCCCGCACCAGAGGCGGCTCGCCCGCCTCCGCACCACCCGGCCCCGCACCCCGCGGCACATCGGAAAGCGCCCGCCGGACCCGCGCCAACACCACATCCCTGCTGCTCACTTCGCCTCCCCCTCCCCACGGGACGACTGCCCCTCACCTCGCCCTTCCCCATAGGACGGCTGCCCGGCCGGCCCGCCACGGGTGCGCCGCCACCAGTCACGGAACGACTCAGCCGGCACCACCGGCAGATCACGGGCCTGCGACCACGCCCGCCCCGGCCCCGGCAGCCGCCGCGGATGCAGCCCCCGCGTCCGCGCCGCCAGCCGCATCCCGCGGCGCAGCACCCCCGGATGATCGAACGCCCAGGCCGCCGCTCGCATCGCCGCCCGCTCAGCGGCATGTCCTTTGGCCGGTTTCAGTACCACCCGCGCCCCACCACGGACCCCAGGACCACCCTCCACCACCCGCTCGCGCAGATGCACCAGCACCTCCGGGATGTCGATGGCGACCGGACACACCTCGTAACACGCCCCGCACAACGACGACGCATACGGCAGCGACTCCTCCAACGGGCCGGACAGCCCCCGTAGTTGAGGAGTGAGAATGGCGCCGATCGGCCCCGGATACGGCGACCCGTAGGCATGCCCGCCGGCCCGCTCGTACACCGGGCACACATTGAGACAGGCCGAACACCGGATACAGCGCAGCGCCTGCCGCCCGACCGTATCGGCCAGCGTGTCCGTCCGCCCGTTGTCCAGCAGCACCAGATGAAACGTCCGCGGCCCGTCCCCGTCCACCGTCCCCGTCCACGTAGAGGTGTACGGATTCATCCGCTCCGCGGTGGACGAACGCGGCAGCAACTGCAGGAAAATCTCCAGATCCCGCCAGGTCGGCACCACCTTCTCGATCCCCACCACTGAGATCAGCGTCTCCGGCAGGGTCAGACACATCCGCCCGTTGCCCTCCGACTCCACCACCACCAGCGTGCCGGTCTCGGCGACCATGAAGTTCGCCCCGGAAATCCCGACCTTCGCGGTCAGGAACTTCTCCCGCAGATGCAGCCGCGCCGCCTCCGCCAGCGCCGCGGGCGCATCGGACAGGCCCTCCGGCGCCGGACGGCCCCAACGCCCCATCTCCCGCCGGAAGATGTCCCGGATCTCCGCACGGTTGCGATGGATCGCCGGCACCAGGATGTGCGACGGCAGATCCTCCCCGAGCTGCACGATCAACTCCGCCAGATCCGTCTCGTACGCCCGGATCCCGGCCCGCTCCAACGCCTCGTTGAGCCCGATCTCCTGTGTCGCCATCGACTTGACCTTGACGACCTCCCGCTCGCCGGTCTCCCGCACCAGCTCCGTGACGATCCGATTGGCCTCCGCCGCGTCGGCCGCCCAGTGCACCCGGCCACCCGCCGCGACGACCGCCGCCTCCAACTGCTCCAGATAACGGTCGAGATGCCGCAGCGTACGGTCCTTCACCGCGGCACCCGCGGCCCGCAACTGCGCCCAGTCGTCCAGCTCCGCCACGGCCCTGGCCCGCTTGTCGCGGATGGTGTGGGTGGCATGCGTGAGGTTCGCGCGCAACTGCCCGTCCCGCGTCGAGACGGCCGCGGCCCGCGGAAAGGCCGGCATACCCAAGTACGTCCCACTCATCGCCCGCACCCGCCACTTTCCGTGCCACGCCCGCCGGCCTCTGTGCCGGCCTCCGTGTGGGGGCTCTCCTCCGCACCGGCCCTAGCCCTACCGCCCGTATGGGGCCTCTCCTCCGCGGGGCCCGAGCTTGGGCTCTCCTCCGTACTGGCCAGGATCTCCGCGAGGTGCACCGGGCGGACCGCCGCCCCCTGCCGCGCCAACATGCCGCCGATGTGCAGCAGACACGAGTTGTCGACCGTACACACCGCCTCCGCCCCGGTGGCGACCACATGCCGGACCTTGTCGGCGCCCATCGCCACCGAAACCGCCGGGTTCTTCACCGCGAACGTGCCTCCAAAACCACAGCACTCCTCGGCCCCCGTCAGCTCCCGCAGCTCCAGCCCCTTCACATGCCGCAGCAGCCGCAACGGACGGTCGCCCAGCCCCAGCATCCGCAACCCGTGACAGGTGGGGTGATACGTCACCGTATGCGGGTAATACGCGCCGACGTCCTCCACCTTCAGCACGTCCACCAGGAACTCGGTCAGCTCGTACGTCTTCGGCACCGCCAGCGCCGAGGCCTCAGCGAGCTCCCGGCCGCGCCCCTCGGCCAGTGCCTTCGCCCCGATCCGCGGGTAGTTGTCCCGCACCATCGCCGCACACGAACCGGACGGCGTGACCACGTAGTCGTACTCCCGGAACGCCCGGTCGAAGCGCCGTACGAGCGGCTCGGTGGCATGCCGGTAGCCGGTGTTGAACTGCGGCTGCCCACAACAGCTCTGCTCTTCGGGGAAGCCGACCTCCACCCCCAGCCGCTCCAGCAACGTCACCACCGCCCGGCCCGTCCGCGGCTGCAGCAGATCGTTGATACAGGTGACGAACAGTGCTACGCGCACGTTGCCATCTCCTTTCGGCCGCTCCGGCCTCTGGCGGCCATCCGCTTCCGCGGTACATGATCACCTGTCGGCTCATCCTGCCCCAGCAGCCGGCCGAGGAGAAGAACCGAGCGGAGGACCATGTCGAACGCCGAAACCCTGACCGCGGACCGGGCGCCGGACGACGGCCGCCCGGCGTCCCGGCTGCGCCAGCTCGCCGCCGCATCCATAGGCAACGCCGTCGAGTGGTACGACTGGTACGCGTACTCCTTCCTGGCCGTCTACTTCGCCGACCAGGTCTTCCCCAAGGGCGCCGGCAACTCCCTGGTGCCGCTGCTCTCCACCTTCGCCGTCTTCGCCGTCGGCTTCTTCATGCGGCCGGTGGGCGGACTGCTGATGGGAGCGGTCGCCGACCGCCGCGGCCGGCGGACCGCGCTGACCGTGACCATCCTGCTCATGGGCGGCGGCAGCCTGCTCGTCGCCCTCACCCCCACCTACGCCGCCACCGGCCTCCTCGCACCCGTCGTGCTGGTCCTCGCCCGTCTCGTCCAAGGCCTGTCCGTCGGCGGCGAATTCGCCGCCTCCACGACCTTCCTCGTCGAGTCCGCCGGCCCTGGCCGCCGCGGCCTGTTCTCCAGCTTCCAGTACGTCTCCACGACCCTCGGCCAGCTCCTGGCCTCCGGCACGGCGGCCCTCCTCGCCGGGCTGCTCACCGAACGGCAGATGGGCCAGTGGGGCTGGCGGGTGGCCTTCCTCGGAGGCGCGCTGCTGAGCCTGCTGGGCCTGTGGATCCGGCGCGGCGCACAGGAAACCCGCAGCGCCGAACAGCAGGCCGCCCCCCGCCCCGGCCTCTTCGAGGCCCTCCGCCGCCACCCCCGCCAGTCCCTGCTGATCTGCGGCATCACCGCCGGCGGCACCATCGCCTACTACACCTGGACGACCTACCTCCCCACCTACGCCCAGGTCAACGCGGGCTTCGACAAGGGCGATTCACTCATCGTCGGCACCCTCTCGCTCGCCTTCTTCGCCCTCCTCCAGCCGCTCGGCGGCCTGCTCTCGGACCGCATCGGCCGCAAACCGCTGCTGCTCGCCTTCTCACTGGGCTTCACGGTCCTCGCGGTGCCCCTGCTCCACCTGGTCACCGACGCGTTCGCCTCCCTGCTGCTGGTGCAGTGCGCGGGCATGGTGCTGCTCACCGGCTACACCGCGATCGCCGCGGCCGTGAACGCCGAGGTCTTCCCCGCCCGGGTGCGCGCCGCCGGCATCGGCTTCCCGTACTCCCTCACCGTCGCGCTCTTCGGCGGCACCGCGCCGTACGTCGGCACGTGGTTCAAGCAGGCCGGCCACGCGAACCTCTTCCCCTGGTACGTGTCTGCCCTCTGCCTGGTCTCGTTCGTCGTCTACCTCACGCTCCCGGAAACCGCACGGGAGGGGTTGGAGCGGTAGGGGCGGAGGGGGTGGGGGTGGAGCGTTGGCGGGCGGAGCAGTTGGGGATGGAGCGGTAGGGCGGCTTGGGGCGGTTCTCGGCTGGTTGGCGGCTGCTGCGAGTTCTCGGTTGTTGTGGTTTCGGGCTTGCGCGGTGTCGGCCTTGCGCGGTGTCAGCCTCCGTTTCCCCCGTGCGTCAGCTCGTGCGGTGTCGGCCTCCTTCCTCCTCCGTCCTCCTCTTCCCGTGTTCAGGCTCGCGTGGTGCCTGCCTCCGTTTCCTCGCCTCTTGCCGCCTCCTCATACCCCGGCAACGATTACGGAGAGTGATTAGTTCCCGACTCTATCACTCAGCGTGAGGGGGAGGGGGTGGTGGTGAGTGGTGGGGAGGGCGGGGGCTGCGGGGGGGGGCTGAGCGCGCGGTTCGGGCGTGCAGACGCGAGGAGTTGGCGGATGTCGCGTGCGGCGGCTCGGCCGGCGCGGTTGGCGCCTATGGTGCTGGCGGAGGGGCCGTAGCCGACGAGGTGGACGCGGGGGTCGCGGAGCGTGCGGGTGCCGGCCATCCGTATGCCGCCGCCCGGCTCTCGTAGTTTCAGTGGGGCGAGGTGGTCGATGGCCGCGCGGAACCCGGTCGCGTAGAGGATCACGTCCGCTTCCACCCGCTGGCCGTCCGTCCACACCACACCGGTCGGAGTGATCCGTTCGAAGAGTGGGAGCCGCTCCAGTACGCCGCTCTCGCGGCCCCGCCGGATCGCCTCCGTCATCGGCAGTCCGGTCACGCTCACCACGCTTCGCGGTGGCAGCCCCTGCCGGACCCGTTCCTCGACGAGTGCCACCGCCGCCCGGCCCTCCTCCTCGCCGAACGGTCCCTCGCGGAAGACCGGCGGCCGTCGCGTCACCCAGGTCGTGGCCGCCGCGACCGGCGCGATCTCCAGCAACTGCTGCACGGCGGAGGTTCCACCGCCCACCACCACGACCCGCGCGCCGCGGAACTGCTCCGGCCCCTCGTACTGGGAACTGTGCAGCTGTCGGCCGCCGAACGTCTCCTGTCCGGGAAAGCGCGGCCAGAACGGCCGGTCCCAGGTCCCGGTCGCATTGATCAGCGCCCGCGTCGCGTACCGCCCCTCCGACGACTCGACCAGCAGTCGCCCGTCCTCGCCCTCGCGAACCGCCAAGACGCTCACGGGGCGGTGTACGCGTAGCCCGAAGGTCTGCTCGTAGCTCTCGAAGTACGCGCCGATCACCTCGGACGACGGGCGGCCCGGATCGGCGCCGATGAGTTCCATCCCGGGCAGCGCATGCATCCCGTGCACCTTGCCGTACGTGAGGGACGGCCACCGGAACTGCCAGGCGCCCCCGGGGCGGGGGGAGTGGTCGAGGACGACGAAGTCCCGGTCGGGCCGGTAGCCCACTCGCTGCAGGTGGAAGGCGGCAGCGAGGCCGGCCTGGCCGGCGCCGATCACTGCGATATCGACCTTGTCGATCTTCCCGATCCCGGTGCCGATCCCGGTGTTGGTCTCGGGGTCGGTGTCGGGGTCGGTGTCGGCGTGTGGGGCGAGGGCGGCGGATGGGGTCGATGTCGGGAGCGTGGCCACCCCTGTGTAGTTCATGTTTCTACTAACGGAGGGGGGAGGGTGATCTCTTCCCGGCCGTCTCTTCGCCCGGTCTCTCCGTCGGGACCACACACTTCGGTGCGGAGACGGCAGGGGAGAGAGGAACGGGAGGAAGGGGAAGTGGGACGCAATGGGGCTGGGAAAGCAGGGAGAATCGCGCCTCGGCTGGTGGGCCCTGGTGGACCTTTGTTTCTACGAGGTTGAAGTGGCATTGCCACCCGCGCCCGCCGCCTTGCCGACCGGCGCGTCCGTTCCGTACGAAGATGAACGCATGAGCTCTGCATTCACCAGCCGCACCCTGGACATCACCACCGGCTCGACGGAAACCGTCGCCGACCTCACCGCCGAGTGCGCCGCCTTCCTCCGGGACGTCGCGGACGGCCGTGACGGCCTGCTCAACGTCTTCGTGCCGCACGCGACAGCCGGCATCGCCGTACTCGAAACCGGCGCAGGCAGCGACGAGGACCTCCTGGCTGCCCTGCACGATCTGCTCCCCGCCGACAACCGCTGGCGCCACCGCCACGGCAGCCCCGGCCACGGCCGTGACCACGTCCTCCCGGCCCTGGTCCCCCCACACGCCACCCTCCCGGTCATCGCCGGCCGTATGGCCCTGGGCACCTGGCAGTCCGTCTGCCTGGTCGACACCAACAAGGACAATGCCAACCGTCAGGTGCGGTTGAGTTTCCTGGGGTGACCGGGGTGACCGGGGTGACCGGGGCGACCGAGACTTCCCTGGGCGCGGCCGCCCGACTCTTCTCACGCGCCGGTGAAACGGGAGAAGGGGCGGCGATGCCTCCACTGCGGTGCCGCCGAGGGAATGGGCGCGCTGGGCCCGCTTCTTGCCGGTCGTGGCGTTGAAGAGGACCTTGGTGGCACCGAGGTGTCAGGACCGTCTCCCCGCCGGTGTCGCGGCGGACGGGAGGCCGCCGCCGGTGCCGTCTACGTGCGGGCCGGACGGAACCGGCCCGACCAGTGAGACGAATGCCTGCACCCAACGTCTCCAGGGAGGCTGGGCAACCTCGATTTCGACGCGGACGGCGTCCTGATCGGCATTGAGGTGTGGACGCCCGCTCCGAGCCGCCGCTCCGCCCCCGTCAGGGTCAGCCGGACGGTGTGGCAGACGACCGGGCGGCATGCTCACACCCATCGGGTTCGCACTGAGGACAACCCCCTCGACCGCCTGGAAGCCAGCAACTTGACTCCACGCAAACTGGGGCACATCAAAGCCTCCATCGGACCCGGAGCGGTTCCATCAGCGCCCGGAGCCGCGCCTTGTCGCCGGCCCCGGTCGATTTCTTCGCCGCGACACCACGCAGGAATAATTCGGAAGAGTGCCGTGCCTGCAACCCCCGAACGCTCCGTACGACGACAAAGGTGAACATGATGGGCAGTGAGCCGCTGAATCTCGACGCGTCGGGCGAGTGGGCGGGCTTGTGGTGGCTGCCGGAAGACCCTGGGGACCAGGTGCCAGGTGTGCTCCGCTACGAGCCCGAGTGCGGCCTGACACTCTCTTTGATCGGCGCGTTCGAGGACCGGGTCACGACAACGCCTGCTCCCGGTGTGCTGATGGTCCATGAGGGCCGTCGAACGTGGGGTGTGATCCATGGTGTCGCCGATCAGCGCGAGATCAGCCTCCTCGGCTGTTTTCCGGCCGGCGGCCGGCGGACCTTCGGTGCGCGGGTGAAGACCCCCGACAAACAGACCGTCGTGGCAACGACGGCACTCATCGGGGCGCACGTCGGCAGTGAGGACGAGGCGGCGTTCTCCACGACAGAGGTGTCGGTGGAGGACCTCGGGCATTGGGCGGCATCGTCAGTGCTCGAGGGGTTCCTGGGTGCGTCCGGCGGGCGTCCTGATGGGAGTGGCACCCTCTCCGTCAAGCCCGTGGAGGTGCGGTCGGTCGACGTCGACGGGACGGAGTTCGTGCTTGCGCACCGCTACACGCTGCCGTTCTTCGATCAGCGTCGGGGCGGCACCGTTGGTCGCATGCGGGATACCGCGTACCTGCGGATCACCCGGCGCGAGGCGTCCTCATTGAGTGAGGCGATGGGCTATGCCCGGTTGATACAAGACCTGATCGCCCTTGCCACTCACCGTGCTGCAGGCATGATCTGGGTACGCCTGAAACTGGCCCCGGACGACGCCGTGTCGGAGTCCGGCGGGCTGCGCCCGGAGCGGAATGTCGACGTGCTGTACTCGCCCTCTGTGGTCGGGAAGCACGATGCGAAGGCAGCCGCTCATCATCGTGTGTTCTTCACGTGCGAGGCGCTGCCCTTCGAGGAGATCATCCCCCGCTGGTGCGATATGCACGAGCGGCTGCAGTCCGCCACGAACATGGTTCTGGGGCTTCGGTACGCGCCGGCACGGTACGTCGAGAACAATCTTCTGACGGCGGTGGGAGCGGCTGAGGTGCTGCACCGTGGCTTTGACATCGACGAACCGCCGATCCCATCGGAGGATTTCCAACCGATGAGTGAAGCGATGCTTGCTCAGGTGCCCGAGGAGCACAGGAAGCGGATCCGCGGCTCACTGCGCAATGACCCGACACTTCGGGATCGGTTGTACGCACTCGCGGCCCGCCCCGACCAGGAGGCGCTGTCCACGCTCGTGCCTGACGTGGACCGGTGGGCCAGGCGGACGACCCGAGCGCGAAACGACCTGGCCCACGAGGGGCGAACCCCCCACCACAAGCTCGAGGAGCTGATCGCCATTGTGGACGTCACCACTGCGGTGGTCATTCTGAATCTGCTGAACGAACTCGGGTTGCCGGCCGAACGCCAACGAGAGGTCGTGCGTGACCACCCGCAGTTGCGCGCTACGGCCAGGAGTGCACGGGACTGGCTGACTCCGTCCGAGGCGGACTCCTAAGTCGGATGGTGAAGAACGGGACTGGATCCGCGCCCGGCACGCTGACCGGCTTTCCGCCCCTTCGGCCGGCCTCTGACGATTCTCCTGACTGCTGTTTTCTTGTTCGGGAATGCCGGCGCTTGATCTGGCGTGACCAACCGGGCAAGCCGGGGGTCGGCAGGGCGTAGTGCCGCACCAGGGGCGCATCGGTATACCTCGGACCTGGCGAGGGGGCGGGGTGGGCCGGACATCGCCGCGCCAGTAGGGTGCCGCCATCTGGGGGCGGCGACCGGAGGAAGCGGACAACCGCATGGCCTATTGCGTTGGATGCGGGAGCTATCTCGATGGGGCGGAGCCGTGCCCGGCGTGTGGCCATGCCCACGGTGGCGTAGCCACCGGGTACCCCCCATCACGGCCGCACCCCCTCTACCGGAGCGGCGTCCCGCTGGTGCCCGAGCCGCCGGTCTACGAGCACACGGGAACGTACGGGTACGACGAGGGCCTCGGGCCGCCCCTGCACACCTATGAGCAGACGCAGGCGTACGCGCCTCGGGAGTCGTACGAGCCTCTGGAGTCGTACGAGACAGGGCCCGTTCCCGAACAGGGCGGCGAGCCCAACGGACCCGGCCTGGCCGACGGAGGCTTCGACCCCGGCACGGCCACCGGCTTTGACGCGGCTGCGGCTGCGTCTGCGGCTGCCGGTCCCGGTGACGGCAACGAGGCGTACGTCTCCCACCGGTCGTCGGCGACGCGCCGCCGCGGCAGCGGCCCGCGCCGGGCACGACGCCGCAAGGGCGGCAAGACCAAGATGGCCCTCGGCGTCGCGGCCGGGGTCGTACTGGTCGGCGTCGTTGCGACAGGCCTGTCGGGGGAACTGCTGCCCACTGGTCCGACACACGGGAGGCACACGGAGTCGGAGGCGTCGCCCACGCCCGCCGACACGTCCGCCACCGCGGAGCCGGCACCGAGCCGGACCGCGGGAGAGCCGGCTCGTCCGTCGCACGCCGCGAAGCCGTCGGCATCGGCATCGGGCATCGCCGTCTCCCACTCTGCGGTTCCCGCATCCGCGACCACGGCACCGCCCGTCGCCACCCGACCCACTGCCGAGGAACCGCCCCGACCAAAGCCGTCACCCACCAACACGGGGGCGAACCGGACGCCCGCACCACGCCCCACACGGTCGCGGACCTGCTTCCTCTTCTGGTGTTCCTAGGTGATCGATGCCCAGGGGACGGGACGGGCGCCGGAACCAGGAGCGGCACCAGGTTCGGGCGACCTGTTGAGGCAACTCCGTGCAGAAGGGGGCGATGGGGCGGGGAAGGCCGTGGCGTGCCGGTTCCCCGCACCGGCATGGAGCCTCACGGGATGACCCCGGCCGGAGGCGGCGAGAGGGACTGTGCCTCCCCGGGCGCCGGTCGATCGGGCAATCGAGGAAGGAGCCGAACTTACCGCCCGTTTACGCCTGTTAAGGGCACGATAGGTGCGCTGTCACTCCAGGGGAAGGACACGTGCCACCTTGCGCGTAGCGATACACATGGGCGCTTGCCGGCCCGTCAGGGGCGTCGGCTGTTCGCGCGGTGGGTGGGGGAGACAGAGGCATTGTCGAGCCTATGAGTGGTCCACTGCGTGCGGTGGCCCGCGCGCGGACATGCGAGGGACGGTCATTCCGGCGTACGGCTCCAGCGACCGGGCTTACGGTCATGGCTCGTCATTCTGAGGCGCACCACTCGGTGCACCCGTCGGGGCCGAAACGCTCCCCGCACCAGGGGCAGCAGCCCTGGTGCCGGCATGACTCCGCCGCGGACTACTCGCGGCTGCGCCCCACGATCCGGATGAGATTGACGCTGCTGTACGGCGGCATGTTCCTGGTGGCCGGGATCGTGCTTCTTCTCCTCATCTACTTCTTGACCGCGCAGGCATTGCGCAACAGCGGCACTGCTTTTCACCTCCTCGGTGGCATCGATCTGAGAATGGCCAGTGATGTGTGCCAAGAGCTCCATCAGGCCCAGAGCGTGGGCGAATTCAACGGTGCTCTCGACGCCTGCCTCGACGATCAACGCGATGCTGCCCTGAACTCGCTGCTGCATCGTTCCACGCTGGTTTTGATGGTCCTGACGGTGTTGGCCTTCGCTCTCGGGTACGTCTTGTCGGGGCGGGTGTTGTCGCCACTTGGTCGCATCACCCGCACCGCACGCGGTGTGGCCAGCTCCGATCTCGACAAGCGCATCGAACTGGGCGGACCTGACGACGAGTTGAAAGAACTCGCGGACACTTTTGACGACATGCTCGAACGGCTGGACCGGGCCTTCAACGCGCAGCAGCGGTTCGTCGCGAACGCCTCGCACGAGTTGCGGACTCCGCTCGCGATCAATCGCACGGTGCTCGAGGTGCAGATGTCCGACCCGAATGCCGAGCCGGCGCTCGTTCAGTTGGGAAAGACGCTCCTGGCCACCAACGAGCGTAGTGAACAGCTCGTTGAGGGCTTGTTGCTTCTTGCTCGAAGCGAGAATGAGGTCTTCGAGCGAAAGAGCGTTGATCTTGCCGAGAAGGCCTCTCTGGCCGTCGATCAGGTCCGTGCGAAGGCGGATGCGGTCGGCGTGGAGCTGAGGGGTGAACGTCAGCCTGTCCACACCCTTGGCAATGGTGTCCTGCTCGAACGTGTCGCGTTGAATCTGCTGCAAAATGCCGTGCAGTACAACATTCCCCACGGGGGCTGGGTAGAGGCGTCGACCTCAGCTGATTCCGGCTATGTCTCGCTGACCGTGGCCAACACCGGCCCGGTCATCCCCGCGTACGAGGTGGACGATCTCTTCGAACCCTTCCGGCGGCTGCGCAGCGCACGCGCGGGCAGCGGTCAGGGGGTCGGCCTGGGCCTTTCCATCGTCCGGTCCGTCGCACGCGCGCATGGCGGAACGGTGAGGGCGGAACCACGCGAGGGTGGCGGCCTGAACGTCCACGTGAAGATGCCGGCACAGTGACCACCGCCCGACGCCCGCACGGAAGCTGCGATTGCTGCTGACGCGCGGCTCTTGGGATGGCAGGGGGGCAGGGGTGCGTGGCGTGGGAGTCAGTTCGCGGGCGGGGCGGCGCAGCTGTCGCGGCGGATCACTTGTCCGTAGCGTTCTCGGCCCGGGACAGGGCGACTTCCAGGACGACCAGGAGGGCGTCCCGGACCGAGCCGGTGTTGCGGGCGTCGAAGACGGTGAGGGGGACGTGGTCGGAGACGTCGAGGGCCCAGCGGACCTCGTCGAGGTCGTGGTGGATCTCGCCGTCGAAGGCGTTGACGGCGACGGCGAACGGGATGTTCTTGTGCTCGAAGTAGTCGACCGCGGCGTAACAGTCGTCCAGCCGGCGGGTGTCCACGATGACCAGGCCGCCGAGGGCGCCTTCGACCACGTCGTCCCACATGAAGCCGAAGCGGTCCTGGCCCGGGGTGCCGAACAGGTAGAGCTTCAGCGTCGGGTCGATGGTGATGCAGCCGAAGTCCATGGCGACCGTGGTCGTGGTTTTGCCGGGGGTGTGGGAGAGGTCGTCCACCCCCGCCGCGACCTCGGTGATGGCGGCCTCCGTGGTCAGCGGCCGGATCTCGGAGATCGCGCCCACGGCCGTGGTCTTGCCGACGCCGAAGCCGCCGGCGATGACCAACTTGACCGGTACCGGCGGCGCTTCAACCGCTGTCACGGAGCGTGTCCCGTGAGTCGGGGACGGCACGGAGACCATCGATAACCCTTCGCAGTACGGAGATGTCCTGGGTGGTGCCGGCGTGCGGGACGTGGACCGCCAGATGCCCGGCGGCGCGCAGGTCCTCCGCCAGCACCCGGACCACGTTGAGGTGGAGGCGCAGCCGCGCGGCCAGTTCCGCCACCGACTGCGGCTGTCGGCAGGCGGCGACGATGTCGTGTTGTTCGAAGGCGAGGGAGCCCAGGACGGATATCCCGGACGCGGTCGCGACGATCTGGGTCTCGACCGGCAGTGGCGGGCCGGTGCCGCCCCCCGCCACCCGGCCGGCGGTCAGCAGGAAGGGCCGGATCGCGGGAGCACGGCCGGCCGGCTCCGACGGGCCCGGGGCGCTGCCCGCCGGCTCGTCCGGTGAGGCGTTCGGCTCTGGTTCACCGGTCACCATCATGATCCTCTTCTCAGCGCCCGCAACCGCAACGATCCTCTTCTTGTGCCGGCCAAAAAACGACCCTGTGCCCAGAGCCGGCATGGCCCTGTGCTCAGAGCCGGCAATGGCCCTGAGCACAGCCCCGGCGCGGACAGCACGCCTTCTGCTCGCTCCGCGGCGTCCGCACCCTGCCTCCGCCGCTGGGAGGCAGGCAGGTCAGCGGGTCGGGGCGGCGCCGGCGGTTTTCTTGAGTTCCAGCACCAGTTGGGGGGTGAGCGCGCTGCCGGCCCGGTTGGCGAAGAGGGTCATCTCGTAGGCGATGTTGCCGAGCTTCGCCTCCTTCGAGGTGACCACGCCGAGGACGGCACCGCAGCCGATGGCCGACACCAGCACATGGCCGCCCTCCAGGTCGATGATGACCTTGTTGAGGCCGCCGAGGCCGTAGTTGCCGGACGCGCCGGCGGCCAGGCTCGTGACGCCCGACACGATCGCTGCGAGCCGCTCGGAGTCGGCCTGTTCGCGCAGTTGGGAGACGGCGATCAGCAGGCCGTCCGACGACACCGCGATGGCGTCGACGACGCCGGCGGTCTGCGTGGCGAACCGGTCGAGCAGCCAGGTGAAGTCGGCCGCGGCGGCTGTCAGATCGGTGGGTTCCTGCCGTTCGGAACCGCTGTTACCTGTCGGCGTGCTCACTGCCCGACTCCTTCCGGGGTTGCTGGTGTGGCGATGGCGCCGGTTCGCCCGTTGCGGGCGCACTCTCTTGTTCCGCCCTGCGGACGGCGGCCTCGAATTCGTCGAGTTCCGACCGGACCGCGTCGGCGTCGGCGGGCCGGCGCACGTCCTGTGCCGTTCGGTCGGCCGCCGGGGTGGTCATGTCGAGCGTCGCTCCCCGTACCCGCCGTCGCAGCGGCCGGACGGACCGGCCGGGGCCGTTCGCGGACGCGGGGGTGGCCGGCTCCGCGTCGCCCGGGGTGGGGCGCGGGAGGCGCCGGGGGAGCTTGTCCTCCCGGGGTGGCCCGTCCGGCTGCCGTTCGGGCGCGGTGGGGAGGGCCCGCACGGGCAGGGGCGTGGCGGAAGAGGGGGCGGCGGAGGCGGAGTCGGCGCTGCCGGGGGCTGTGTGCTCGGCGGCGTTCGCCACGGGGTCGGGCGCGAACTCGTTCGCGGCGTCGGACTCGGCATCGGACTCGGGCCCGGCCGTGTCCGCAGCCCCGGCCCGTTCCGTGACCCCGGCCGCCGACGGTATGTCCGGCGACGTCGGCGTCGGAGCCGGGTTCACGGCCGGGAGCAGCGTCGACGGGAGCCAGACGGTGCTGGTGACCCCGCCGCCCGGGGTGCGGCTCAGGGTGACCCGGATGCCCGAGCGCCGGGCGAGGTTGCCGACCACGAACAGGCCGAGGACCTTGGTCGGTACGAGGTCGAGCCGTTCCCGGCGGACCAGCCGGGCGTTCTCCTCGGCGAGGCGTTCCGCGCTCATGCCGAGGCCGTGGTCGATGACCTCGATCAGGGCGCCGCCGTCCGACGTGACGTCGGTGCCGGGCCGGACGACCACCTCGACGGGGGTGTCGGACGGGGAGAACGAGACCGCGTTCTCCAGCAGTTCGGCGAGCATCAGGGTCAGGTCGTCGACGATGTCGGGTGCGACGACGACCTCGGTCTCGGCCCGCAGCGACACCCGCTGGTAGCCCTCGATCTGGCCGAGTCCGGCCCGGATGACGTTGGCCAGGCCGGTCGGGCGGGCCTCCATCTCGGGGTCCCGGATGCCGGCGAGCAGCATCAGGCTGTCGGCGTTGCGCTGGAGGCGGACGGCGATGTGGTCGATGCGGTACATCCGCTCCAGGACGTCCGGGTCGGTCTCCTCGCGTTCCACGGCGTCGATGAGCATCAGTTGGCGCGAGGTGAGGTTGCTGACCCGGCGTCCGACGTTGCCGAACATCTCGGCGACGTTGCGGCGGCTGAGCACCTGACGTTCCAGCAGCGCCGCGGCGGTCACCTGCACCTGGTTGAACGCCTCGGCCAGGTGGCCGATCTCGTCGTGGACCGGGACGGGGATCGGCCGCGGCCGCAGCGGGGTGCGGTCCGCGGAATCGTCGTCCTCGACCCTGGCGAGCTCCTCGCCGGCCACGTCGACCACCTGCTGGGCGGCGCCGGTCAGGGCCGCCAGGGGGCGGACGACCGAGCGCCGGACCAGGACGGAGAAGGTCAGCCAGGAGGCGAAGCCGAGCAGGGCGAGGCCGAGCATCGTCAGCGCGTTGTGCAGGGCGTCCCGGGAGAGGCCGTCGGCGCGGGCGGCGATCTGCTCGGTCAGCGACCGGGTGACGGCGAGGCGGGCCTCGGCCTGCCGGGTTCCGGCGGCCATGGCCTTGCGCAGCTGGTGCGGGGTCTGGCCCTGCAGGGAGCCGGGGTCGATCTGGAGCTCCGCGAACTGGGCCTCGATGCCGTTCTCCTCGGCGTCCCGCTCGATCCCGCCCAGCGCCAGGACCTGCTCGGGGTCGGCGATCCGGCCGAACCGTGCGGTCTGCTCCTCGTACAGCTTGTGGGCGCCGACCGCGCGGGTGTACTCGGTGAGCGCGTTGGCGTCCCGGGTCTGGGCGGAGAACACCCCGCTCTCGAAGGCCGCGTGGGCGGCGTCGGCGCGGAGCACGGTGTCGAGGAGGTTGGTGACGGAGGACGACGAGGTGCCGACGTAGCGGTCGAGGCCGATGCCGTCGATCAGGTAGCCGACGGCGGCGGCGTAGGCGGGGTCGATGGTGGCGGCCGGCACCGAGCCGCGTTCGACCTTGTCCCGCAGCACGGTGAGCCCACGGATGTACGCAAGGGCCCGGGCCTCGTCCTTCGGCAGGCCCGGTCCGAACGCCGTGTGCACGGCGGTGACCTGCTTGTCGGTGTGCTGCTGGGTGCGGCGGTAGGCGGCGGTGGACGGCAGGGCGCCGCCGGGCCGGACCGACTCCTGTTCCACGGACAGCAGGAGCGCCTGCCGGTGTTCGGCCTGTACGTCGTTGATCAGCCGGGTGACCTGCTCGCTGTCCCGCACCAGTTCCGCGCTGCGGCCGGCGTCCTGGGCCTTGCCCACCTGCGTGGTGACGCCGACGCCCAGCAGCACGCCGACGACCGCGACGGGCGCGATGACCAGGACGTTGAGCTTCCGCCGGAACGGCCATCGGTCGAGGAGCGCGTCCGCCTGCTGACGGAACGGCGGCCGCAGCGGCGTACGCCGGGACGGTTCGGGTTCGTGTTGTGGCGGGTCCACTGCGTCCACGGACACCCGGGCCTCCTTACGACGTGCTGCTGAGCGGTGACCGAGGGGGTGTTCCGACCGTCGACGACGGGGACGTGACGACGGGGAAACACGGAGATTGCGAGGTTTGCACCTCAATGCGAGCGAAAAGATTCCGCCACACGGTCAACCGGCCGTGAACACTACCGGTTGTGCACGGGCATGCAACCTGTGACGCATCAAGGCTTCGCAGTATTCAACTGTTCGTCACCTTTGGTCCGTTAAGGCGGAGGTGGAGGTCCTGTTCGCGGTCGGTCGATGCCCGTCGGGGAGCGGAATCAAGGGGAACGAAGGGGTGGGAAGGGGAGGGAAGTGGCGCGAAAAGGGAGCGAAGGCGAGCGCGAACGCGAGCACGAACTGGCGCGATTTCAACGGGTCCGGCACAGGCGGCATACACGGCATCTCCGACGGTGGGGGCATCTCCCGCAGGCGGATGCCGCCCGGACCACCGCCACCCGTAACCTGTCTCCCCCCACCCCGGCCCGTACCCTCATCCTGCGCTGCGAGGACACCCGTGCACCCCACCCGCAAGGCGGCCGTGACCGCCGCCGCACTCCTGGTCATGGCCACCGCCGGCTGCGATTCCGGCGCCGGCACCACCGACTCCGCCAAGAGCTCCGCCAAGCCCGGCTGCCCCACCGCCCTCTCCCGGGCCGAGCAGGCCGTCAAGAAGGCCCAGGAGGTCAACGCCCCCTGGAAGGGCCCCACCACCGGGCCCAAGGCCGTGCACGGCAAGACCGTCGTCTACATAGCCCAGACCTTGACCAACCCGGGCGTCGCCGGGGTCGCCCAGGGTTTCCAGGAAGCCGCCAAGATCCTCGGCTGGCACGCCCGCACCCTCAACGGCCAGGGCACGCCCGACGGCCAGCGGGCCGCCTTCCGGCAGGCCCTCGACCTCAAGCCGGACGGCATCGTGCTCAGCGGGTTCGATCCCGGCATCGTCGCTAAGGACCTCAAGAAGGCCCGTACGGCCGGGATTCCGCTGATCGGCTGGCACGCCGCCCCCGCCCCCGGCCCGAGCAAGGACCCGCAGCTCTTCAGCAACATCACCTCCCGGGTCGAGGACGTCGCGAAGATCAGCGCCGACTGGATCATCGCCCGCTCCCACGGCCACGCCGGCGTGGTGCTGTTCACCGACGCCACGGTGCCCTTCGCGAAGCACAAGTCCGACCTGATCAAGAAGGAACTCGCCACCTGCTCCGGGGTGAAGCTGCTGCGCTACACCAACATCCCCATCCCCGAGGCCAGTAGGCGCTCCATCGGGGAGGTCCGCTCGCTGCTGTCCCGTTTCGGCCGCAGGTGGACCTATTCCGCGGCCATCAACGACCTGTACTTCCAGCACGCCGCGCCCGCGCTGCGCGCCGCGGGCAAGGACGGCGCCGGCGCTCCCTTCAACATCGGTGCCGGCGACGGCGATCCGTCGGCCTTCCAGCGCGTCAACGGCAAGCAGTTCCAGGCCGCCACCGTGCCCGAGCCGCTCTCCGAACAGGGCTGGCAGATCATCGACGAGTTCAACCGCGCCTTCGCCGGCGCCCCGGACAGCGGGTACGTCGCCCCCGTCCACATCGCCACCCCCACCAACAGCGGCGGCGCCCTGTCCTGGGACTCGGAGGGTTACCGGCAGGCTTACCGGAAGATCTGGGGGGAGTGAGGAGCTGGGGAGGCGGGCGTCGGTGGGCAGCTGATCCCGGCGCTCGCTCCGCGCCCGTGCGACCGCCCCTGGCCGATGACCCGCCCGTCCGCCGCCAGGCATAATCGGGGTCACCGTGCCGGGCGCCGGTGTGCGTGCGCATCTGCCCGGAAACCGGTGGTGGGAGCTGCGCGGTGCGATGGGGGAGTGGTGGGAAGCGAAGCCCGTCCGGCGGGGTCGGCCTATGACGCGTTCATCAGCTACAACGCCGACAAGGATCGCGCGGTGGTGCACCGGCTCGCCGAGATGCTGCACGCCGAGGGCTTCCACGTCTTCCTCGACGACTGGTATCTGGTGGCGGGCGAGCCCTGGCAGGAGCGTCAGAACGAGGCGCTGGCCAACAGCCCGTGCTGTCTGGCGATGTACGGCGCACACGGCCTGGGGCCGTGGCAGAACGAGGAGGTACGCCTCGCGGTCGCGGCCCGGGTCAACGGCCGCTCGATGCGGGTGATTCCCGTGCTGCTCCCGGACGCCTCGGACGCGGCGCTGGCGCATGCGGACTTCCTGGACCGGTACACCTACTGCGACTTCCGCGGCGGACTGGACCACCCCCAGTCGTTCACCCGGCTGTGTGCCGGGATCCGCGGGGAGCCGCCCGGGCCGCCGCGGCCCGCGGTGTCGGCGTTACGGGCCGGACAGCCACCGCCCGCGGAGAGTTACCGCTCGGCCTTCCACGCCCCGGCAAGTGGCTGGCAGCGCAGCTCCGCCGTGGCGGCGGCCCGCGCCGCGCTGACCGCGGGTGGGGCACCGGTCGTGCTGTGCGGACTTCCCGGCATCGGCAAGACCCATGTGCTCTGCGACACCGCGGACGGTCTCCGCACCGACCGGACCGTGCTCGCCCTGCCCGCGGGCGGGACCACGACCGCCGAGCCGCGCTACCTCGTGGAGGAGGTCAACGCCTGGCTGGACCGGACCTTCGACCGCGGGATGACCGCCGAAGAGCTGTATCTCCATGACTGGCCGGAGGCGCTGGCCGCCCTGTTGGCGCGCGTCGCGGAGGAACCGCTCCTGGTGCTGCTGGACGATCTCGGCACGGACCGGACCGGGAGCACCGTGCTGCGCGCCTTCGCCGGGCACCCGGACTGCCTGGTCCTGGCCACGGCCATCGAGCACCTCGTCGATGCCGCCGACGTCCGCCACGTCCTCGTCCCGCCGATGTCCCGGGCCGAAGGCACCGACTTCATCGCGCACATGGCGGAACGCACCAACCTTCCCGTCGATCCCGAGGAATTGGCGGAACAGCTGCCGGCCGATGTGCTCTCCCATCCGCTCGCCCTGCGCACCTTCCTCGCGCACACCGCCTACGTTCCGGCGGCCCTGCTGGTCCGCCCCGACCTCCCGCCGGACGTCCGCTCCGCCCGGAAACTCGTGTCCACGGCCGTCGCCCGGCTGCCACCGGTGCACCGCAAGGCCCTCGCGTACGCCGCGGTGCTCGACCGGGTACCGCTCGCGGACCTGCTCTCGGCCGGGATGCCGCTGCCTTCGTGGTTCACCCTCGCGCTGTCCGATCTGGTCCCGCGCTGTCTCGTCGTCCGGGTGGCCGGCGGGGTCGAGGTGCCCCAGCTCGTCGTCCAGGCCCTGGACGACGAGGAGCCCTCGGCCCGGCCGGCCGCGCTGCACGAGATCCTCGGCGAACTGGCAGGTCTGGCGGCCGGCGCGGAGAACGACGCGCTGGCGTCGCTCGCGGGGGTGCTGGCGCCGGTGGCCCTCGTGTCCGTGGCAACCGGCGAGTGGCGGGCCCTGCGCGAGGCGGTCCCGGACCGGTTGCTGGACCGGCTGAACGCGCGTGGCTTCTGGAAGGAGTACGTCCTGCTCACCAAGGCACTGATCGAGGCGTCCGACGGCCGCGGGGACACCGCGGACCGGGTGCGCCTCCGGGTCCGGCTGTCCCGCAAGATCGCCCAGCTCGGCGACACCCGCTCCGCCTGGCAACTGGCGCGCGAGTGCGAGGTGCTCCCCGGAGCCGCCGACTCCCCGGCGCTGCGCGCCGAACTGGCGGGGCAGCGGGCCTTCCTGTCGTACCTGCAGGAGGACGACCGGTCGACGCTGCACGAGCTGGGCATCTGCGTCGCGCTGCGTGGCCGCGAGGGCGATGCCGCGGGCCTGCTGATCGCGCACAAGCTGGCGGGCAACGTCCATCTGCGGCGCGGGCGGTACGAGGAGGCCGCCGCGGCCTATCGCACCGCGCTGGCGGCCGGCGACGGGCGCGCCGACGCCCGGCACCGGCTCGACACGGAAGCGAGCCTGGCGATGTGCGAGGCACGCCTTGGCTCACCCGAAGCCGCGGCGCGGAGCCTGGAACGCACGGTGAGCGAGATGCGCGCCCTGTCCCTGACCATCGATCTGCCGCGCGCCCTGCACGGACTCGCCCTCGTGTACGAGCGGTTGGGACTGCCGGCCCGGGCGCTGGAGCTGGTCCGGCAGGCCGCCTCGGAGCCGGCCCGGGACCCCGCGGTGCGCAAGGCGGTCGACCGGATGCTGTGGCGGCTGGAGAACCTCCAGCAGGCCACCCGGTCCGCGGCCGGCGGCCGGACGGCGGAGGACGAGACCCGGTGATCGGACGCAGGACGCCGGTGCGGGTGATGCGGTCGACGCTCCGTGCCGCAGAGCTGCCGGACTATCTGCACGAGGCGTTCCTCCAGGCCGTCCCCGCACGGATGAGCAAACGGACCGGGGTGCTGCTGCGCGGCCGTCTGCGCCTGCTGGTGCACGCCTCCCGGTCGGCCGAAGCGGTGCCGGACGGCGGGGAGGCCTTCGCCGAACTGTGCAGCCGCTGGGCCGCCGAGGGCGGGAACACCACGGAGCTGCTGCGGCTGGTCAGAATGGTGACCTACCGGGCCCACGCGCTGCATGCGCCCGTGGCCGGTGAGCCGGGCGAGGAGAGCGGCCCCGCCGCGCTCGCCGAGTTCTGGGCCACGAGCGGCCACGACATCCAGGAGCTGTCCGGGTTCCTGGCCGAGGTCGACCAGGAAGCCGCCGATTGGCTTCCGGGATGACCGGCCCGCCCGCGCCGACGGCGCTCGCCGAACTGCTCGACCACGCCCGCCGGCACGTTCCCCATTACCAGACACTGATCCCGCCGGGGCCGGTCTCCGGCGAGAACGCGCCGGCCACCCTGCGCCGCCTGCCGCTGCTGCGCCGTACGGACGTCAGGACCGAGCGGCCGCGCCTGTGGTCGGCCGAAGGGGACGCCCGCCGGTGGCGGCGGGTGCACACCACCGGAACGACCGGCGCGCCCCTGGAGGTCGTCGTCGACGAGGCGGCGCAGCAAGCGGAACTCGCCGCCCTGATCCGGCACGTACGGCGCCGCCTGGGCGCATCCGTCGAGCCGTCGATCATGCATCTGACCCTGCATCTGGCGTCGACCTCACGGGCCTCGGTCGCAGCGGACCCGTCCGGTGTCCGGCTGGTCAAGTGGAACCTCAGTCGGGCCTGGCAGTTGCCGGACGAGGAATTCCGTTCCGCGGCCGAGGCGTTACGGGGGCAGGTGATCACCGTGATGCCGAGTGTGATGGCGGCGCTGTGTGATCGCCTCGGCCCGTCGAGCGGGGTCGCACCGCGGCTGGTCGTGCTGTCCGGCGAGCAGTTCACCCCGGAGCTGCGGACACGCATCCGGGAGACCTTCGGCTGCCCGGTCACCGCCCTGTACACGCTCGCCGAGGCCGGCATCGTCGCGCACGAGTGCGGGGAGACCGGCACCTACCACGTCGAGGAGTCGGGGGCGTTCCTGGAGGTGGTGGGGGAGGCGGGGGAACCGCTGCCGCTCGGGGTGGCCGGTGACATCGCGGTGACGCCGCTGGTCAACCGGGCGATGCCGCTGCTGCGCTACGTGAACGGCGACCGGGGCCGCTGGATCGACGGCAGCTGCGGCTGCCGGCGGCCCGGCCCGCGGCTGCAGTTGCTCGACGCGCGCACCCAGCACGCCCTCCTTGCGGAGCCCGACGGCCGCGGCGTACGGCGCATCGATCTGGCCAAGCTCTGCAGACAACTGGACCTCGGTGTCACCCGGGTCGCCCGGGACGGGGACGAGATCGTCGTGGAGCACGACGACCCGTACCCGGCCACGCCCTTGCAACGGACCACGATCGCCGCGGCGTTGCGCTCGATGCTGGGGGCCGGCCGGACCGTGCGGCTGCGCAGGGCGGAGGACGAAGCCTCCGGCACCGCGCGGCCGGTGGCCGATCCCGGCCGCGTCCGGCCCGCGTTCCTGCCGCCGGCGGACATCGCGGCCTGGGCACGCGACGTCCTGCACGGCCGGCCGGGTGTGCTGGCCGCCGTTCTCACCGGGTCGGCGCTCGACCCGGCGGCCGTCAGCCGCTTCAGCGACATCGACGTCACCGTCGTCATCGACGGTGACGCGTGCCAGGAGCGCTGGTACGCGCTGGCCGCGGCGATGAACCGGCATCTGGCCACCCTGCGCGTCAATGTCACCGAGCCGGCCGGGCCGGCGCGCGCCCCGCTGGTCGCCTGCCGTCTGCTGGCGGAACGCCACGCGATCGTGGGCACGCTGGAGGAGGCCGGGCTGACCTGGCCGGCCGTCCGGGAGCTGGCGGGGGAGGCCAGGTTCTGGGCGCAGAACGCGGAGAGCGTGCTGTGGACCCGGTTGACGGCGGCCGACCGGCAGCGTACCGACCCGGTGCGGGACGCCTGGCTCGCCTCCCGTTTCTGCCTCGACGCGCTGCGCTACCGGCTGCTGTGTGAGGGTGCGCGGGTGACGGCGGCCCGTGAAGTCCTGTATCACGCAATGGAGTTGGGCGTGCCGAACGTCCCGGCCGTCCGGCACGCCTTCGCCGTGGGCCGGGAGCACCGGCCGCCGCCCGCGCCCGGGTCACCGGAGGCGGACGAGTTCCTCCGGGTCGCCCTGGCCTGTGTGCGGTGGCTGGGTGGGACCCTGTGATCCTTTCGACGGCGAGCGGGTACCCGGAGGGGGCGGGCGGATGAGTACGAGCGAAGCGGACGGTGCCGGCCGGGATGCCCTGGGGCAGCCGGGGGCGGTGTCCGGCGTCCCGCAGGCACCGGGCGGAGTGCACAACACCGTCTCGGGAGGCGTGTTCCACGGCCCGGTGATCCAGGGCGGGCAGGTGACCGTCACGGTCGCGCAGCAGCCCGTGGGTACGCCTTCCAGCGCGCTGCCGTCGCCGTCGGCGGTCCATGTCGGCCATGAGGAGGAACTGGCGTCCCTGGTAGCGGCCCTGGGCACCGGGGACGGCTCGGCAGGCCCGGCCGTCAGCGTGGTGACGGGCCCGGGCGGCGTGGGCAAGAGCGAGCTCCTGATCCAGGCCGCCCACACAGCGCTCCGGCAACGGCGGTTCCCCGGCGGCGTCCTCTACGTCGATCTGCGCGGACACGACGCGGGCGTGCCCCCGCTGACACCCGCAGAGGCACTCGGGCGCCTGCTCCATCAACTGGGTGTCCCAGCAGCGGCGGTTCCGGTGCATGCCGAGGACCGCGCGGCCGTCTACCGCCGGCATCTGACGGAGCGGCCCGTGCTCGTCGTGCTGGACAACGCACACGACAGCGCTCAGATGCGTCCGATGCTGCCGCCACCCGGCGGGAGCAGGGTGCTGGTGTCGAGCAGACGGCGGCTCCCCGCGGTGGACGAGGCCCACCGCCTCACCCTCGACGTCCTGCCGCACGCCGCCGCCGTGCGGCTGCTGCTGGAGGTGTCCGCCCGGCCCGGGGCAGGGGCGGGCGGACCGGCCGCCGAGGAGGTGGCCCGGCACGCGGCGCGGATCGCCGAGCAGTGCGGTGGGCTTCCGCTGGCTCTGCGCATCGCGGCGGCCCGGGTCCGCGGCAGACCGCCGGGCGCCTTCGCCGACCTGGCCGGTTGGCTGGCGGACGAGCAGAGCAGACTGGACGAACTCGACGACGGGGAACGGCGGATGGCCTCGGTGCTGACGGTCTCGTACCGCGATCTCGACGACGACCAGCGGCGGCTGTTCGCACTGTGCGGTGTCCACCCCGGCCCCCGGCTGGGCGTGCATGCCGCCGCCGCTCTCGTCGATCTGCCGCTCGCCCGGGCCCGCCGTCTGCTGGAGGGCCTGTGCGCCGCCCACATGGTGCACGAGGAGGACCGCGGGCGCTATCGGCTGCACGGCCTGGTCCACGACTACGCCCGGGAACGGGCGCAGGAGGACCTTACGGCGGCGGCACGGGAGGCCGCCGTCGACCGGCTGGTCGATCACTACCTGGCCACCGCCGACCGCGCCGACCGGGTGCTGTCGCCGCACCGCTACCGCCTCCAGGACGAGCACGGCCTGCCGCCCGGCACCGCCCTGGAGGTCTCCTCCCGTGCCGACGCCCTGTCCTGGCTGTCCGCGGAGCTGGACAACCTGGTCGGCGTCTGCCGGGCCGCTGCCCGGTCCTCCGCGCCGGCCCGCAGCTGGCTCCTCGCGGATGCGCTGCGCGGCTACTTCTTCCTCGCCAAGACCTGGGCGCCGTGGCAGGCCACGCACCAGGTGGCGCTCACCGCCGCCGAACGGGCCGGCGCCCGCCGCGCGCAGGGCATCCTGCACAACAGCCTGGGCCTGGCACTGCTGGAACAGCGGGACCTGCCCGGTGCGTCGGCCCACTACACGGCCGCCGCCGGTCACTTCGAGGCGGCGGGGGACGCACACGGCAGCGCGAACGCGGTCGAGAACCACGCCTGGGTGCGGCACTACTCCGGGGACTACGCCGGGGCGCTGGACGACCATCTGCGGGCACTGCGGCAGTACGAGCGGCTGGGGGCCGAGCGGAACCGTGCCATCACCCTGCGGGGGATGTCACTGGCGGAGCTGGAGCTCGGCCGGACCACGGACGCCATCGGCCACCTCCAGGAGGCCGGGCGGATCTTCGACGCACGGGACATGCACCTCGACGCCGCGATGACCCTCAACGGGCTGGGCGAGGCGTACGCCAAGGCCGATGACCCGACGTCGGCCCGGCGCCACCTGCTGCGGGCGCTGCGCCTGAGCCGCTCCTGCGGCAGCAGGTACGAGGAGGCCCGGGCGCGGCGCGGTCTCGGATCGGTCTGCCGGGCCGGTGCGCCGCGGCTTGCCCTGCACCACTGGGAGCGCGCCCTGCACCACTACACCCAGCTGGGCTCGCCGGAGGCGGAGGTCGTGCGGGCCCTGATCGCGGAGGTGTGTGGGTAACGCCGGGGCGATCGCGTGCGGCTGCCGGGACCAGGGCTCAGCCTGTGGTGGTGGCTCGTCGGTCGCGCCGCTGCTTGAGGTGGCCGGCGGCGGCCAGGGTCGCGACCACGACGGCCGTTCCGGCGAGTTGGTGGCGGCCGTCCGTCGAGGTGGCCATCACGGCGAAGACGCCGAGGATGGCGGCGAACGCCAGCCAGGTCAGGTAGGGGAAGCCCCACATCCGCACGGAGAGCAGCTCGGGTGCCTCGCGCTCCAGACGGCGGCGCATCCTGAGCTGGGTGAGGCAGACGAGGCACCAGACGACCAGCACCGCACAGCCGGCGATGTTCAGCAGCCAGGCGAACACGGTGGTCGGCCAGATGATCCCGGCGATGACGGCGGCGAAGCCGAAGGCGCAGGACGCCAGCACCGACGCGGCCGGCACGCCCCGGGTGACCCGGCCGAGGAAGCGCGGCCCGAGACCCCGGTTGACGAGGGAGTACGCCATCCGCGACGAGCCGTAGATGTTGGCGTTCATCGCGGAGAGCAGCGCCACCAGCACCACGATCTGCATGATCGTGCCGGCGGCCGGGATGCCGAGCCGGTCGAGCACGGTGACGTACGGGCCCTGTGCGGCGACCTTCGGGTTGTTCCACGGCACCAGCGTGACGACCACGGCCATGGAGCCGATGTAGAAGACGGCGATGCGCCAGACGGCGGTGCGGACGGCACGGGCGACGTTCCGGCTCGGATCGTCGGACTCCGCCGCCGCGATGGTGACGGTCTCCAGACCGGCGAACGCGGAGATGGCGGTCAGCAGCCCGGAGGCGAGGCCGGCGGCGCCGGTCGGGAAGAAGCCGCCGTGGCCGGTGAGATGGGTGGTGCCGGGCGGGTTGCCGAACACACCGAGGATGCCCAGGACGCCGAGGACCAGGAAGGCCACGATCGTCGCGACCTTGATGGCGGCGAACCAGAACTCGAACTCGCCGAAGTTCTTGACCGCGGTGAGGTTGCTGGCGCAGAAGAACGCCATGAAGATCGCCACCCAGCCGTAGGCGGGGAGGAACGACACCCAGGTGTGCATGATCGTGCCCGCCGCGGTGGCCTCGGCGGCCACACCGGCGCAGAGCATCAGCCAGTACATCCAGCCCGAGGTGACCCCCGCCCAGGAGCCGAGTTCCTGCTCCGCGTGCACCGAGAAGGAGCCGGTGGAGGGCCGGGCGGCGGACATCTCGCCGAGCATCCGCATGATCAGCATGACCAGCGCGCCGGCCCCGACGAAGAGCAGCACGATGGCCGGCCCGGCCGCGGCGATACCGGCCCCGGAGCCCACGAAGAGCCCCGCGCCGATGACGCCGCCGAGCGCGATCATCGACAGATGACGCTGCTTGAGTCCGTGCGACAGCACGGACTCGCCGTCCTGTCCGGTCTGCGGGGAGCCCTCGGGGGGCCGGGTGTCTGTCCGACTCATGGTCGTGCCTGTTCATTGCGTGAGACGTTCGGTGAGCCGGAAGAGTCTGGGTGCCGGTCCTGCCCGTACGACGTGAACGCCCACTATGCGGACCGTTCGCCTACGGGGGGTGAAGGTGCTGACACATCAGGTTCGTGAGGTGTCGCCGCATGGCCGGATGTCGCCGGAAGTGCGGCGTACTGCTGTGAGTTGCGTCACTGGTTGACGCGAAGAGGTGTAGACCCCCGTCAACCGCCCGCCGGGAAGTGGCAGCTCACGGTCCACTACCGCTGGGTAGGTCATTACGCTGCGCAGCGCATGGTGATCAATGGGTGATATTCGGCCCCGCGGGCATGCGTGTTTTTCCGCTCCGTCGGGTTGAGTGGGCGTCATCAGCGGGTGGCGCGACCGGAGTTGTCGTTCGCCCTTACGTTCCACGCCTCATCGAAGAGGACCCATGACCGAAGATGTCCATGCGGAGGACGGCAGCCCGGTGGCGGAGGCGGTACTGCCCCTGCCGTTGGAGTTCGAGGCGCTCTACCTGGCCAACCAGGGTGCGTTCCACCGGTACGCGCTGCTCCACCTCGACGGTAACGACGCCGCCGAGGAGGCGGTGCACCGGGCGTTCCTGGAGATCCTGCGCCACTGGGACGCCCTGCTGGAGGAGAGCAACCTCCAGCAGCAGACCTGGGCCATCCTGCGCCGGGTCGTCATATCGGAGCAACTGGGCGGATTCCGGAGGAAGTTGGGGCTGCTGCGCGGCGAGACCGGCCTGTACGCCGCGCTGTGCAGCCTGCCGCCGCGGCAGTTCGACGTCATCGTCCTGAGGTACGTGCTGCAGTGCGAGACCAGCGAGATCGGCTGGTACCTGGGCGTGACCAACAGCACCGTCGACTACCACTGCCGCAAGGCGAAGGAGCGCCTGGAGCGGGCCGTGTCGTCGTACATCAGGGGAGAGGGGGACCCGAAGTGAGCAGTGTGGAACGGCTCCTTGCGGAGGCCGGAGGAAAGCTGCGCGTCAGGCGGCGCGCCTTCGACGTGGGAGCGGGGTTGCGGCGGCTGGCGGAAGACGCCGGCTATGTGCCGCCTGCCGTCGACGTACCGCGGGTCAGTGGCCTACCACCGGCCGGCGTCGAGGTGCCGTCGGTGTCGCGGGCGCGGCAGCAGCTGTCCGTGGTGGTGCGCTGGGTGCTCGACCAGCCCGGTGCCGCCGTGCACGTCGAGCGGCTGGCGGAGGCGATCGGCAGGAAGGGCGGCGCGGAGGACGGTGGTGAGGACGGCGCGGCGGGCGGCGCCGAGGACTGCACCGCGCTGTTGGTGAACGAGGACGACCTGGAGGACCTCGATGTCGACGGCGCGCAGGTCTTCGCCTGCATGCTCTCCCTCGCGGACCATCCGGAGAGCGCCCAGTTCTGGTGGCAGTTCGCCGCCGGTGCCGGTAACAGAGCCGCTGCCTACTGTCTGCACCTGCACCACCTCGGCCGGGGTGAGGTCGCCGAGGCCGAGCACTGGATCGATCTGCTGCAGAACTGCCTGGACGGCCCCGACGACGCCTTCATGGAGGGCATGGGCCTGTTCGCGACGTACGTGCGGCGCAACTGCCCGCCCGTACGGGTCAGGGCGTCCGGCCTCACCGCCGAGGTCGAGCGTCTGGCGACCCGCGAGGAAACGGACGACGTGCTGGTGTGCCGGCCGGATCGGGAGATCGCCCGCCGGCTGCAGGACTGTGCGCAGCACCGCTGAGACGAAGGACATCACATGAGGAAGCCCAAGCCCCCGGCCCAGGACCCGGAACCGGCCCCGGCCCTGGAGACGGCCCCGGCCCTGGAGTCGGCCCCGGATCTCATGGCCGGGCCGGGGGAGCACATCGAGCCCGTGACGCGGGCGCCCCGGGTGGCCCGGACCGTCCGTCTGCGGCAGTGGGTGCGCCGCCACCGCCACGACGCGGCCGCCCACCTTCTGCGCGGCACCTGCTACGGCCTCGGTACGGGCGCGGTCGGCCTCGCCTTCTGGTGGATCCAGCAACAGCTGTAGGCGGAAGGCGACGACGCGCATCGGCGCGAGCGCCGGTGCGCACGGCGGGAGTGGCCGGTGTCGCTCTCAGGCGCCGGCCGGGCGGTGCGGCTCGCGCCACATCGCCCACAACTCCGGTCCGCCGTCCGGCAGTTGGAGCCTTTCGCGCACGGTGAAGCCGAAGTGCTCGTAGAAGGGCAGGTTGGACGGTTTGGAGGACTCCAGGTAGGCGGGGAGACCCGCCGCGTCGGCCTTGGCCAGCCCCGAGCGCAGCAGGGCGGCCCCGTGACCCTGTCCCTGGGCGGCCGGGTCGGCGCCGATCAGGGCCAGGTACCAGTGCGGCTCCTGCGGCGTGTGCCGGGCCGCGGTCTCGATGGTGTCCCTGAACAGTGCGGCCCGGTCGCCGAGGATCTCCCGCAGCTCCTGCACGGTCTCCGCGTCGGGAACGGTCTTGGCCTGCGCCTCCGGCGGCACCCAGAACGCGGCCGCCGCCTCGGTGTGCTCGCAGACGGCGTGGTGGACGTACTGCCGGGTGAGGAGCGTGGCGAAGTAGCGGCCCAGTTCCGCCTCGCGCGAGGCGTCGTCGGGGAAGAACCGGCGCATCATCGGGTCGTCGTCGAAGGCGCGCGCCAGCGTGCGGCTGATCAGCGGAGCGTCGTCGATCGTCGTCGCCTGCGGAATGTTCGTTATCGACATACGGGTCATTCTGGACCCCGATGATCTTCGTCCGTGGCGCGGGGGGCGCGAGGTGGCCGCGCGGGAGTTCCGCGCGGCCACGGCTCGTGGGGGATGACGGGTGTCAGCAGGTCGGGCGGTGGGGGTGGGCCGGGTCGAGGGCGTTGAGGGTGAGGGTGGTGGCGGTGGGGTCGTAGCTGATGTTGACGTGGTCGGTGAGGTCGGTGGGGCAGACGTCCTGGACCGTGAGGTTGGTGACCTTCGGGGCGGCGGTGAGATAGGCCGAGGTGTAGGGGGTGATGACCTCGTCGTAGCGGCTGGTGATGACCGTGTAGGTGACGTCGGGGTGGGTTTCGCCGCCCGCGTTCAGGTCGTTGAGGAATGCCGAGCCGGTGACCTGCTGGTGGCAGGCCGGGCAGGAGGACTCCATCATCGCGTCACCGCCCGGGAAGAGGTGGGCGAGCAGGCCGAGGCCCCAGAGCGAGGTGCCGTGGTTGGTCGGGGTGAGGGCGATGAGCTTGTCCACCTTGGTCGCGCCGCCGAGGTTCTTGAGGTAGTAGCGCGGCAGCAGACCGCCCTGGGAGTGCCCCACCAGGTCGACCTTCGCGGCTCCGGTCGCGGCCCGGACCCGGTCGACGAAGGACGCCAGTTGACGTGCGGAGGCGGGGATGTCGCCGGTGGCCCTCAGCGGCCCTGCCGAGTCTCCGCCGTAGTTGAGGGCGTAGACGCAGTAGCCGGCATCCTTGAGCTTCGGTGCCAGTCCGGCCCAGTTGGCGTAGCGGTTCTCGAACGTGCCGTGCACCAGCACGACGGGCCGCGGATGGGCGGCGCCCGGGCGGCAGCTCCAGTCGTTGGCGCCGGTGGGCACGGCCGTGGGGTGCAGTGCGGAGTACGCGAAGGCCGGCAGGAAGCCGTCCTGGCGCGGGCCGACCGGGTCGTTCGCCGCGGTTGCCGAGGGGGAGTCGCCCGCGGACGGTGTGGCCTGGGTCGGGGCGGCGCCGGCGAGGCCGAGGCAGGTGGCGGCGGCGAGCCCGGTCAGGGCCGCGGTCAGCGGCCGCAGGCGCGGAGCGGGCCGGGATCTGAAGGTGCGCATGGGGGATCTCCTCTGCCGTGCTCTGGAGGGGCGCGGCAGAGGTCCCGTGACACCGGAGTCCCTTGGCCGAGGGGGCCGTGCGGAGCCTGTGCCCGGTCCCGTCCTCGGCCCCGTGCTTCTTTGTCACAAGGGCGAGACACGGAAGCTACCGCCGCGTAACGTCGGATCCACACTGGCGCCGTGCGCGGGAGCCCTACCAGGCAGAACGGGCGCGGAGCCGAGAAGATGTCATCCGCGTGACATCTTTCGCCGGCGCCGCCTCACCGCGTGGAGCCCGTGCGCCGGCCGCCCCTGCCCCGCCCCGTAAGTGTCCTCTCCCCGCCCTTCTCCCGCCGCCCGAGACGGAGTTACGCGATGGCGTCATCGGCCGAGACGTTCCGGCGCGAGCCCTGGCACGAGCTGCCCGTGGCGCTGGCCGCACTGATCCGCCCCCGGATCGACGCCATCGTCGCCGACATGGTGGACGCGATCCGCGAGGAGGTGTCCGCGTACCGCCGGCCGCTCGACTCCGCCGTGGGCCGCGACCTCGTCGAGTCGATCCGCCGCGCCCTGCGGCAGTTCGCGGAGCTGACCGAGCACCCCGACAGCGCCCAGGACCACCACATCCGCCACTTCCGGCACCTGGGCCGCGTGGAGTTCCTCAACGGCCGTACCACGGACGGCCTCCAGGCCGCCTTCCGCGTCGGCGCGCGGGTGGGCAGCCGGCGGTACGCCGAGCTCGTCCAGGAGGCGTCGCTGCCGCCCCAGATCGTGGTGCCGCTGCACGAAGCGGTACTGACCCACATCAACGCGCTGTCCAACGAGGCGGTGCAGGGCTTCCTCGCGGCACAGCTGCGCTCGGAGGACGAGCTGAAGCGGGCCCGCCGCACGCTGGTGGAGCGGCTGTTGGAGCAGCCCGGAGGGGGAGGGGTGGAGCAGGCACCACTGGGGCCGCTGGCGGCACGGGCCCGCTGGGCGCTGCCGCACACGGTCGCCTGCGTCGTGGTCCGGTCGGCGGGCCGGTTCGCCGTACCGGGCGCCGATGCCGAGCTGCTCACCGTCCACCGGGGCAGCGACACGGTGCTGATCGTCCCCGAGCCGGAGACCGGCGGGCTGATCGAGCGGGTACGCAACGCCGCCCGGGGCCGCGTCGCCGCCGTGGGCCCGGCCGTCGCCCCGCACGAGGCATGGCTCTCGCTGCAGTGCGCCCGTCTGGCCCTCGACCACCGTGCCGAACGGGCGCCGGGCACCGAGCCCGACGGCGGGCTGTTCGTGCACGCCGACGAGGAACTGGCCGACCTCCATCTGCTCCGGAGTGCGCACATCGGGCTGCTGCTCGGCCGGCGGGTGCTGGGCGCGTTCGCGGACCTGCCCCGCGGCCGGGCCGTGCGGCTCGCCGAGACCCTGGACGCGCTGCTGATGTCCTGGGGCCGTACCGCGCCCGAGGTGGCCCAGGCCCTGGGCATCCACCCGCAGACGGCCCGCAAACGGCTGCGCCAGCTCGACGAGCTCTTCGGCGACCGGCTCGGCGACCCGCACTTCCGGTTCGCGGCCCAACTCGCCCTGCGCACCCATGCGTTGCGGCGCCATGCCACCGCTCGTCCACCGCACACCGGAGCCCGGGAGGTAGCGTCTGCCCCGAAGCGGCCGCCCGTGCCGTGAGGAGGTACGTGATGGCAGGGACGGTGCCCACCGGCCGGCAGCCGGAGCTCGTGCGGCGTCTCGGTACCGGGGACGCGGTGGTGATCGGGCTCGGCTCGATGATCGGGGCGGGGATCTTCGCGGCCCTCGCCCCGGCCGCGGCGGCGGCCGGCTCGGGCCTCCTGCTGAGCCTGGCGGTGGCGGCCGCGGTCGCGTACTGCAACGCGACGTCCTCGGCGCGGCTGGCCGCACGGTATCCGGCCTCGGGCGGCACCTACGTCTACGGACGGGAGCGGCTCGGCGCCTTCTGGGGATACCTCGCCGGATGGGCGTTCGTGGTCGGCAAGACGGCGTCCTGTGCCGCGATGGCGCTGACCGTCGGCGCGTACCTCTGGCCCGGACAGGCGCATGCGGTGGCGGTCGCCGCCGTGGTGGTGCTCACCGCCGTCAACTACACCGGGGTGCAGAAGTCCGCCTGGCTCACCCGGGTGATCGTCACCGTCGTCCTCGCCGTACTGGCGGCCGTCGTCGTCAGCTGCCTCACCAGCGGCGCGGCGGACCCCAGCCGCCTCGATGTCGGCACCGACGCCCACTGGACCGGTGTGCTGCAGGCGGCCGGCCTGCTGTTCTTCGCCTTCGCCGGATACGCGCGCATCGCCACCCTCGGCGAGGAGGTCCGCGATCCGGCGCGCACCATCCCCCGGGCGATCCCGCTCGCCCTCGGTCTCACCCTGGTCGTCTACGCGGCGGTGGCCACCGCCGTCCTGACCGTCCTCGGCCCGGACCGGCTGGCGGACACCCCCGCACCGCTCACCGCCGCGGCCACCGCGGCGGGTCCATGGGGCCAGGCCGGTGCGGGCTGGCTGGTGCCGGTGGTCCGTGCCGGGGCGGCGGTGGCCGCGCTCGGCTCGCTGCTCGCGCTGATCCTCGGCGTCTCCCGTACGACCCTGGCCATGGCCCGGGACCGCCATCTGCCGCACGCCCTGGCCGCGGTGCACCCGCGCTTCAAGGTCCCGCACCGCGCCGAGCTGGCGGTGGGCACGGTCGTCGCCGTCCTCGCCGGCACCGCCGACCTCCGGGGCGCGATCGGCTTCTCCTCCTTCGGCGTCCTCGTGTACTACGCCCTCGCGAACGCCTCCGCCTGGACCCTGACCCCGGCCGAGGGACGCCCGCCGCGGCTCGTGCCCGCCGTCGGACTGACCGGCTGTCTGCTGCTCGCCTGCACCCTGCCGGTGTCCTCGGTGATCTCCGGCGCGGCGGTCCTCACCGTCGGCGCCGCGGCCTATGCGCTCCGGGCCGGCCCGCGACGCTGAACAGCTCCCCCGTTTGCCCGTGCTCCCGACCGCGGAAGGTGACCATGTACGCGATGTCCCTCGGTGACGACGGCGCCGAACTGCGCCCGCTGGAGCCGTGGCGGGCCGGGGAGTTCCTGGCCCATGTCGACCGGGGCCGGGAGTTCATCGGGCAGCACAACGGCCTCCCGGACGTCGTCACGGACCTGGCCGCGAGCCGGGCGTTCCTCCAGGGGTACGCGGAGAGGACCGCGAACGACACCGGGCGGATCCACGGCATCTGGACGGACGGCACGCTGGTCGGCGCGGTCGTCCTGCGGACGATGGACGTCGCGCGGGGCACCGCCGAGGCGGGCTGCTGGCTGGAACCGTCGGCGGTCGGCAAGGGGTTGGTGACCCGGGCCGCGCGGGTGCTCATCGACTGGGCCGTCGAGGAGCGGGGCATCCACCGGGTCGAATGGTGGGTCTCGTCGGCGAACACGCCCAGCATCGCGGTGGCCCGGCGGCTGGGGATGACGCGGGACGGCGTACTGCGCGAGAGCTACCTCTACCGGGGGCAGCGGCACGACGAGGAGATCTGGTCGGTGCTGGCGCCGGAGTGGAGGGCGGGGAAGCGGGGCGGCGGGTAGCCGAGCCGGCGGCGAGCACTCGCCCCCCGGTGCCACGCGCGCGCACGGACCGCGGTCCTCCGGAGCGGCGGTCCTCTAGAGCGGCACCGTGTCCGCGTAGATCACCTGGAACCCGAGCGGGCCGAAGAGCTCGCTCTCCGCGAAGTCCGAACCGCAGACGGCGCTTTCGGTCACCAGCAGCCGCAGCGGGCCCGCGGGCAGCGGTGAGGGCAGGGCGAACTCGCCGGCGTAGGTCTGGTCGGGGCGGGAGGTGTCCTCCGGGTCGAGCAGGATCTCGGTGTCGTCGAGTTTCCGCCAGGCGACCGCATCGTCCGGGATGTCCGGGTCCCGCTGCAGCAGGGACACGCTCACCTCAGGGCTGACGCCTCCGCCGACGGTGAAGTCGGTGAGGTAGTTCGGTCCGGAGAGCCGCACGGTCAGCGGGTCGGTGCCCTCGACGGTCAGCACCCGGTCGGGCAGCGTCCGCAGGACCGGTGTGTGCACGATCGGGGACAGGTGCTCGCCTTCCAGCGAGTCCGGCTGGAAACGGGCGACGGCCAGCCGGACGAACGGGAGATAGCCGTCCCCCGTGTCGATGTCCAGGTCGCAGACCCAGCGGCCGCTGTCCTCGGCGAACCGCGGCCGGTAGCCCACGGCCGTGACCGTGAAGCCGGGGAAGAAGGCGTCCGGGTCGGGTAGCACCAGGCCGGACCTGACATGTTCGGCGCCGGGGAAGTGGGCCGGTGTGGGCAGCGTGACGGGCGCGGACCGGTGCGCCGGGTCGCGGCCCATGAGGGTGAGGAAGGGGTACGCGCCCTCGCTCGGCTCCTCGCCCTCCTCCGGGACGAGTACGGCGAGCAGTTCGCCGTTGCCGGAGGTGAACCACGGCCGGGCGAGGTAGAGGCGCAGCCCGCCGCCGCGGCGGTGCCGGGTGAGGGTCCCGGGCAGGCCGCCGGACGTCTCGAAGGCCATGGTGGGGAGGCAGTCGAGCACGGTGGGCGCGGCGGGTTTGCTGCTGCTCAGCACGGTGTGCGGCACCGGCTCGCCCCACTGCGCCAGCAGTTTCTGCTCCGGGTCGTCGGCGAACTCGGGCGGGAAGCAGTCGCCGAACGGCGTGGTGGCCAGGGGCCGGTACGTCACCTGCCGGTGCTTGGTGTCGCCGAACTCCTGCCGCTCCGGCGGGGGCGCGACGCCTCCCGGGTCGTTCGCCGCCGCCGCGGCGGCAGCGGCCGTGCTGAAGAAGAGCTGATTCCCGTCGAGGGTGCTGGGAACGTTGTTGATGTCGACGTCCGGGCCGAACGGAACGGCCAGTGCCGGCGGCAGACGGAAGACCGGAGCGGTGAGCTCCCGCGTCCGGGGTCCCGGCTCCGTAAGGTCGTCGATCTCCTCGGTCCAGTGCGCGATGAGGTCGATCCGCTCGGTGCTGGGCGGGTCCAGCAGGACGAACCCGGCCAGGTGTTCACCGGTGTCGCCGAGGTCGCGGCCGGTGATGTCGAAGAAGGTCAGGGCCGGGGCGACCAGCGGGCGCTGGACGGCGTGGGTGAGGGTCAGTTCGTGCCAGGGGGTGGTCATCCAGTGCCGGTTCGCCCGGGCGGCGGCCATCACCTTCTCGAACTGCTCGCCGTCGCCGAGCGCCTCCCGGCACCAGTGGAGCATGCCCAGGATCTTCTCGTTGGCGACTGCTTTGGAGCAGACCCGCACGGTGCGCACCGCGGCCTTCGGCAGCGCGACGGTCAGGACCCGGGCCGCGGCGTCCAGTTGAGGCGGGCCGGTGCCCTCGACCAGGCGCAGCCGCAGGGACTTCGGTGTGGACCAGTCCGTGCCGGCCCAGGACACCTCGAAGGGGTCGTCCTCCGGCATGCCCGGCAGTCCGCGGAAGACCACGCCGAGCGACAGCGGATCGGGCAGGTAGGGCAGTGCGATCCGCTCCCCGGTGTGCACGACGTAGCGCTGCGGCGGGTTGTCCTCCGCGGGGCCGTCCGACGGAGGGCCGGGCTCCGGCACGGCGAAGTCGACGAAAGCGACGCCGTCCAGCGACGGGTCGTCCAGCCGACCGTCCTCCCGTACGGCCAGCTGGTACACCGACCGGCGGACCTCGGGGTCCGTGGCGCCGATCGCCGCGTCGAGCAGGCCGTGCCGTTCGACGGCCTCCAGCGAGGCCTTGGGGGCGACCAGGTGCCGCTCGTCGACCGCCCGGTACGGCGGATGCGTGCCGCCGGCCACCGGCGGCCGGGAGTTGGCGTCGTCCGCGTACTGCTGGGGGGACTGCTCGGCGGTGCTGCGGATCACCAGCCGGTGGGCCGAATCGCCCTCGGTGAACGGCGCACGCGGCAGCAGGGTGGGCGCGGCCACGCACTCGTAGCGGCGGAAGAGCTCGCCCCCGGAGGACGGCAGGGCCAGGAGGTCCTGGTCCATGAGCCGTTCGGCCTCGTCGAGGGTGGGGCCGTTGCCCGCCAGGTCGACGGTGCGGATGCGCAGGCGGTAGGAGCGGCCGAACCGCAGCCGGGACAGCGTTCCCGGCCGGGCCTCCGCCTCGATCTGCAGCGGCAGGGTCGTGGTGGCCCGGTTGGTGATGCGCCGCGGCCCGGCCGGTCCGCCCGCGCCCTCCTCGCCGTCCGGCCCCTCGTCGACCAGCGCCATGCCGGGACGGGGCGCGGACAGCGTCCAGCCGTCCCAGCAGACGACGCGTTCGTGCACGTGGAGCCGCTGGGCGGCGCCCTCGGGCCGGGTCACACCGGGCTGGAAGAAGCCCTCGTCCGTCACCGTGGCGATCGGTTCACCGCCGTCCCCGTCCGGCGGGTTGTAGTGGACGATGCGCTGATGGAGCGAGAACCACCGCTGCCGGCTCTCGTCGAAGACGTCGATCCGATGGCCGCGCACCAGGTCCTCGGCGGTCAGCACGGGGGAGCCGCCGTTGCCGAGGGCGTCCTGGTGCGCCGCGGCACGCCGGAAGCCGGACTGCAGGGCCTGGGCGCGGCCGCCCTGGACGACGGCCAGGCCGGCCGTCCGCAGGCTCGGCGGCGCCGAGCGTTCCGGTGTCGTCCCGTCCGGTGAGAGGTCGTCCGGCACCGCCGCGGCGGCCGAGGCGGCGAGCAGCTTGAGGTTCACCCCGTCGATGTCGGCCTGCTCGATGGCGTACTCCGACTCGGGCAGCGCCAACAGGCCGCGGGCCGGCGGCCCCAGCGGGTCCCCGCCGGTGGCGGCGGCGCAGAAGTCCTCGCCGGGGACCAGCGCGTACCGGGTCGCCGGGGTCAGGTCCTGGGAGGCCGCGTCGGGCACCAGGGAGGCGAACCGTGGGGCCATCGCCAGGCCCCGCTCCCCGCGGGCGGGCGTCAGCCGGCCGACCGGCAGGGTGAGGTCCACGACCAGGCCGAGCCGGCGCATCAGCGCGGGGTGGTCGCCCAGGGCGGAGAGCATCTGGTGGAAGTCGATCGCCGGTGGCGTCGGGCGGGGCGGGGGCTCGGGTGGCGGTTCGTCAGGGGGCCGGGGCCCGGCGAACGTGGCGAGGTGCTGCTCCTGCTGGTGGAAGGCGAGGAAGGCGTCCTGCGGGCCGAGTTCGGGCTCGGCCGGACCGTCGGGCCGGTCGGTGGCGAGCTGGTCGGCGGCGGCGAGGGTGGCCGCGATCTCCTGCAGCCGGGCCGGCATGTCCTCGGCCGGTGCGAAGCCGGCGAACTGGCTCATGCCCCCGGCGGCCGGGAGCTCCTCCGGTGAGGCCGCCGCGGCGGCGGCGAAGGCGCCGCGCGTGGTGTCCGCGAGCCCCTTGGCCGGGTACGACACCTTGACCGACGGCCGGAAGTCGTCGAACTCGAAGGGCGTCACGGGGGTGTGCGGCGGGAAGAGGCGTTGCCACAGGGCCGATTCGGCGGCCGGGCCGGAGACCGTGAGCGGCCCGATCTCCGGGTCGGACGCCGTACCGTTCCCGTCGGTGGTGACGACGAAGAAGCTCGCGGTGGCCAGCCGTGCGGGCCAGTCCAGGAAGTCCGGGAAGTCGGCGAGGGTGACCGCGCGGTCGGCCCCCAGTCTGGGGGCCACGAAGAGCGAGAAGCGGGCCTGACCGCCGTCGGGGCTCAGACCGGCCGGCAGCAGGACCCACTGGATGCGCTGGTCGATGGTCACGGCCCGGTCCCGTCCTTCCGCAGCTGCCGCCCGGCCGCCTCAGGGGGCGAAGGCCAGGCAGTACCGGTCCCAGTCGGCCGGCTCGACACAATCGGCGAAGCCGGGGTCGGCGGGCGATCCACCGAACCGGCGCTGGAGGCTGAGCGTGACCGACCTGCTGAAGAAGGCCACCCGCACACTGACGCAGAGACTGCCCGCACCGAACACCTCCGTGGTGTGCCTGTTGCTGTCCTTGACGTAGGTGAGCTGCAGAGAGAACTCCACGGAGACGCTGACCACCCCGAGGACGGAGAGGTAGCCCCCGCAGCGCAGATAGCCGGTGAGGGTGACGGACTGCCCGGTGAGGGCGAAGTAGATCCCGCCCATCACATGGACGCCGCCGCTGGCGACACCGAGGTCGAGGGAGGCGTTGCCGCCGAACTCCAGTGAGCCTTCGACCAGTTCGACCTGGCGGGTGCTGACGATGACGGAGAAGAATCCGCCGCCGCCGAAGAGCGAGACGCTCAGGTTGAACGGCTGGTGCCGCTCGGAGACCGCGAAGCGGAACGAGACCGGACGGTCGTCGAAGGGGACTGTCAGTTCGGCGGTGAGGGTGACGTTGCTCAGCGCGAAGACGCCGAGCTGTACGGCCGGAACGGCGAGCGTGTAGCCCGCGCTGATCCCCGTCGGCGAGGGCTTGACGAAGGCGCCCTTGCCGAAGACGTCGGCCGGCAGCAGGTCCTTGAGCGCGTTGACGAATTCCAGGGCGTCCTGGAGATGGACCTTCAGGCCCTCGGCGGTCAGGTCGGGGCGGCTTCCCGGCCGGGCGGTGAACGCGAGCCGTCCGATGTCGACCCGCACGATGCGGGCGAAGTCGAGCGCGAAGCCGGTGAGTTCGCCGTGCACCGTCGACCGCTGCAGTGCCTGGGGTGCGCAGACGGTGGTGGCCTCCATGGTCAGCGCCGCGTTCCTGAGATCGAGGGTGAAGACGCCGGCCACGATGTCCACCGGCTCGCGCCGCAGCCGCGGCTTCCAGAGATAGCGGACCTCCCGGCCCTTCGCCAGCTCGCGGGCCCGCATGATCGGTACGGGCAGCAACGCGTCGGCGCCGCCTTCCAGCCTGCGCCGGATCTCGTCGTCGTCCAGCACGGCCAGCTCCCGCACGGCGGAGCCGTCGACCTCGTCGAGCAGGGTGAACAGGTCGAGGACGCCGAGCAGTTTGGCGCCGCCGAAGATCTGCCGGAGCTGGTCCGTGCCCAGCCCGGTCGCGGCCGCCCGCGCCTCGGCGAAATCGGCCGGCAGCAGGCCCGCCGTCGCGGTGACCGCCCGGACCGCGGAGTCCGGGCTCGCGACACCGCCGCCCTTGCCCGCACCGAAGCGCACCGGCACGTCCTCTGCCAGGGAGAGGAACGCCCCGGCCGCCTGCCCGGCCATGCCGACGCTCAGATAGGCGTCGTGCAGCCTGACCTCGGACTCGGTGGCGAGCCCGGTCAGCTGCTCCACGGCGGGGACCCGTACCTGCGCCGACTGCAGGACGGGCAGGGCGCCCAGCGGATGGCCCGGCGCGTGCGACATCACCAGCTTCAGCGCACTCACGGGCAGTGCGGTGGTCCCGGGCGCACCGCTGGGCGGCCGGGCCAGGGCCGCCGTCCGGCCGTTCAGCGCGATCGTCCTGCGGTCCTCGAACAGCGGGTCGTTGTAGTCGAAGATCCGCAGGCTGCCCACCGCCCGCGCGTCGACGAACATCAGCGGCATCGTGAAGCTGAGGTCCCGGCCTTCGCCGTCGGTCCCGACGACCGTGAAGCGGTAGGGCTCCGCGCTGCCTTCGAGGGTCACCCAGAACTGCTCTTCCCCGTGGTCGACGACCGGCGGCGTGGTGGTGTCGAGGATGCGCAGCGACCGGAACGGCATCTCCCGCCCCTCATGGGGAAATCCCACGTTCTCGTAGGAGACCTCGGGCTCGCTGACGCTGATGCGGGTCTCCTGCTGCAGGTAGGCGACGGAGCTGCCGTCCCCGGTGTCCGAGAACTTGCGCTCACTGGTACGGATCAGCAGGGCCCGGTGCCCGGTGCTGAGAAAGCCGCGCTGGGCGACCTGGACCACCTGGTCACGGCCCAGCTCGGCGACGTGGTGGTAGGACGCCAGACTCGTCCCCGGCACCGGCTCCCAGGCACCGGCCATCCGTACGGACGCACCGAGCGGGGTGAGCACGAACCGCTCGGCGCGCAGCGGTCTGCGCACCGGGGCACCGTCCGGACCGACCAGGTCCACGTCGTGGGTGAAGGCGACGAGATCGGTGCGGTTGTCGTCGGTGAGGGGGAGATCGGTGCGCGGCGGCCGGTCGCGCGGTGCCGCGAAGGCGCGCAACAGCGCATCGCCGCCGTTCTCCCCGCGCAGCTCGGCGTGGAACAGCTCGCACCGGCCGTCGAGCGTCACGGCCTGACGCGGTGTCGACCACTCGACGGCGCCTTCGTGGCCGAGCAGCACCCGGGTGGGGAATTCGATGGCCGTGCGCGGCACACCGCCGAAGACGTTGACGGTGGACGGGTCGGGAGGGTCGTCGGGCACGGTCAGGGACTGCAGGTGGTTCCAGTCCAGGAGGGCCGCGGCGGAGAGCTCGATGGCGTCCGCACCGTCGGGGAGCCGGAACACCAGGGTCGTGCCGCCGGACACGAACGCGGGCACGGTGTCGGGGAAGTTGCCCGGCGCCGGGTGCACCACGGTCTCGCTGATGTGCTGCGCCGGAAGGCCGAAGATCAGCAGCGCCTCGGCGGCCGGGTCCTCCCGCACCAGATGGGTGCCGTCCCGCCGGAGGTTGATCACCTCGACCCGGAGCTGCAGCAGATCCTCGACCCGCAGCACGGAGAAGGGCTCGGCGGTCATGGGAGCCGCCTTCCGATGACGTCGGAGCATGCGCGCGGAAGCGCGTGGGCGGGGATCAGGGACGTCACATGCCGTCACGCATCACATACCGTCACGCATCACATGCCGTCACACGTCGCACCGCGCACGGAGGCGCTTCCGTCCTCTTCAGTGTGGCGAACGGGTGACCGGCACGCATCTTTTGCCGGCTCTCCTGCGCACGCGCCCACCCGCCGCTCGGGTGCTCCCGCCGCTCACTTGGTCAACACATTCGCGCCGATGATGAACAGCCCGATCAGCGCGTCCACGCACCCGACCCGGCACGACGCCGGCCAACTCCGCCCCGCCGCCCGGGCGCTCCACAGGCCCCAGCCGAACAGCGCCACCGTATTCATCGTCAGGGCCACGTCGATCGCGCCCTCCTCGCCCCACCATCGCAGGTAGGAGCCGAACAGTGCGGCGACCGTCGGCAGTGCCGCGACCACCAGCGGCCACTCGGTGAGCATCGACCGCACCGCGCTCGTGGTGACCGAGGCCGCGTCAGCCGTGCGGTGGGCGATGGCGTGCGCGTAGCCGTGGGCCGCGGCCGACGCGATGCAGGCCACCAGCACCCACGCCGCGTCGTACCCGGGGTCCAAGGGCCCGTGCTCGCCCCCGAGGGCGGCCGCCAGCGCACTGGCGAGGACCGATCCGTAGACCCCGCCGAACAGGAACCGCTGCAACGGCTCCGCGCGGCGGGCAGGCGGGACGGACGGCATGACCTTGTCGCTCAACTTGCCACCTCGCGGACGGACGGGGGCCGGTGCTGCCACGGTCCCAAGAGATGTCACCGCACGCGAGGCGGGAGGATCGGCACAGACACCGTCGGAGTACGGGCAGCCGTCGGCGGCCGGCGTGCGGAAAACCCGCTTGGGCGACGCGGCGGTCGGCTAGAAAAGGGACCGTGAACCAGTCATCCAACGACTTGAGCGGGAACGTCACCGGGCCGGTCGTGCAGGCCGGCCACGTGGGGCAGTTGCACCTCACCCACCCGGTACCCACCGCACTGGCGGGGCTGCCCCCGGCACCGCCGGAGTTCACCGGCAGGGAGGAGGCCCTGCGCACCCTGACCGCCGCACTGCGCCCCGGCCCCGGCTCCCCGGCGGCGACGGCGTCCACACCACCGGCCACATCACCGGCCATATCCGCCCCGCCCGTCACGTCCTCGCCACCGGCCGCGGCCACGCCGCTGCCGGTGTCCACGCTCGTCGGCACCGCCGGCGTCGGCAAGACCGCGCTGGCCCTGCGCGCCGCGCAGGACGCCGTGGCGGCGGGCTGGTTCCCCGGCGGCGTGCTCTTCATCAACCTCCAGGGCTACGACGAGCACCGCTACGTCCGGCCGGACCTCGCGGTCTCCGTCTTCCTCAGCGCGCTCGGCGTCCCCGACGAACTCTTCCCGCCCACCTTCGAGGGCCGGCTGTCGCTGTACCGCTCGAAGCTGGCCGAACGCGCCGCCCGGCACGGCGCCGCCCTCGTGGTGCTCGACAACGCCTCCTCGACGGACCAGGTCGGCCCGCTGCTGCCCGGCTCCCCGGCCCACCGGGTCGTCGTCACCAGCCGCCGCACCCTCGGGGACCTCCCCGGCTCCCGGATCCTCGACCTCGGCGTCCTGGCCCCGGCCGAGGCCGCCGCCCTGATCAGCCGCACGCTCCGGATGCGCCGCCCCGACGACACCCGCGCCCAGGACGAGCCCGACGCCGTACGCGACCTCACCGCACTGTGCGGCCACCTCCCCCTCGCGCTCGCCGTCGTGGCCTCGATACTCGCCGGTGACCCGGAGCAGTCCGTCGGTGAGCTCACCGCGGCCCTGCGCGACCGTGCCACCCGCCTGGAGGAGCTCTCCTACGGTGACCGCCATTCGGTGACCGCCGCCTTCGACCTGTCCTACGCCCGGCTCGCCGCCGACGAGGCCCGGATGTTCCGGCTGCTGTCGCTCAACCCGGGCCAGCAGGTGAGTGTCGAGGCGGCCGCCGCGCTCGCCGGGGAATCCGTGCCCCGGGCCAGGAAACTGCTGCGCGCGCTCCGCGACGTCCACATGGTCGAGCCCGGCAAGCCCCGCGGCTGGATCCGCTTCCACGACCTGCTGCGCCTGTTCGCCGAGCGGCGCCGCGACGAGGAGGAGGACGCGGCGGGCGTCGAGGCCGCCGTCGACCGGCTGCTGGCCCACTACCGCGACGCCACCCGGGACGCCACCGAACGCATCGTGGCGGCGGCCCGCGCGCGCCGCCGGGACGACGCCGCGGAGGACTGGCTCGACACCGAGCGGCTGAACCTGCGGTCGGCCCTCCATCTGGCGCAGCGGCACGGCCGGCCCGCGGTGGTGCTGCCGCTGGCGCACGACGTCAGCTGGTTCCTGCGCCGTCAGCAGGACTGGGCCGCCGGCCTGGAAGTGTGCGACACGGCCGTGGAGTTCGCGCGCACCGTCGCCGACCGTGCCCAGCAGGCCCTGGCCCTGTACGACAAGGGCGACTTCCTCAAGCACAAGCAGGACTTCGACCAGGCGCTGTCCCTCTTCGCCGAGGCACTCGACCGCTACCGGGCGCTGGGGGACCGTACCGGCGAGGCCCGTACGCTGCACAGCATGGGCACGGCCGCCCGCCGCCTCGGCCGGTACGCGGAGGCGGAAGGCCATTACGCGGCCGCCCTCCCCCTCTTCCGGGCGCTCGACGACCACCAGGCCACCGCCCACACCCTCTTCAACCTGGCGTTCACGGCACGCCTGCAGGGCAGCCGGGTGGTGGCCGACCAGCACTACCGGTCGGCACTGGACCTCTATCGCCGGCTCGGCAACCCGGTCGGACGGGCCCGCACCCTGCAGCACCTCGGCCATCTCGCGGTGGCCGCCAACCGGCCGGCCGAGGCCCGCACTTACTGGGAACGGGCCAGGTCGGCGTACGAGGAGGCCGAACTGCCGCTGGCCGCCGAGGAGGTCACGGAGCTGCTGGGCGGGCTGCCGGCGTGAGGGCGACGGGCCGGGGCGGCCGGAACGACGGCTGCCCGGGCGCTCACCCTCCGCGGCCCGTCCCCGACGGCCGGTAGCGGCCCGCCCGTACCCCAGCGGACGCGCCGCACGCCCGTCGGGCGCATCATGGGCCCAGGGATGATTCCGTTCCCGGTGGGAGTGGCGATGCGACTTACTTTCCTCGAACCGCTCTACAAAGAAGCCGGCCCGTTCGCCTCGGTGTACCTCGACACCTCGCGCGACAGTGCCATTGAGGACCCGGATTCCGCCATCGCGCTGCGCTGGCGGCATCTGCGTGACGACCTGCTCGCCGAAGGCGCGGACCCGGCGTCCATCGCCGCCGTGGCGGGCACCGTCGGCGACGACGTCGGGGTGCCCGGCCGGCACGGGCAGGCGCTGTTCACCGCGCACGGGAAACTCGTCCTCCAGGACGAACTGCCCCGCCCGCCGGTACAGGACACGGCCCATTTCGGCGCGCTGCCCGACACCATGCCGCTGATCGCCCAGCATGCGCCCGAGATCGCCTATCTGGCGGTACGTGTCCACTACACGGGCCGCCACTCCACCGACGCCGAGGGCAACGTCCGCATCGACACCGAGGCCGGGACCTGGCCGCTGACCAAGGTGACGCCCGGGGACCGGCTCCACATGGAGGTCCCGGTGGCCGAATGGCAGCACCTCGCCGAACGGCTCGGCCGGCAGCTGGAGACGCAGGCCCGCCGCCGTGGCGCCGAGACGCTGGTCCTCGCCGGTGACACCTGGGCCCGGGGCATCCTGGCCCGCCGGCTCCCCACGTACCTGCGCAGCCGGCTCGCCACCGCCGAGGGCGGCGGTGCGCCGCAGCCGGGACGGGCGCTGCTGGAGGGGCAGCTCGACCGCCTGTTCAGCGGGCGGATGGCCGCCCACGACCGCAGCCTCCTGGAGTCCTTCCTGGCCCGCCGGGCCCACGACGGGGCCTGTGCCGAAGGGCTCGCGGCCGCGGTCTCGGCACTGCAGCGCGGCCAGGTCAGCGCGCTCTTCCTCAACGACCACCCGGAGTCGCCGCTGCGCCTGTGGGTGGGCCCGGAGCCCGGTCAGCTCGCCCTCACGGAGAGCGACCTGCGGGTCTACGGGGTGGAGACCGTACGCGAGGAGCGCGCCGATGCCGCCCTCACCCGCGCCCTGGTGGGCACGGGCGCGGAACTGGTCCTCGTCCCCGAGGAGCAGCTGAGGCTGCGCGAGGGGGTCGGGGTGCTGCTGCGCTACGTCGATGCGGTGCGCTACGGCGACCAGGTGGAGGCGGCCTGAGGGACGGCCGGCGGCTCAGTCGCCGAGGCCCGGCTTGCCGAAGAAGACGGCGTAGCCGGAGGGCAGCTGGCTGAGGACCTGGTTCAGCTCCCCGCCGGAGACGGCGTCGGCGACGGTGGAGAGGACGGCACAGGCGTCCCACTCGGCCGTACGGGTCCGGGCACCGGCGCGTTCGGCCACCCGGCGCAGGAATTCCTGCCGGCCGTAGCTCTCGGTCCGCCCGTCGGTACGCAACGCCTCGTCCAGCGGCGCCGGCAGCTGCGACGCCAGGTCCGCGGCCTCACCGGGAGTGATCCGACCGGCCAGCACCTGCAGCACGGCCCCGGTGACCCGCTCGGCCTCCTCCCGGCTGCCGTACTCGCCGCGCTCACGCACCTTCGCCAGGAACTCATCGCTCTTCATCAGTGCCCCACCTCATCTCCCACGTGGGCGTCTTGACTGTCTTGGGCGGCTTGGACCTCGTGGATCCCTGGGCCCGGGGTCTCCTGAGCGCGTGCCCGATGTGGCGTGGGGATATCGCGCGTGGTCCGGGGAATTCCGGGCCGCCGTCGGTGCGGGATGCAGCCGGAGGCACGACTCCGTAAGCTCGAAGCAGAAGTGGGGAGCCGTCATGACCACACCGCGGGACCTGCTGATCGTGGCCCTGGGCGAGCCGGCCGGACGCCGTCCCGCGCAGGGCGATCTGTCGCTGGCGCTCGCCGGGGCCGAGCTGATCGACCTGCTGCGGGCGCAGTCCGCCGCGCTGGACGGTGAGCGCATCGTCCCCGGTTACCGCCCGGCCGTGACGGATCGCCTGTTGGACGAGGCGGCGGGAGCGCTCGTCCAGCAGGAGCCGTACGAGTTGGTCGAGGACTGGTTGTGGCGCAGGGGCCGCGGCCTGTATACGGCGTATCTGACGGCCCTCGAAGCCGACGGCCAGCTCACCCGCGAACGCCGGGGGCACTGGAAGCCCTTCCGGGCCGGTGAGTTGGTGCTGACCGAGTCCCCCGCGCGCCGGGCGGCGGCGGACCGCTGGGCGGCGGACGAACCCGTCCTCGTCGCCCTCGCGGCCGCCCTCGGCATCGGTGCGGAGCCGGCCGGAGACCCCCGGTCCGAGGGTCTCCGGGACGACGGGCCACCGGCCGGCGAGGCGGTGGAGACGGTGCTCGCCGCCGTCCATGACGCGCTGAGCGAGCTGGGGTACCAGCGGCAGCGGCACGCCATCGACCAGGCCGCGTTCGACAACATCTGGCGGGGCGGCGACGGTTGACGCCCGGACGGGCCGGTTCAGCCGAGCGTGCGCCCGAACAGGTCCAGCAGGTCGCGCCAATGCCGGTCGTCCGCCGCGCCGTTGTAGGCGGCGGTGTCGGTCTGCGTGTAGCCGTGGGGGGCGCCTTCGTACAGCTCGCTGCGGTAGCGCACGCCCGCGGTGTCCAGGGCCTGCTCCAAGGCCTTGATCTCCTCGGCCGGCATCGAGGCGTCCTGGTCGGCGTGCCCGAAGTACAGCTCCGCCGTGATCCGGTCGACGAGCCGGTGCGGACTGTCCTCGGCGTCCGTGACCAGATGGCCGGCGTGGAACGAGGCCGCCGCGGCGATGCGGTCGGGATGGGCCGCGGCGGTGCGGAGCGCGAGGACGCCGCCCAGGCAGTAACCGGTGGTGCCCACCGGGCCGTCGGCCACCAGCGGCGAGGCGGCCAGCCAGTCCAGGTACGCGCCGGCGTCCCGCACGGCCCGCTCCGGGGTGAGCTCCTGAATGATCGGGAAGAGCTGCTCGAAGATCTCCGGCCGCTCGGCGGGGACGATGAAGTCGGGAAGCTCCACCACAGGCGCCCGCCCGGTCCGGTACAGGACGTTGGGCACCAGCACCGTGTAGCCGTGCCCGGCCAGGCGCCTGGCCATCGCTTCCAACGACGTGCGCAGACCGAAGGCGTCCATGTACAGCAGGACCCCGGGGTGCGCACGGCCGTCGTCGGGGTGGGCGAGATAGGCGTCCACGACGCCGTCCTGGGTGGGAATGTCCAGGGTCGTACCGTGCACGGTGGTCATGTCCGTACCTTTCCTCGGGTGGCACCTTCCTACAGCGTCGGCAGGCCCTGATCCATTCCGCGGGGCAACGCGGCGCGAGTCGGCACCACTCCGTTCGGCGACACCGGCCGGCGTCCTGAACCCACCGCCATAAGCCGCCCTTTAAGAAACACAAAGCAGTGGGATGAGGGGAAATCAGGTCGTCTGTGCAGCAACGTGCTGTGCCTGTTGGGGAGTTCGGGATCAGGTGGCCGGGCGGCGCCGCGGCCGCTCGGTAATTCCCCGCATGGTCATGGCGATATGACGGCCCGTGGTCGTACGCCCATGCGGGCATGAGAATTCAGAACGCCGAGCAATTCCGGCCGGAGACCGGTGGACGGTTGGTTGCGGCTGCGCGACGCCCGCCCGGACGATCGGGATGTTCCCGCATGTCGTCCGGCCGTACGCCGGCCGTCCGGCATGCCTGTGTGCGAGGAGGGGTCCCGTGACCGACCAGTTGAGCCTCAGCCCGGATGCCGCACGGCAGCTCGCGACAACCACCAAGACCAGCCCGCAGATGCGTGGCATCACCCCGCGCTATCTGCTCCGTGCACTGCCCTGGGTCGACGTCGAAGCGGGCGTCTTCCGCGTCAACCGTCGGCGCACCTACGTCCTCGGCGACGACCGCATCAGCACGCACAGCGACGGCGGTTCGCCCCGGGTCATCCCGGGCGACCTGCGGGAACTGCCGTACCTCAGGGAAGCCGACGACGCCCTGCTGTCCGAACTGGCCGGAGCCTTCACGGAAGTGCCCTTCGAGGCCGGGCAGCTGCTGGCCCAGGACGGTGAGGCGCACGACCAGCTGTGGGTGATCGTCCAGGGCCGCGCCGAGAAGCGGGTGAGCGGCCGCTACGGCGAGGACGCGGTGCTCGAAGTGATCGGCGACGGCCAGTTCTTCGACCTCGACTCCTGGACCCGCGGCGAGCCCATGCCGTACCGCGTCAGGGCGCTCACCCCCGGCGTGGCCCTGTGCGTCGAGCGCAGTGTGCTCGCCGGGCTCTCCGACCGCGACGCGACGGTGCGCGGAGCGCTGGACGCCTACGTTTCCACGGACGGCGTGCTGCCCGGCACCGAGGTGCCGGTCGACCTCAGCTCCGGCCACGTCGGCGAACCCGACCTCCCGGGGACGTACGTCGACTACGAGGACACGCCCCGTGAGTACCACATGACCCTCGCGCAGACCGTCCTCCGCGTCCACACCAGGGTCTCCGACCTCTACAACGGGCCCATCGACCAGATCCGCGCCCAGTCCAACCTCACCGTCCACGCCCTGCGCGAGCGGCAGGAGGCCGCACTGCTCAACCACCCGGAATTCGGGCTCTTCCACAATGTGGCGCCCGGGCAGCGGGTGCAGGCGCGCACCGGCTCGCCGACCCCCGACGACCTGGACGAGCTGCTGACCCGGGTCTGGAAGCAGCCCGGCTACTTCCTGGCCCACCCCAGGGCGATCGCCGCGTTCGGCCGGGAATGTACGCGCCGGGGTGTGCCCCCGATCATCGACACCCGGTTCGGCAGCCCCCTGTTGACCTGGCGCGGAGTGCCGCTGCTGCCGTCCGACAAGGTGCGGTTCTCCGGCGGTGCGGGCATCGGCACCACGGAGATCCTGCTGATGCGAGTGGGCGAGGCCGAACAGGGCGTGGTGGGCCTGCGCCCCGCCAAGATCGAGGACGAGGTGGAACCCGGCCTGTCGATGCGGAACATGGGCGTCGACCAGAAGGGCATCACCTCGTACCTGATGACGGCGTACTTCAACACCGCGGTACTGGTGGAGGACGCCCTCGCGGTGCTCCAGAACGTCGAGGTCGCCAACTACCATGACTACTCCTGACGTCCTCCGGGGCGCCTGGCCGAGCGCCCCGGCTGCGAGCACGACACCGGTCACGGCACCTGCCGCGGCAGGGATTGCCGCGCCCGTTGCGGCACCGGATGCCTCGGCCGTGACGGCGCCGGCCGAGGCGGGCCTGGCCGCCCCGGTGACGACGCCGACCGCCACGGTGCCGGCCGCCGGCCCGGCCGCCGGTCAGGTCGCCGGTCCGGGCACGCCCTCCGTACCGGATCCGGCCCTGCACCCCGTCATGGATCCCGTCACGAACCCCGTCATGGACCCCGTCGGCGCACAGGCCGCCACCGATGCCGCCGCCCCGCCGTCCGCCGCCGTCCTCCCGGGCCAACCGACCGGATTCTCACCGGAGTTGGCGCGGAGGGACATCCCGATCCTGCACCGGACGGTGAACGGGCACCCCCTCGTATGGCTGGACAACGGAGCCACCACCCAGAAGCCGCGCCAGGTCATCGAGGCGCTGGCCGGCTTCTACGGCTCCACCAACTCCAACATCCACCGCGGCGCGCACACCATGGCCCGGGAGGCCACCGAGGCGTACGAGGCGGGCCGGGCGGCGGTGGCCCGGTTCCTGGGCGCACCGTCCCCGGACGACATCGTCTTCGTACGCGGCACCACCGAGGCGATCAACCTCGTCGCCCAGAGCTGGGGACGGGCCAACCTCGGCCCCGGGGACGACATCCTGGTGTCCACACTGGAGCACCACTCGAACATCGTGCCCTGGCAGCTGATCGCCAAGGAGACCCGGGCCCGGGTGGTGCCCGTACCGCTGCAACCGGACGGGCAGGTCGACCTCGACGCGTACGCCGATCTGCTCTCCATGCGCACCCAGCTCGTCGCGCTCAGCCAGGTCTCGAACGTGCTCGGCACCGTCGTGCCGGTACGCGAGATGACCGCGCTGGCGCACCGGTACGGCGCCAAGGTGCTGGTGGACGGGGCGCAGGCGGTGGCGCACTTCCCCGTCGACGTCACGGACCTGGACGCCGACTTCTACGCGTTCTCGGGCCACAAACTCTTCGCCCCCACGGGCATCGGCGCCCTGTACGCGAAACCGGAGGTCCTCGCGAAGATGGCGCCGTGGCAGGGCGGCGGCAACATGATCGAGTCCGTCGACTTCACCCGCACCACCTACGCGCCCGTGCCGCACCGTATGGAGGCCGGCACCGGGCACATCTCCGGAGTGGTCGGTCTGCTGGCCGCGCTCAACTGGCTGACCTCCTTCGACCGGAACGCCATCGCCGCCCATGAGACGGCGCTGACGGCCCATGCCCAACAGGCGCTGTCCACGGTCCCGGGACTGGAACTGCTGGGTTCCGCGCCCGGCCGGGTCGGCGTGCTGACCTTCACCCTCGCCGGCCAGGACCCGTCCGGGATCGCCGACTGGCTGGACCGGGACGGCATCGCCATCCGCGCCGGCCACCACTGCGCCCAACCCGCCCTGGCCCACTACGGATTGACCAGCGCGGCGCGCGCCTCGCTGGCCCTCTACAACACCCCGGAGGAGGTGGACAAGCTGGTGGCCTCGCTCCAGCAACTGCAACTACAGCAGGGGGGGTGACGGAGCGTCCGCGGGCTGTCTGGGGGCCGTCCGCGGGCCGCCGGTGGGTGGCTGCCCTCGCCCCGCTGCCGCCCTCGTCGTCCCGCCGTCCCGTCCGCATCACGGATGGCGACGGCGGGACGCCGGTCAGCGCCTGCTGGCCCATACCGGCGGGTCAGCCGGAGGCGCTCGCCCGTTCCGGGTGGCCGAAGAGGAGGTCGTATCCCGGGGGCAGCTGGAGCAGCGTGCGCTGCAGGAGGTCTTCGCCGGCGGCATCGGCGACGACGCTGAGCACGGCGCCGACGTCCCACTTGGCGGTCTCCTCGGTGGCGCCCTCGATCCAGGCGGCCGTGGCCCGAACGAACCGTTCCGGATCGAGTGGCTCGGCGGCCGGTAGAGGGTTCAGGAGGATCAGGGCGTAGGTCTCCGGCAATCGGGCGGCCAGCTCGGCACGCTCCTCGCCGACCAGATGGGCGCCGAGCAGCGCCAGGACGACCCGAGCCGCCCGTTCCGCTTCCTGCTGTGTGTCGTATTCACCGCGTTCCTGGACGTACGCCAGAAACGCCTCCGCTCGCATGGACACCGTTCGCTCTCCTCGTCTACCTCTGCCTTCTTCTTTGTGTGGCGTAATCCGTGTCATCTATATGATGACACGGGAGGCGTCGTCTGGAGGGTGACGCCCGGGACGCGCCTCCGCCCGGCGCCGGAGCGCCGCCCGTATCGCGGCCACGACGTCCTGCGCCTGCGGTGTGGTGACGGCGATACGGGCGAAGGCCGCGGCCGCGGGCTGCTGTGGCGACGGGCCCGGGTGCGGCGACGGGCCCGGGCGTGCGGGCGAGCGCGGGTCTGAGGGGGAGTGGAGGTCGACCTGGACCACCGGTCCTCGCCGCGGGGCGATGGCCACGAAATCCTGGCCGTCGCGGTGCTGCCATACGCCCAGGCAACGGTATTCGGGCACGCTGAAGCTCCGGCCCCGGACCGGGGACCCGCGCAGCGCCCGCCACCAGTCCTCCTGGACCGACACGCCCGTCACCGCCTGCAGCGGAACGGTGACCGCTGCCCGCCGGACCGCGATCTTCTCCCACCACGCCGGCCTGACCACCAGCGCGTCCCCTTCCACGTCCAGCCGAGCCATGGCACGTAACGGGGTGGGGCCACTGGGGCCACTGGGGGCACTGGGGGCACTGGGGGCGCCGGCGCAGGGGAACACCCCGTGTCCCGCCGCCAGTTCCGTGCTCACGACAGCCGCCTCCCTCGGAGAAGCGGGGTGCCGCAGGCGGCCTGCGCGATGACGTCGTGCATGGGGTGTGTGACCGCCTGCGAGCGTCTTCAGGACCTGACGCATGCCGCGGGCAGGGGCCGCAGCGATCGTCAGGTGGTCAGCCGCAGCTGCGTACTCAAACGCTGCCCCTCCTCAGCCGTATACCCCGAAGGGGCCGCTCTTGACAACCGGCCCCCGGCCCCCTATCGAGGAACTCAGGGCTCTTTCCGAGTGCCCCTACAGGTCCCATGCCCCATGCCCCATGCCCGAGACCTGCTGAGAGCAGGAGGTGACGGTGATGCCGGGACCGCAGCACGACCACTACGCCGTACTCGGTGTCCCGCCCTCCGCCTCCGCGCGCCAGATCACCACGGCGTACCGCCGACTGGTCCGCAGCCTGCACCCGGACACCGGTCCCGCCCGTCCGGCGGCGGAGCAGGAACTCGCGGAGGTGCTGACGGCCTACCGCGTACTGCACGACCCGGAGAGCCGGACCCGTTACGACGCGGACCGGGCCCTCGCCGAGCGGAACCGGCGCTACGCGGAGCGGCAGCGTCCACGCGGCGCACCGGGCCGCGGGGGCCCCGGCCGCTCGGTCCCCGTCCGGACCGACGGGACACGACCGCCGGGCGAAGCCGACACCGTGCTCCGGCTACGGTTCGGCCCGGTGAGCATCGAACTGCTCGGCGTCCGTCGCACCGAGGACGACGCCCCGGCGACCGATGGGCTGGAGTCCCTGGAGTGGCTCCTGCGCCCGTTGTGGGGGCGAGGCCGTCAGGGACGGTAACGGGGGCGGGGGCGGGGGCGGGTGCGGCCCGCGGCGCGTGAGTACGGGCGCTACCCGCGCGGGGGGCCGGCGCGACGCGCGTGGGGGCCGCGGCGCGACGCGCGCTCACTCCGGGGTCGGAATTTGCCCCTCCGGGTACTTCTTCACCCAGGTCGCGCCGCATTCGGCGCAGGAGGAGTACTCGATCAGCTCGCCGTCCTCGGTCACGCCCAGGCTCTGTATCAGGCGAACGTGTACATGTGTACCCATGTGGGTTCCTTTCCGCTGTACCGCAGAAATTTCCGCAACAAGGCGAAGAACGCGGAATGCCGAACATCCTGGACATAGGGCCCGTCGGGGTGTCAACGAAGTGGTCGCACTCTGAGACGAGTCGGGCAGCCTGATGACTGTCGGTGACTGGCGCGGCCGCTCGCAGGGCCGATCCATGCCCTCAGCGCCGCTCACCTCGGCCACCGCGAACTCGGTTCTTCCCACCGTGTCCCGGCCGAGCACCCCTCGTTGACCGAACGACCGGCCACTACTGCTGGCCACTACTGCCCGTCACTACTACCGGTCGCTACTGCCGGTCACCACGGCCACCACTGACCACGATCACTTCGGAGGAACCTGTGCGCGTGCGCAACACGACCCTGACCCTCGCGGCCACCGCCGCGGCCCTGGCGGGACTGGCGGGGGCCGTGCCCGCCGCCGCTGCCGACACCGGCACCCAGCTCCCGGTCGCCGAAACCACCGACAGCGCGCAGGACATGGGGTCGGCGGTGGCGCAGGGGCTCGGCCTCGACCTCGGTAACCCGAACCCGCACCATCAGGTCTGGTAGCCGTCGGTAGCCGGTGATGGATGGCGAGCGAACGGCCTGGTGGCTCCCAACGGCCTGGTGGTTCCCAACGGCCCGGTGGCTCCCGGGGGCACGCGCCGGTTACGTGCTGGGGCTGGGGAGGTGGCGGCTACCGGAGGAGGCCGGAGCTCCGGTGCGGAGGCCGTCCATGACGATGTCGAGGAGACGGCCGGCGCGGGACTGCCAGTCGCTGTGCGGGTCGATCTGCCAGAGGCCGGCGATGGCGAGGGAGAAGTCGTCGGGCGTCATGCCGGGGCGGATGGTGCCGGCCTCTTCGTTGGCCTTCAGCAGGAGGGCGACGGCCGATGTCACCGGCCCGTGTCCGGAGGCGGCCAGGCTGCCGTGCGCGGTCGCCTTGCGGAGCGCATCGGCCAGACCGGCCTTGGCCATGGCGTACTGGGCGAGGCGGTCCATCCACTCCCGCAGGGCCTGGTCGGGGGAGCGGGTTTCGAGCAGCTGGGCCGCGGTGTCGGCGACCTGTTGGACCTCGTAGCGGTAGACCTCGAGGACGAGCGACTCGCGGTTGGGGAAGTTGCGGTAGAACGTCGCCTGTCCGACGCCGGCCTTCTTCGCGATCGCGCTCAGCGGGGCGTCGGCCGCGCGCGTCAGCTCCTCCAGGGCGACTTCCAGGATGCGCTCGCGGTTCCGTTGCGCGTCCGAGCGCAGTGTGGCGTCCTTCTTCTCCCGCACTCGTCCTCCTCCGGAAATCACTGCCGGAAACAACTGCCAGAAATGACCGTCGGATCAGTCTTGCTAACCGGACAGGTGTCCGGTAGATTCCAGGTAATCGGATAGCTGTCCGGTTAGCTCCACCATAGCGGCAGAGGCGGGTGGTGGGGACAGTCGGTGGTCGGCCGCAACCGACTTCTCACCTGCGGGTCCTGTGGTCCCGTGGGATTGCCCGAGCCTCTGTAGTTGCCACGTTGCCCTTCCGCACTTCTCTGATACTTGCTACGCGTTCACCTCGTCGCCTCTTCATCACGTTTCGCTACGTTCGCTACGTTGCCGTGCTCACCACACGTACTGACCTCACTTGCACCGCACCCGATGTCTTCCCTGACGTACTGATGCACTGATGCACTGACGTACCGACGCACTGCCGACGTACCGACGCACCTGTATGCAGTGCCCCGCCTGAAGTGCCTTTCGTGAAGGTGCCCTACCTGGAGGTGCCCCTCCTGAAGGTGCCCTCGGCGTTCGCCGGAACGGAACGTCGGACCCGCGACCTACAACCTGCCCTGCCACGCCGTGCCCTGCCCTGCCCTGCCCTGCCCTGAGTTCCTAGCCCTTCCTGCCCTTCCGTCCCTTCCTGACCTTCCTGACCTTCCTGTCTTCCCCCGTCCCTCCCTCCTGTTTCGCGCCTCGCATACGTGAAAGCCACCCGCGAAAGAAGGCTGATCATGGCCCTATCGACGTCCAGTGCCATCACTTTGAACATCAACGGCGAGAAGCATGCGCTGCCCGTCGACCACCGCACCACGCTGCTCGACGCGCTGCGCGAGCGGCTCGATCTCACGGGCACCAAGAAGGGCTGTGACCAGGGTCAATGCGGTGCTTGTACGGTGCTGATCGACGGGCGCAGAGCCGTCTCCTGCCTTCAACTCGCGGTGGCCGCCGAGGGGCGGGAGATCACCACCATCGAGGGCGTGGCGGACGGTGAGACGCTCCATCCGGTGCAGCAGGCCTTTCTCGACCTCGACGGCTATCAGTGCGGGTACTGCACACCGGGGCAGATATGTTCCGCCATCGCGGTGATCGAGGAACACGCGGCCGGCTGGCCGAGCGCGGCGAGTGCCGATGTACGGCCGGAGGCTGGGGTTCCGGCCCTGACGCCCGAGGAGATCCGGGAGCGGATGAGCGGCAACCTGTGCCGCTGCGGGGCGTATGTGTCGATCGTCCAGGCCGTCGCACGGGCGGCAGCCGCGCACGAGGCCGGACCGGCGCAGGGGACCGATCCCCAGGGGACCGAGACCCCGGGGGTCGAGACCCGGGACATCGAGACCCAAGAGAACGAAACGCAGGGGCGCGCAATGGGCGCGGCGGGCGGGGAGATGACGGCATGAGGGAGTTCGGTTATCAGCGGGTGTTCGATGTTCCCGGCGCGGTCGCGCTGCTCGGGGCCGATCCCGAGGCGCGCTTTCTCGGCGGTGGCACCAATCTCGTCGACCTGATGAAGGCCGGGGTCGAGCGGCCCGGACTGCTCGTCGACGTACGGGAACTCCCGCTGGGCGAGATCGAGTTCACCGAGGGGGTCGGGCTGCGGATCGGGGCCACGGTGACCAACAGCGATCTGGCCGCCCACCCCGACGTGCGGCGGCGCTATCCGGCGTTGGCGCAGGCGGTGCTCGCCGGTGCCTCGGGCCAGTTGCGCAACATGGCGACGGTCGGCGGGAACCTGCTGCAACGGACGCGCTGCGGGTACTTCACGGACCTCGCCCGGCCGTGCAACAAGCGGGTGCCCGGCAGTGGTTGCTCCGCCATCGAGGGCGAGCACCACAACCACGCGGTCCTCGGTGCTTCCTCGCACTGCGTCGCCGTCCACCCCTCGGACATGGCGGTGGCGCTGGCCGCCTTCGACGCCGTCGTCCACTACGAATCGGCGGACGGGCCGGGGGAGTTGCCGCTGGCGGAGTTCTATCTGCCCGTGGGGGACACCCCGCACCGGGAGACCGCACTGCCGGCCGGCGCGCTGATCACCGGCGTCACCCTGCCGCCGCTGCCGGTCGCCGCCGCTTCGCGCTACCGCAAGGTGCGGGAACGCGCGTCGTACGCCTTCGCGATCGGCTCGGTCGCCGCCGCCCTCGACGTCCGGGACGGAGTCGTGCGCGATGTCCGCCTCGCCTTCGGGGCGGTGGCGTCGCGGCCCTGGCGGGCCCTGGCGGCCGAGCGGGCGCTGACCGGGGGACCGGCCGGCGCCGAGGCGTTCGCCGCCGCCGCGGACGCCGAACTCGCAGCCGCCGAGGTGCTGCCCCACAACGGATACAAGGTGACGCTGATGCGCAATCTCGTCGTCGCCGTGCTGACCGAGCTCGCCGAGGAGGCCGCGCGATGACCACGACGACGACGGAGACCACCGCGGCGCGGGGAGCCGTCGGCACCGCGCACACCCGCGTGGAGGGCCTGGCCAAGGTCACCGGCGCGGCGCGCTACGCCGGCGAGATCCCGTTCGCCGAACTCGCCCACGGCTGGCTGGTGCTGTCCACCATCGCCCGCGGCCGGATCCGCTCCGTGGAGTCCGCGCCCGTCCTGGCGATGCCCGGTGTGCTCGCCGTGCTGCACCACGGCAACGCCCCGCGCGTGGACACCGACTACGTCGGCATGCTGGGCGTGCCGGACCCCACCTGCGCGGTGTTCCAGCACGACCGGGTGCCGAGCCTGGGCTGGCCGGTGGCGCTGGTCGTCGCCGAGACGTCCGAGCAGGCCAGGGAAGCCGCCGAAGCGCTGGTGGTGCAGTACGACCAGGAGCCGCACGACATCGCCTTCGCCGGCGGGCACCCGGACGCCTACCCGCTGGACGGCCATATGCCGGCGGTGACGGAGAAGGGCGACCTGGAGGCCGAACTCACCGCGTCCGCCGTCGTCCTGGACGCCGAGTACACCACCCCGGAAGAGCACCACAACCCCATGGAGCCCCATGCGGCGACGGCCCGCTGGGACGGCGGCCGGCTGGAGCTCGTCGACTCCAACCAGGGCGCCACCTGGGTCGTGGGCGAGCTCGCGAAGCTGTTCTCGCTCGACCCGTCCGCGGTGCGGGTGCGGTCCGAGCACGTCGGCGGCGGCTTCGGCAGCAAGGGTGTGCGCGCCCACCAGGTGTCCGCCGTGATGGCCGCCACCGTCCTCCAGCGCCCGGTCCGCGTCGTCCTGACGCGCCGTCAGATGTTCTCGCTCGCCGGATACCGCAGCCCCACCAGCCAGCGGATCAGGCTCGGCGCCGACGCGGACGGACGACTGCGCGCGCTGGAGCACCGCGCGCTGAGCATGACCTCGACCGTGCACGAATTCATCGAGGCGAGCGCCGGGGTGGCCCGGGTGATGTACGACGCGGACGCCCACCACACCGCCAACACGGTCGTGCGGCTCGATGTGCCGACGCCGACGTTCATGCGCGCACCGGGTGAGGCGCCGGGGTCGTTCGCGCTGGAGGCGGCGCTCGACGAGCTCGCCGAGAAGTGCGGGATCGACCCGATCGAGCTGCGCCTGCGCAATGAACCCGAGAAGGGCCCGGTCTCCGGACTGCCGTTCAGCAGCCGTAATCTGCGCGCCTGCTTCGAGGAGGGCGCCCGCCGGTTCGGCTGGGCCGACCGGGACCCGCGTCCGGGAATCCGCCGTGACGGCCGCTGGCTGCTCGGCACCGGCACGGCCGCGGCCTCCTTCGGCGCGGGAGCCGCCCCCTCCACGGCGGTCCTGACGGCCGAGGCGGACGGCACCTTCACCGTGCGGATCGCCGCGGCGGACATCGGCACCGGGGCGCGCACCGCGCTCACCCTGGTCGCCGCCGACGCGCTGGAGGTGACGCCGGACCGCGTCCGGGTGCGGATCGGGGACAGCGACTTCGGCCCGGCGATGATCGCGGGCGGCTCGATGGGCACCCGCTCCTGGTCCTGGGCGGTGATGGCCGCGGCGGGGGAGCTGCGCGAGCGGCTCGCACTGAGCGCCGACATCCCGCCGGAGGGCCTGACCGTACGGTCGGACACCACCGCGGCGATCGGTGCCCTCGCGCAGAAGGAACGGCACTCCTTCGGCGCACAGTTCGCCGAGGTCGCCGTGGACGTCACCACCGGCGAGGTGCGGGTCCGGCGGATGCTCGGCGTCTTCGCGGCGGGCCGGATCGTCAATCCCCTCACCGCGCGCAACCAGTTCGTCGGTGGCATGATCTGGGGCATCTCCATGGCCCTGCACGAGGAGGCGGTCCGGGACCGCGTCTCGGGCGGCCACGTCGGCGCCGACCTCGCCGGCTACCACGTCGCCACGCACGCCGACGTACCGCTCGTCGAGGCGGACTGGGTGGACGACCCGGACCCGGACGACCCGGTGGGCATCAAGGGCATCGGCGAGATCGGCATCGTCGGCGCCGCGGCGGCCGTCGCCAACGCGGTCTGGCACGCGACCGGTGAACGGCACCGGCACCTGCCGATCCGGCCGGACCGGGTCCTGCAGGCGGGGACCGGACGAGGAAGCGTGGGAGAGCGGGATGCTGGACATCGCCGATGAACTGAACCGGTGGACCCAGGAGGGCCGGGAGTTCGCCGTCGCCACGGTCGTGGGCGTCGGCGGCAGCGCCCCGCGCAGCCCCGGCGCCGCCCTCGCCGTCGACAGCCGGGGCACGGCCATCGGTTCGGTCTCCGGCGGGTGCGTGGAGGCGGCCGTCTACGACCTGTGCGCCCAGGCGCTGCAGGACGGCAGGACCGTCCGTGAGCGCTTCGGATACAGCGCCGAGGACGCCTTCGCGGTCGGCCTGACCTGCGGCGGAACGATCGACGTCCTGGTCACGCCGGTGACCGCCGACGCCCCGGACCGGCCGGTGTTCGCCGTGGCGCTGGCGGCCGCCGCCCGGGGCGAGGCGGCGGCCCTGGCCCGGGTGGTCCGGGGCCCGGCCGACCTCCTCGGCCGGGCGCTGCTCGTCCACCCCGACGGCTCTCACGAGGGCGGTCTCGGCGGCGGCGCGGACCTGGACCGGACGGCGCTGGGCGAGTCCCGCGCCCTGCTGGACGCGGGCCGCACCGGCAGCTTCGACGTCTCGGCGGGCGGCACCCGCTGCGAGGCCGAGCTGACGCTGTTCGTCGAGGCGAACGTGCCACCGCCCCGCATGATCGTCTTCGGCGCGGTGGACTTCGCCGCGGCCCTGGTGCGTACCGGCAAGTTCCTCGGCTACCACGTCACCGTCTGCGACGCCCGCCCCGTCTTCGCCACCCGGGCCCGCTTCCCCGAGGCCGACGAGATCGTGGTCGACTGGCCGCACCGCTACCTCCGGCGCACCACGACCGACAGTCGGACGGCCCTGTGCGTACTGACCCACGACGCCAAGTTCGACATCCCCCTGCTGGAGGTGGCGCTCCGGCTGCCGGTCGCCTTCGTCGGCGCGATGGGGTCCCGCCGTACCCACGACGACCGCGACCGAAGACTCCGCGAGGCCGGCCTCACCGACCGCGAGCGGGCCCGGCTGCACTCACCGATCGGTCTCGACCTCGGCGCCCGTACGCCCGAGGAGACCGCGCTGTCCATCGCCGCCGAGATCGTCGCGGCCCGGCGCGGCGGTACGGGCCGGCCGCTGACCGGCTCCGGAACCCCGATCCACCGCGACCCCGCCGGTCCGGGCACGGGCCCGCCCGGCTCGACCACCGCCGCCTGAGCCCCCTGCCCACAGCCCCCTCCCACAGCCCCCGACCACTCGGACGAAGAAGGAGTTGACACAGCCGACAAGGAACTGCCACACACGGGACGGAATGCCCGCCCAACTCGCCCTGTTCCCAGCTGACATGACCGTGGGAGTAGCACTCAACGCGACCGACCCCGACAACCAGATCGACGCCACCGTGCGGCTCGCCACGGAGGCGGCGGACGCGGGGCTGAGGTCCGCCTGGTTCGGCCAGACCTTCGGGGCGGACTCGCCCCAGCTCGCGGCGATCGTCGGGCGCGAGGTCCCGGGGCTCCAGGTGGGCACCTCCGCGATCCCCGTCTTCGGACGGCACCCGCTGGTGGTCTCCGGCCAGGCACTGACCGCCCAGGCGGCCACACACGGCCGCTACCACCTCGGACTCGCCCTCGGTACCAAACTCCTCACCGAGTCCGGCTTCGGCCTCCCCTTCGAGCGGCCGGTCGCCCGGCTGCGGGAATTCCTCACCGCGCTGCGCCAGCTGACCGGGACCGGCACCGCCGACTTCCACGGCGAGCTGCTGACCGCCACCACCCCGATCCCCGCGCGGGTGCCGGGCGCCGACGCGGGCGTGCCGCTGCTCGTGGCCGCGATGGGCCCGCAGGCCCTGCGGGTCAGCGGTGAGCTGGCCGACGGCATCCTGCCCTACCTCGCCGGCCCCCGCGCACTGGCCGAGCACATCGTCCCGGCCGTCACCGCGGCGGCCGAGGCCGCCGGCCGGCCCGCGCCCCGGATCGTGGCGCTGGTGCCCGGCCTGGTCACCGACGACGCCGACGCGGTGCGCCGGACGTTCACCGAGCAGCTCGCCTTCTACGAGCAGATCCCGTCCTACGCCCGGGTCATCGAGCTCTCCGGCGGCAAGCGGGCGGCCGACGTGGCCGTGATCGGCGACGAGCGGACGGTCGCCGCGGAGGTGCGGCGCTACCGGGACGCCGGGGCGACGGAGGTGATCTTCTCCGCGACGGAGATCGCCGGGGACGCCGACCGGCGCCGTACCTGGGCACTCCTGGGGCAGCTGGCGGGCTGAGACCGGCAGCCGGGCGCCCGGAACGCCCCCGCTCGGACCGGGTCACCGCCGTACAGTCATGCGATACCTCAGCGTGGTGCGTACCGGCCACCTCGCTGCGCGAGGTACATATGGAGCATGGCCCGTTTTTCCGGCCGCTTTCCGTGGTTCGCTCCGGGGCGCAGGCGCACCGGTCGGAACCCGGGCGGCAACGGCCGGCGGGCGCGGGACGGCGGCCCGCCGAAGCCGCTGACCCAGCGCCTGCGCGGCCTGGTGGACGTCCACAGCGTCGCCGGGCAGATGTTCCTCCTGCAGGTGCTGATCGTGCTGCTGCTCGTCGTGGCCGCGGTGATCACACTGCTGGTGCAGGCGCGGAGCGACCGGTTCCAGGGCGCCCGGGACCGTTCGCTCGCCTCCGCCGAGTCCTTCGCGCACGCCCCCGGCCTGCCCACCGTGCTGAAGAAGGGCCATCCGGGCGCGAGCGTGGTGCTCCAGCCGCTGACCGAGGACGCCCGCAAGCGCGGCGGCGTGGACTTCATCGTCGTCATGGACCGCAACGGGATCCGCTACACCCACCCGATCCCCAACCGGATCGGCAAGAAGTTCGTCGGCACCATCAAGCCGTCCCTGGCCGGCCGCACCACCATCGAGAGCGTCTACGGGCCGCTCGGCCACGAGGTGCAGGCGACGGTCCCGGTGCGGGACGCCAAGGGCCATGTGGTGGCCCTGGTGAGCTCCGGTATGCGGGTGAGCCGGGTCAGCAGCGCCGTCGACCGGCAGCTGCCGGTCGTCCTCGGGGCGGGCGGTGCCGCGCTCGCCCTCACCACGGCCGGCACCGCACTGGTCAGCCGCCGGCTGCGGCGCCAGACCAGGGGCCTCGGCCCGTCCGAGATGACCCGGATGTACGAGCACCACGACGCGGTGCTGCACGCCGTGCGGGAGGGGGTGCTGATCCTCGACGCGGACGGGCAGGTCCTGCTGGCGAACGACGAGGCCCGGAAGCTGCTGGGCCTGCCCGCGGACGCCGAGGGGCGGTCCTTCACCGACCTCGGCCTCGATTCCCGGCTCACCGAGCTGCTGACGTCAGGGCAGGCCACCTCCGACGAGGTACTGCCGGTCAACGACCGGCTGCTCGCGCTGAACATCCGGTCCACCGACCGCCAGGGCGGCCCGCCCGGCAGCGTCGCCACGCTGCGGGACTCCACCGACCTGCTCGCCCTCGCCGGGAAGGCCGAGGTCACCCAGAGCCGGCTGCGGTTGCTGTACGAGGCCAGCGTGGCCATCGGCACCACCCTCGACGTACGGCGCACCGCCGAGGAGCTGACCCAGGTCGCCGTGCGGTGGTTCGCCGACTACGCCACCGTCGACCTGGCCGAACCCGTGCTGAGCGGCGGGGAGCCACCGGTGGGCTCGTACCGCGAGGCGCCGGAGCTGCGCCGGGTGGCGGTCTCCGGGATCCGCGACGACCACCCCCTCTACCGGCCGGGCGAGGTGCACACCTACGTCTCGTTCACCCCGATGGCCACCGGGTTCGTCAGCGGCCGGTCCGTGCTCGTGCCCGATGTGCGGTCCGCCGGCCAGTGGTACCCCGACGACCCGGGGCGGCTGGAACTGGTCGCGAGCCACGGCTGCGAATCCCTGATCACCGTTCCGCTCCAGGCCCGCGGTGTCCGGATGGGCATCGTCAACTTCTGGCGCTCCCGGGAGCGGCCCTTCGAGGAAGGGGAGCTGTCGCTGGCCGAGGAGATGGCGGCCCGGGCCGCCGTGTGCATCGACAACGCCCGCCGCTTCACCCGCGAGCACGCCATGGCCGTCACCCTGCAGGAGAGCCTGCTGCCGCGCGGTCTGCCCGAACAGAGCGCCCTCGACCTCGCCCACCGCTACCTGCCCGCACAGACCGGGGTGGGCGGCGACTGGTTCGACGTCATCCCGCTGCCCGGCGCCCGGGTCGCGCTGGTCGTCGGGGACGTCGTCGGCCACGGGCTGCACGCCGCGGCGACCATGGGCCGGCTGCGTACCGCGGTGCAGAACTTCTCCACCCTCGACCTGCCGCCCGACGAGCTCCTCGGCTTCCTGGACGAACTGGTCAACCGCATCGACGACGAGGCCACCGCGGCGAACGACGACGCCACCGTCGCCGGCGCCACCTGCCTCTACGCCATCTACGACCCGTCCTCCGGCCGCTGCACACTGGCCCGCGCCGGCCACCTCCCGCCGGCCCTCGTCCACCCGGACGGCACCGTCGAGTACCCGGACCTGCCGGCCAGCCCGCCGCTCGGCGTCGGCGGACTGCCCTTCGAGTCGGTGGAACTGCAGCTGCCCGCGGGCAGCAACCTGGTGCTCTACACCGACGGCCTGGTGGAGGACCGCAACCACGACATCGACACCGGCATGCACCAGCTCGCCACGGCGCTGGCGCACGGCGACCGGACACCGCAGGAGACCTGCGAGGCGGTGCTCGGCGCCCTGCTCCCCGACCGCCAGCGCGACGACATCGCCCTCCTCGTGGCGCGCACCCGGCTGCTGCCGCCCGACCGCATCGCCGAGTGGGAGGTCCCCTCCGACCCCGCGGCCGTCGCCGAGGCCCGGGCGAACCTCACCCGGCAGCTCCTGGAGTGGGGTCTGGAGGAGGAGGTCTTCACCACCGAGCTCATCCTCAGCGAGCTGGTCACCAACGCCATCGTCTACGCCTCCGGCCCGATCTGCGTCCGCCTGCTGTACGACCGCACGCTGATCTGCGAGGTCTCCGACACCAGCAGCACCGCCCCGCATCTCCGGTTCGCCGCGGGCGAGGACGAGGGCGGCCGCGGGCTGTTCCTCGTCGCCCGGATGGCCGGGCGCTGGGGCACCCGTTACACCCCCGAAGGCAAGATCATCTGGGCGGAACTGACCCTGCGCTGACCGGCCGCGGCCCCGCGCGGAGGTGGATTTGCGTCCGGCCCGGGGCGGTGTGCAACAGTGGGCCGTCCGGCCGGCCGGGCCCGCCCCGTGCGCTGCCGCCGCCGGGCTCCCCCCCACCCCTCACGGACGGTTCCGAACGCGCCCCGGCGCGGGTTCCGGCGCCGTCGCCCTCCCGTGTCCGTACGTCCCCCTGAGAGCGATGCTGGCAACGACCCTCGTCCCCCGGGCCACCGATCTGTTCGACCAGGGCCTGGAGCGCCGAACCGGCTCCGCCCTGCTCCGCTTCGGCGCCGCGCGGCAGCGACCGGACGGCCGGCCCGGCTGGTCCGGCGACGGCGCCGTGGCCTGGCTCGACGACACCCGCGGACACGTGTGGAGCGTCGGCGGACCGGAGGCCGCGGCCGGACTCGTGCTGCGCGCCGCGCTGGGCCTGCCCGACCGGGTGCGGGAGTTCACCGGCCCGCGCGGCACGGACGCCCTGGTCGGCCGCCACCTCCCGGTGACCGACGTCGTCGAGTGGGTCTTCCGCTGGACCCTGGAGGAGCCGCCCGTCCAGCGCGGGGAGGAGCGGGTGGTCGCGCTCGACGACACCCACCACGACGAACTGCTCGCCTTCCTCGGCGTGCACAGCCCGGCCCACTCCACCGGGCCCGGCTCCGCCACCGTCAGCCTCTGGGCGGGCATCCGCGACGCCGACGGGAACCTCGTGGCCTGCGGCGCCATGAGCAGCCTCCGGGACACCGGCGCCCCGCTCATGGCCTCCGTCGCCACCGACGCCGCACAGCGCGGCCAGGGCCTCGGCGCGGCACTGACCGCCTGGCTGACCCGGTACGCGGTGCGCCGGCACGGCCTCTGCACGCTGTGGCAGCTCGCCGACAACGCGCCCGCCGACCGGCTCTACACCCGCCTCGGCTACCGCAACGAGGACCCCTGCGTGTCCGCCCGCCTCGCCACGCACTGACCCGCGACACCGCCGGCCGGGCCCGCGCTCACCGGTCGGCCGGCGCCGGGTCCGGCAGGAACCGCAGGAGCACCGAGAGGGCGACGGCCAGCGCGAGGTCGAAGAGCAGCGCCGCCGTCAGGGCGTGCCCGTAGGCGCCCACGTCGTGGTGTGCGGCGTGGCCCAGCGTCCCGTAGAACAGGACGCCGACCAGCGCGACCCCGGCCGAGCCGCCGATCTGCTGGCCGGTGGAGAGCACCCCGGAGGCCATCCCGATCTCCGCCGGCCGGATCCGGGCGAGCACGGTGTTCAGCAGCGGCGTGACCAGCACGCCGTTCCCCAGGCCCACGACGAGCAGCGGCAGCGCCAGCGACGGGGCCGTCAGCGTCCGGCCGGCGAGGACGACGACACCGAGCGACACCGCATGGCCGAGCCCGAGGACCAGCGCACCGGCCTGCAGCAGCCGCTTCCCGTACCGGGCCAGGCGCCCCGCCACCAGGCTCCCGGTGAAGAACCCCGCGGCGAACGGCAGATAGAACACCCCGGCGCCCAGGGCGTCCAGCCCCAGCCCGTCCTGCACGGTCAGGGACAGCACCAGGAAGAAGGAGTTGATGCCCGAGTACGCCAGGAGCACCAGCACCATCCCGACCGCGAAGGCCCGCTCGCGCAGCAGCCCCGGCCGTACGAGCGGCGACCGGCCGCGGGCCTCGACCCGGCGTTCCACGGCACCGAAGGCGAGCAGGGCGAGCACCCCCGCGGCCAGGCTGACCCACGCCCATGCGGGCCAGCCGGCCTCCCGGCCCTCCACCACGGGCACGACGAGGAGGAACAGCGCCACGGTCAGCACCGCCACGCCCGCCAGGTCCACCCGGCGGCCCTCCGGGGCCCGCGACTCGGGCAGGAAGACCGCCGCGAGGGCCAGCGTCACCAGGCCGACCGGAACGTTGACCCAGAAGATCGGCCGCCAGGACGCGCCGAACAGGTCGGCGGAGAGCAGCACGCCGCCCAGCAGCTGGCCGGCCACCCCCGCCGTGCCGATCACCGCCCCCAGCACACCGAAGGCCCGCGCCCGCCGCCCGGGCGGCAGCAGCACCTGGATCATCGAGAAGACCTGCGGGAACATCACCGCGGCAGCGAGCCCCTGGACGAGCCGGGCCGCGATCAGACCGCCGGCCCCGGGCGCGGCCGCGCAGCCCACCGACGCGAGGGTGAAGACGCCCGTCCCGAGGAGGAAACAGCGCTTGCGGCCGAACCTGTCACCGAGCCGGGCACCGGTGATCAGCGCGACGGCGTAGGTGAGTTGATAGCCCGCCAGGATCAGCTGCACATCGGCGTCCGAGGCGCGCAGATCGTCCTGCAGGGCGGGCGCCGCCACCAGCACGATGAAGGTGTCGAGCACGGCCATGAAGACGCCGGTGAGGACGACGGACAGGGCCCGCCACGGAGCGGGCGGGGAAGCCGCCGCGGCGTGCGGGGCGGTGGTGGATGTGGACGGTGCCGGATCGGCCGGCGGCCTCAGAGACGTCATGGCCCGACCCTGGCCCGGGCCGCGGAAGCCATACAGAGGCGAATTATCCTGGTGGCAGCGGTACCGGTGTCGGCGGAACGACCGCCTCAAGGCTTCGCCGCCCGGCTCCGCGGTACGGGGAAGCGCTGGGCGCACGGCACGGTGCGCGGGGGAGAGGATCCGATGGCCGACCGGGAACGGCGCCGGGTACTGGCGGAGTTCCTCCGCTCACGACGCGAACGGGTCCCACCCGGCGACGCCGGACTCCCGGCCGGGCCCCGCCGCCGTACGCCCGGACTGCGCCGCGAGGAGGTCGCCGTCCTCTCGGGTGTCAGCGTCACCTGGTACACCTGGCTCGAACAGGCCAGGGACATCAGCGTGAGCCGCCAGGTGCTGCACAGCCTGGCCCGGGCCCTGCGGTTGTCCCCCGCCGAGACCCGCCACCTGTTCGCCCTGGCCGGGCAGCCGCTGCCCGCACCGGCCGGCGACCACCCCGGCGGGCCGGAACTACAGCGCCTGGTCGATGCGCTCGACCCGCACCCCGCGTATCTGCTCGCCCCCAACTGGGACCTGCTGGCCTGGAACCGCGCCGAGGCCGGTCTCATCGGCGACCCGGCCCACTGGGACCCCGCGGACCGCAACCTGATGCGCCTGGTGTTCACCCGGCCCCGGATCCGTACGCTGCTGGCCGACTGGGACGGACAGGCCCGGGCCCTGCTGGAGCAGTACCGCGCCAGCGCCGACCGCCACCCCGACGACCCGGACTTTTGCCGGCTGACCGGCGAACTGTGCGAGCACAGCGAGGAGTTCAGGACCTGGTGGGCCACCCATGACGTCGCGGACTTCCGGCCGGCCCGCCGGGAGTTCGACCATCCGTCGCTGGGCCGGCTGACCTTCGACTACGTCAAGCTCGCGGCCGTGGACGCGCCGGGCGTCACCCTCGTCTCCTGTCTGCCCTCCGACGCGGCGACCGCCGCCAGACTGCCCGAACTGGCCGCGCTCAGCCCGGCGGTCGGCCCCCGTCGGACGGGATGACCCGCAGCGGCAGCGACTTGAGGCCGTGGATGAAGTTCGACACCAAATACCGTGGCGGGGCGGCCAGTTCAAGGGTGGGTAGCAGACGGCGGGTCTCCTCGTAGAGCACCCGCAGCTGCAGCCGGGCGAGATGGGCGCCCAGGCAGACGTGCGGACCGTCGCCGAAGGAGACATGGGGGTTGGGGGTGCGGGCGAGGTCCAGCCGGTGCGGGGCGGTGAACACCCGCTCGTCGTAGTTGGCCGAGCCGTGGAGGACGACCACCTTGTCACCGGCGCGGATCGGACGGCCGGCCAGTTCCGTGTCGCACGCCGCGGTACGGCGGAAGCTGAGCACCGGTGGGTGCCAGCGCAGCAGTTCCTCCACGCACGAGTCGGTCGGCACGGCACCGGTGCGCAGTGCGCGGTAGGCGTCGGGGTGCCGGGCCAGTGCCAGCAGACCGCCGGGCGCCGCGCTGCGTACCGTGTCGTTCCCCGCGATCGTCAGCAGGAAGAAGAACATCTCCAGCTCGGACGTGGCCAGTATGCGGTCCGTGGCGAGGACCGTCAGCACATCGTCGCCGGGGTGCCGGCGCTTGTGGGCGGCCAGCTCCCGCGCGAACGCGAACATGTCCTGCAGCATGGCCGGTGAGCGCGGGTCGGCCGGACGGCCGTCCGGGCCGGACGCCGGCGGACCCGATTCGTCCGGATCCTGGTAGCCGATGACGCGCCGTGTCCAGTCCAGCAGCAGCCCGCGTTCCCCGGGCGGTACGCCGAGCACGTCGGCGAGGTTGAGCAGCGCGTAGTCGTCCGTGACGGTGGTGACCAGGTCGACCACACCGCTACCGGTGCGCGCGGTGTCGACTGCCGCGGTCAGCAGCCCGCGGGCCCGGTCGCGGACCGCCGTCCTGAAGCGGTCGATCCGGCCGCGGGTGAAGGCCCGGCTGACCAGCCGGCGCAACCGCCCGTGCCCCGGAGGATCCTGATTGAGCATCATACGGCGGATGAACGGCAGGTCGGCGGGGTCCGGATCGCGGATCTGGGTGGCGCCCAGGTACGAGGAGAAGGTGCGGGCGTCCTTCAGGACCCGGACGACGTCGGCATGCCGGGTGACCGCCCAGAACCCGGGCCCGGCGGGCCAGCCGAGGACCTCGTGCTCCTCCTGCCAGGCCACCGGATGCCGGTCGCGGAGCAGCCGGTAGGCGGTGTGCGGCAGCCCCTGCGCATAGCCGCGGGGGTCGAAGACGTCGGGTGTCCGGGGAGCGTCGGCCGCCGGAGGGATCATCCGGCCTCCGGCCCGCCACAGGCCCCGTCACCGCGGCCCCGGTCGCCGCCCCCGCCCCCGTGGCCGTTCCCGTCGCCGTCCGCGCGCAGGAAGTCCTCGACGGCGCGGATCAGCTCCAGCGGCGTCTCGTCCATCGGGTAGTGCCCGGCCGCCGACAGCTCGATCAACTGGCTGTTGGCGTACCACCGCAGCCATGTCCGGCGGGTGAGTTCGGAGGTGAGCGCGGGGTCCAGGGAGCCGGTCACCGCCAGCGCCGGCACCGGCGAACCGTCGACGGCGTCGGCGAAGCCCTCACCGGCCCAGGACTCCAGCCAGGTACGGAACGCCGTCGGGTTGCTGCGCTCCAGCGACCGCCGCACCATCCGGTCCAGCCAGGCGTCGGGGCGCCGGCCGCCGGAGGTGAGGTCGATGATGGCCCGCCGGCTGTCCGGGGCGTGCGCCGCCGAGGAGAACAGTGCCCACTGGTCCGGCGGCAGCGGAAACCCGGAGGCGGGCACCGGCGAGATGCCGACCAGCCGCCGCACCCGCTCCGGGGCCGCGGCCAGCACCCGCTGGACGACGCTGCCGCCCATCGAGTGGCCGATCACCGAGAACCGGTCCCAGCCCAGCCGGTCCGCGAGCGCCAGCACATCGGCCGCGCCCTCCGTCGTGGTGTACGCGCCGGCCGCGTCCTGCGCCTCGCCGTAGCCACGGAGATCGACCAGCGCGTACTGGAAGGCGGCGCGGTCCAGATCGGGAAGGAGGGGCGCGAAGGCGGACCGGTCGGCGAACCACCCGTGGACGGCGATGACCTTGTGCGGTCCCCGGCCGTGCAGGGCGTGGGGCAGGACGAAGGAAGTCACGGGCCCCACACTGACCGTCACCACCGCCCTCCGCAAGGGCGTCCCGGCGCGGACGGGGGCGTGCGGCCGGCGGGGCACCGAGGGGCCCCTGGGAGGAGCGCTGAGGGGAGCACCGCTGGGAGCGCCGGGAGGAGCACCGGGAGGAGCGCTGATAGGCCGCGCGCACCAGCGGGCAGGCATCCGGACATGACCGTCCTGCTCGGAACCTCCGGATGGCAGTACAAGGACTGGCGCGGTGTCCTCTACCCGCCGGACCGGCCGCAGCGGCTGTGGCTGGAGGAGTACGCGCGGGGGTTCGCGACCGTCGAGAGCAATGCGGCCTTCTACCGGCTGCCCGAGGAGAAGACCTTCGCCGACTGGCGGCACCGGACGCCGGACGGCTTCGTGATGGCCGTCAAGGCGAGCCGCTATCTGACGCACATCAAACGGCTGCGCACCCCCGAGGAGCCGGTGGACCGGCTGATGACACGGGCCGCCGCGCTGGGGCCGCGGCTCGGGCCCGTACTGCTCCAGCTGCCGCCCACGCTGCGGCGGGACGCCGGGCTGCTGGACGCCTGCCTCGGCTGCTTCCCGGCCGGCACGCGGGTGGCCGTCGAGCCGCGGCACGACTCGTGGTGGACCGACGAGGTCCGGTCGGTGCTGGAGCGCCGGGGTGCGGCGCTGTGCTGGGCGGACCGGGGGTCCCGTCCGGTGGCCCCGCTGTGGCGGACCGCCGACTGGGGGTACGTGCGGTTCCACGAGGGCCGCGCCGCACCCTGGCCGCGCTACGGCCGGCAGGCGCTCGCCACCTGGGCGCGCCGGATCGCCGACACCTGGCCGGACCGGGCCGATGTGTACGCGTACTTCAACAACGACCCGGGCGGCGCGGCCGTGCACGACGCGATCGCCTTCGCCCGGGCGATGGCGGCCACCGGGCACACGGTCACCCGTACGCCGTCCGGGCGTGGCACTGCGGGATGACCCGGGGCGCGGCGCATACATGACGGGACAGCAGACGTGACGAGAGGTGAGGACGGATGATCCGCAGGCGCGTGGTGGTCTCCGGGACCGTGCAGGGGGTGTTCTTCCGCGACACCTGCCGGCGCACGGCCGAGGCGCAGGGCGTGGCCGGCTGGGTGCGGAACACTCCGGACGGGACGGTGGAGGCCGTGTTCGAGGGCGACCCGGAGAGCGTGGACAGGCTGGTGGAGTGGGCGCACCAGGGGCCGCCCGCGGCCGTCGTCGACGCGGTGTCGGTGACGGAGGAGCAGCCCGAGGGGCTGCCGGGCTTCCAGGTCCGGTAATCGCGCCGGACGCCTGAATGTACCGATCGCCGGAAGGTGCCCACCGCCTGAAGGTGCCGATTTCGTCCGGCCTGGCCAATTGCGGGTGCCGTCGGGTCATACATCCCGACATCTCTGGTCATCCCGGCACCCGCGCCACGCGTCGAAGCGTAAATGCAGATATGTCCAGTAGCGGGCGGGTGCGACGGTTTTTCATTGGGTGCGGCGGCTTTTCGTAATTGCCGAGTGGTTGCTTCCGAGGGTGTGCGGTTCGCTGGATTAGTCACCCGGTGACTGACAAAGCTGCACTTCAGCGGGGTTGTGAGGGCGAACGTGAACATCCGGAAAGGAAACCGGGCGGCAGGTTGCCTGACGCTTGATCGACGTGATTGCATCCTTCCGGTGCGGGAGATGATCACCGCGGCCCGGATTATCGGGCGGCGAGGACTGCTGCCCGCAGGACCGTGCGGAATTTTTCTTGCATGTGGTGTGCATGAATTCCGTGCGGTGTTCGCCAGGAAAATTGAGAGTAATGAAGGAAGGGCACGTCATGCGTGACATCGTCGAGACCTGCGAGATTGCCGACAACGAGCTGGACAACATTTCCGGTGGTCTCGCCAGCGCCGGTGCCGAGGTGGCCGGCCACGGTGGTTCGGTGGCCATCGGCGACGTCGTCGGCACCGCCCAGTCGCTCGTCCCCGCCCTGCCCACCGGGCAGCTGGCCGGTCTCGCCACCGTGCAGACCAGCGACGTCTGAGACGTCACGGCAGACCTGCGGAGGCCGGCGCGGCCTGCGTCGGCCAGGACCCCGGGACCCATGGTCCCGGGGTCCATCCGTTGCCCGGCATGGACGGCAGGACGGGTGTAAAGAGGAGTTATGCGCCTCCGGCACGCCCCCGCCCGGCCCGCCGGCTTCCGGCGGTGGAGCCCGGGCCTGCTGGTCGTCCCGCTGGCGATCATCGTGGCCGTGACGCTGGTGGACATCAGCTCCCCGACGAGCATCCACCTCGGGCCGTTCCTGGTCGCCGCGCCCGCGATCACCGCCTCCTTCGCCGGGCCCGGCCTCACCGGCGCGATCGGCGCCCTCGCGGTGACGGCACAGATCGTGGTCGCCGCGCTGCACGGCGGTCTGACGACCCCCAATCACCAGGCCCAGATCGCCGCGCTGCTCCTCATCTCCGTGCTCGTCACCCTCTTCCGGTACGTCCAGGACCGGCACCAACGGCGGCTCAGCCAGGTGCAGTCGGTGGCCGTCGCGGCGCAGCAGGTCCTGATGCGGCCGCTGCCCGCACGCATCGGCCCGCTGCGGGTCGCCTCCACCTATCTCGCCGCCGAAGCCGAGGCACTGATCGGCGGCGACCTGTACGCGATGGTGCCCACCCCGGGGGCCACCCGGCTGGTCGTCGGCGATGTCCGCGGCAAGGGACTGTCCGCCATCGGCGAGGCGGCCGTGCTGATCGGAGCCTTCCAGGGCTCCGCCTACCGCAACCTCTCCCTGCCGGGCCTCGCGGCACACCTGGGGAACTCCGTGTACTGGAACACCGCGCACCTCACCGCCGGCGATCCCGAACCGACGGAGTCCTTCGTGACCGCGCTGGTGCTGGACGTCCACCATGACGAGCCGTTCCTCACGATGGTGAACTGCGGGCACCCGCCGCCGCTGCTGCTGCGGGAGGGGAAGGTCCGGGCCCTGGAGGTCGCGGAGCCCGCGCTGCCCCTGGGGATCGGCGCCCCTTCGCCGAGCGACTACCGGGTCGAGAGGTTCCGCTTCGCACCCGGCGATCTGCTCGTGCTCTACACGGACGGGGTGATCGAGGCCCGGGACGCGAGCGGCGCGTTCTACCGGCTGACCGACCGGATCGCCGCCTGCCCCTCGCGGGAGCCGGAAGCGGTGGTGGCACACCTCCGCGACGACCTGTTGCGGTACGTCGGCGGAACGCTCAGCGACGACGTCGCCCTGATCGCGCTCACCAGGACGGACGGGCCGGAGCCGCGGGCGGCTCACCCGTGACCGACACCTGCGCGGGACGGAGCAGATGGTCCCCGACGCGGTAGCCCGGCCGCAGCACCGCCGTACAGACGGCACCCACCGGGTTCTCCGGATGCCGCACGGCCGTGAAGGTGACGGCCTCGTGGATCACCGGATCGAAGGCGTCGCCCACACTGCCGAAGGACGCCAGGCCCAGCGCGGTCAGCTCGGCCACCAGCGCCCGGGCGACCCGCCCGAAGCCACCCGTGACCTCGCCCTGTCCGGCCGCCTCCTCGACGGCGTCGAGCACGGGCAGCAGCCGGCCCAGTACGTTGGCCACGGCGATCTCGCCGACCGCCAGCCGGTCGCGGTGCACGCGCTTGCGGTAGTTGTCGTACTCGGCCTTGAGGCGCTGCAGATCGGCCGTGCGCTCCTGCAGTTCGGCGGTGCGCTGCCGCAGTTCGGCGCGGAGCACCGCCTCCTGCGCGGACATGCCGGCCTCCTCGGACGTGCGGGCAGCCGGCGGGCCGCCGTCCCGGTCGGGCCGCTCGGTCCGGGGCGGCGGGGAACCGGGACCGCTTCCCGGGCCGGCGTCCGGCCCGCGCCGCCCGAGCTCCGGCCGGTCCGCCCGGTCCGTGCCGCTGCCGACTATGGCCAGCGGCGGCCGGGAGGTGCCGCGAAGCCGGGTCGGGCGGTTCATGGCGCGCCTCCCTCCCGCTTGTCGTCGTCGACGATCTCGGCGTCCACGACGTCGTCGGCGGCGTCCGACCGGCCCTGCTCACCCGCGTCGCCCCCGGCGCTCCCGGAGCCGCCCGCGGCGGCCTGCGCGGCCTGGGCGTCGGCGTACATGGCCTGGCCGAGCTTCTGGGAGACGGCCGCGACCTTCTCGGTGGCGGTGCGGATCTCCGCAGTGTCCTCGCCCTTGAGCTTCTCCTTCAGCTCACCGATGGCCGTCTCGACCTCCGTCTTGACGTCACCGGGGACCTTGCCCTCGTTGTCCTTGAGGAACCTCTCGGTCTGGTAGACCAGCTGCTCGCCCTGGTTGCGGGTCTCGGCGGCCTCACGCCTGCGGCGGTCCTCCTCGGCATGGGCCTCGGCCTCGCGGACCATCCGGTCGATGTCGTCCTTCGGCAGCGAGGAGCCGCCGGTGACGGTCATCTTCTGCTCCTTGCCCGTGCCCAGGTCCTTCGCGGTCACGTGCATGATGCCGTTGGCGTCGATGTCGAAGGAGACCTCGATCTGTGGGACGCCACGCGGGGCCGGCGGCAGGCCGGTGAGCTGGAACATCCCGAGCTTCTTGTTGTACGCCGCGATCTCGCGCTCGCCCTGGTAGACCTGGATCTGCACGGAGGGCTGGTTGTCCTCGGCGGTGGTGAAGATCTCCGAGCGCTTGGTCGGGATCGTGGTGTTCCGCTCGATGAGCTTGGTCATGATGCCGCCCTTGGTCTCGATGCCGAGGGACAGCGGAGTCACGTCGAGGAGCAGAACGTCCTTGACCTCACCCTTGAGGACACCGGCCTGCAGCGCCGCCCCCACGGCCACGACCTCGTCGGGGTTCACGCCCTTGTGCGGGTCCTTGCCGGTGAGCTCCTTGACCAGGTCGGTCACCGCGGGCATTCGGGTCGAACCGCCGACCAGGATCACGTGGTTGATGTCCGAGAGCTTGATCCCGGCGTCCTTCACCGCGTTGTGGAACGGCGCCTTGCAGCGCTCCAGGAGGTCCGCGGTCAGCTGCTGGAACTGCGAGCGGGTGAGCTTCTCGTCCAGGTGCAGCGGGCCCTCGGCCGAGGCGCTCAGATACGGCAGGTTGATCGTGGTCTCGGTGGCCGCCGACAGCTCGATCTTCGCCTTCTCCGCGGCCTCCCGCAGCCGCTGGGTGGCCATCTTGTCGTTCGACAGGTCGATGCCGTACGCGTTCTTGAACTGCTTGGCCAGATGGTCGACGATCCGCTGGTCCCAGTCGTCGCCGCCCAGATGGGTGTCGCCGTTGGTGGCCTTGACCTCGACCACGCCCTCACCGATCTCCAGCAGCGAGACGTCGAAGGTGCCGCCGCCGAGGTCGAAGACCAGGATGGTCTGGTCGTTCTCCTTGTCCAGGCCGTACGCCAGCGCCGCGGCGGTCGGCTCGTTGACGATCCGCAGCACCCGCAGGCCGGCGATCTCCCCGGCCTCCTTCGTGGCGGTGCGCTGCGAGTCGTTGAAATAGGCCGGAACGGTGACGACGGCGTCCGTCACGTCCTCGCCCAGGTAGTCCTCGGCGTCGCGCTTGAGCTTCTGCAGCACTCGCGCGGAGATCTCCTGGGCGGTGTACCGCTTGCCGTCGATGTCGCCGCTGGCGGGGAAGCGCCAGTCCGACTCGCCCATGTGGCGCTTGACCGACCGCGCGGTCCGCTCGATGTTGGTCACGGCCTGCCGCTTGGCGATCTCCCCGACCAGCACCTCGCCGCCCTTGGCGAACCCCACCACCGACGGGGTCGTGCGGGCCCCCTCGGCGTTGGTGATCACCGTGGGCTCGCCGCCCTCCAGCACACTGACCACCGAGTTCGTCGTACCGAGGTCGATACCCACTGCACGTGCCATGGTCTCCTCCTCACCTAGCGGCCCTGGGCGCCCGCCGCGGCAATTGTCCCATATCGCCCCACGTGTCCGTCTGCGGCGCCGCGGTTCTTGCGGCGCCGCACGTACCTGGCTTTCCCGCCGCGGGGCGTCTCGCCGTTGCGCTTTGCGGCGCGCCGTACGCACCCGTCTGCGGCGCCGCGGTTGTTTCTCGCCGTCGCGCTTTGCGGCGCCCCGTACGTACCTTGCCGTCCCGCCGCGGGGCGTCTCGCCGTTGCGCCTGCGGCGGGCTGGGTGGTGTCGGGTGCGGTGACGGTCCTCCGGGGCCGGTTGTGTGGACTG
>NZ_JBHWDV010000013.1:0-159488 GCF_042734445.1 Streptomyces sp. NPDC059649
TCTGGGTGCGTGTTTTTTTTTTTTTTTCTCCCGGCTTCTTCGGGGCCGGCGGCGGCGCCCGGGGGGGCGGGCGCGCCCCCGGCGCGGGCCCCCCGCCCGCGCCCGTCGGCGTCCGCCCGCCGGAACGGTCAGGTGTGCGGAGCGCCGTAGTGGCCGGCGAGCATCCGGTGGTAGTCGTCGTCCCCGATGTGCTTCTCCCGCTCGAACTCGGGGGCGTCCTCGATGTCCTTCTTCGTGCACGCCAGGTAGATCGTGCTGCGGTCCAGGTCGATCGAGGAGATGAGCCCGGCCGGCAGCAGGATCTCCCGGCCGAAGATCCACACTCCGGTGTCGACGACCAGATAGCTGGCCCCGGCCTCGTCCGAGTGCTCGTCGACCGTCCCGACGGTGCCGTCGATCGCCTCGACCGCGAAACCGGTGAGATCGGTCCCCGACACGTACCCCACGCTGTCCTGGTAACCCCAGATGTTCTGCGTCACGGAAAACCTCCCCGCCGCCTGCCTCTGTGACCATCATGCCCCCGGCGGCCCGGGACGACGGCTTCAGTCCTTCGACGAATACCGGTGCAGGGCCCACGCCGGCAGCGCGAACCAGCACAGCGCGAACCAGACGACCATCCCCACCACGATCCAGGGCACGTACGTGTCGTGCATCGCGATCCGCAGGATCAGCAGCAGCGCTGAGGCGACCGTCGCCAGCAGCATCACGATGCCGATCAGCGCCAGCCGTGACGCCCACACCACCGTCTCCGGTTTGAGGCGGTGACCGGTGACCAGCCGGTGGAACGTCACCGTGCCGATCAGCGCGCCCGTGGTGGCCGCGCCCAGCAGCACCGTCACCACATAGATGAGCTGGTCGGTGTGGCTGAGCGTGGGGAACCGCGGGGTGAAGGCCACGGTGAGCAGGAAGCCGAAGAGGATCTGCACCCCGGTCTGGACGACCCGCACCTCCTGGAGCAGCTCGATCCACCGCCGGTCGGCCCGTTCCTCGGGCGACTCGTTGCGGCCCGACGACGTCTGACGCGGCCCCAGCGGTCCCACCGGTCCTCCCACTCCTCGTCCGTCCGCCCGTGGCGAAGGCTGTCCGCAAGCTGCCCGAAGGCTGCTTCTTCTGCTTCTGCTTCTGCCCGGGTTCGCTACGTCCTCTCGGGCTGGTTGATGCGGAACGTCAGCTCGTTGTCCGCCACCTCCACATGCACCTCGTCGCCCGCGGACAGCGCACCGTCCAGCAGCAGCCGCGACAGCGCGTTGTCGACCTCGCGCTGGATCGTGCGCCGCAGCGGCCGCGCCCCGTACTCGGGCTGGTGGCCGCGGTGGGTGAGCCAGTCCACGGCCTTGGGACTGAAGTGCACGGCGATGTCCTGGGCGTGCAGCCGGCGCCGGGTGCCCTCCAGCAGCAGGCCGGTGATCTGCCGCAGCTGCTCGTCGGTGAGCCGGCGGAAGACGATGATCTCGTCGAGCCGGTTGAGGAACTCCGGGCGGAAGTGCTCGCGCAGACTGGCCAGCGCCCGCTCCCGGGCCCCGTCACCGGCCTCCGGCCCCGAGACGTCCGGGCCGAAGCCCAGCACCCCGCGCCCGCCGCTGAGCGCCTCCGAACCCAGGTTGCTGGTCATCACGATGACGGTGTTCTTGAAGTCGACGGTGCGGCCCTGGGAGTCCGTCAGATGCCCGTCGTCGAGCACCTGCAGCAGCATGTTGAAGACGTCCGGGTGGGCCTTCTCCACCTCGTCGAGCAGCAGCAGCGCGTACGGGTGCAGCCGCACCGCCTCGGTCAGCTGGCCGGCGTCCTCGTGGCCGACGTATCCGGGCGGCGCACCCACCAGCCGGCTGACCGTGTGCCGCTCCTGATACTCGCTCATGTCCAGCCGCACCATGCGGTCCTCGCTGCCGAACAGCGCCTCGGCGAGCGCCCGGGCCAGCTCCGTCTTGCCCACCCCGGTGGGGCCGAGGAAGAGGAAACTGCCGATCGGGCGGTTCGGGTCGGAGAGCCCGGCCCGCGACCGCAGGATCGCCTCGGAGACCGCCGTGACGGCGTCGTCCTGCCCGATCACCCGGGTGTGCAGCCGGTCCTCCAGCCCCAGCAGCCGGTCCTTCTCCTCCTGGGTCAGGCTGCTCACCGGCACACCGGTCTGCCGCGACACGATCTCGGCGATGTCCTCGCCGGTGACCGACACGATCCGGCCGTCCCCGCTCGGCGCCGATCCCTGGGCAGCCTCGATCCGCGCGGTCAGCTCCGCGAGCCGGTCCCGCAGTTCGGTCGCCCGCTCGTACTGCTCCGACGCCACCGCCTGGTCCTTGTCCACCGCCAGTTGCTCCACCTCGCGCTCCAGCGCCCGCACGTCGGTGGTCTTGGTGCCCGAGCGCAGCCGCACCCGCGCACCGGCCTGGTCGAGCAGGTCGATGGCCTTGTCGGGCAGGAAGCGCTGGGTGATGTAGCGGTCGGAGAGTTCGACCGCGGCGAGCAGCGCCTCGGGGGTGTAACGCACCTGGTGGTGGGCCTCGTAGCGGTCCTGCAGTCCGCGCAGGATCGCCACCGTGTCCTCGACCGTCGGCTCGGGCACCAGGATCGGCTGGAAGCGGCGGGCCAGCGCGGCGTCCTTCTCGATGTACCGCCGGTACTCCTCCAGCGTCGTGGCGCCGATGACGTGCAGCTCGCCGCGGGCCAGGGCGGGCTTGAGCATGTTGCTCGCCTCCAGCGAACCGCCGTCGCCGCTGCCGCCGCCGGCCCCGACGACCGTGTGCAGCTCGTCGATGAAGACGATCAGCGAGTTCGGATGGGCCCGGACCTCCTCCATGATCCCGTTCATCCGCTCCTCGAAGTCACCGCGGTAACGGGTACCGGCCACCACGGAGGTCAGGTCCAGGGCGACCACCCGGCGGCCCGCCAGGATGTCCGGCACATCGTCGTCGGCCAGCCGCTGGGCCAGCCCCTCGACGATCGCGGTCTTCCCCACGCCGGCGTCGCCCACCAGCACCGGATTGTTCTTCCCCCGGCGGCAGAGCACCTCGATGGTCTGCTCGATCTGCTCCTCGCGGCCGATCACCGGATCGATCCGGCCGGCCCGGGCGAGATCGGTCAGATCGCGGCTGTACTTGTCGAGGGTCGGTGTGTCGTGCTTGGGCGCGGCGCCGTGCTCGCCCCCGGAGTGGTGCGAGGAGGGGCCGTGACCGCCCTGGGCGGCGGCATTGGGGTCGAAGTGGGCGAGGTTGAGGATCCGGCCCGCCGCCGAGTCCGGATTGGCGGCCAGCGCGTCCAGCACGTGCTCCGGGCCGATGTACGACGCGCCGTGGTCCCGCGCCAGGTCGTGCGCGCCCAGCAGGGCCCGCTTCACCGCCGGGGTCACCGCCACGCTGGACTGCCGCGGCCCGCTGCCGGCGCTCCGGTCGATCTCCGCCGCCAGCGCGTCCGGGTCCGCCCCCGACTGCTGCAGCAGGCTCCGGGTCGGCTCCGCGGACAGCGCCGCCCGCAGCAGGTGCTCGGTGCCGAGCTCGGTGCTGCCGTGCTCGGCGGCGTACGCGGCGGCGGAGGTGACCAGGTCCCGGGCGGGGCCGCTCATCAGGCGCGCGATGTCCGCCTGCCGGGGCAGCGACCGCCCCGTCCCGCCGTTTCCCGACTTCGCGGCGCTGCCGAAGAAGCGCGCGAGGAATTCACCGAACGGGTCCGGGCCGTAACCCTCCGGACCCATGAATCCATTGCTCATGTGTGTCCGTTCCGCTGTCACGGCCGTACCGCGACACGCTGCCTTGGTCGGGTTCGTTCCTGGGCCCGGCCCCGGGGACCGGGCCCGCTGCGGTCGCCCTCGGGCTCCTGCCCCGGCGGGTGCCCGAGCGGCGGGAGGTCACACGTCCCATGCCGCTCCACTGCTTCAGGATCGGTTCCGGCAGGGCCATCCGCACCCGGGGCGGGCGCTCGCCGGCCGCCGGGCATCCGGTGCAAAACCGCCGCCCGGGCGTTAACCGCGGCCCGGTCCGGGAACCCGTCTGCGTGGGCCGCCGGAAGCGCGGCGGCCGCACGACCCGGAAGGCGGTGCCGCTGGTGGAGGAGCGCACGGAGGCGGGGGAGGGGTACGACGCCACGCCGTACCTGCCGGCCCGCGACGGCCTGGCGGCGCTGCGGCGGGCCGCCGCCGACTGCCAAGGCTGCCCGCTCTTCCGCGACGCGACCCAGACGGTCTTCGGCGCGGGCAGCGCCTCGGCACGGGCGGTGTTCGTCGGCGAGCAGCCCGGTGACCAGGAGGACCGGCAGGGCGAACCGTTCGTCGGCCCGGCCGGACGGCTGCTGCGCAAGGCGATGAACGACGTGGGGATCGACGAGCGCCAGGCGTACTTCACCAACGCCGTCAAGCACTTCAAGTTCACCGTGGCCGCCCGCGGCAAACGCCGCATCCACAAGGCCCCGAGCCTGCGGGAGCTGACCGCCTGCCGCCCCTGGCTCAACGCCGAACTGGCCCAACTCGACCCGGAGGTGATCGTGGTGCTCGGCGCCACAGCGGCCAAGACCCTCCTCGGCTCCTCGTTCAGGGTGACGAAGGAGCGGGGCGCACCGATCGAGAGCGAGCGCGGACTGGTGGTGGCCACCGTCCACCCCTCGTCGGTCCTGCGCTCCGACGACCGCGCCGAGGCCTATGCCGGCCTGGTCTCGGACCTGCGCGTGGTGGCCGGGCTGCTGGAGTAGGCCATGGCGGACCACACCAGCGCACCCGTACTGCAGGCCCTCGCCGACTACCACACCAAGGGCCGGGTGCCCTTCACCCCGCCCGGCCACAAACAGGCCCGCGGCGCCGACCCGGACGTACGGGCGGTGCTCGGCGATGCCGTCTTCCTCGGCGACGTCCTGGCCTCCGGAGGGCTCGACGACCGGCGCACCCGGGGAGAGGTGCTGGAGCGCGCCGAGCGGCTGATGGCCGACGCGGTCCACGCCGACCACACCTTCTTCTCGACCTGCGGCAGTTCCCTGTCGGTGAAGGCCGCGATGCTGGCCGTCGCCGGCCCGCACGAGAAACTGCTGATCGGCCGGGACGCCCACAAGTCCGTGGTGTCCGGGCTGATCCTGTCCGGGATCCGGCCGGTGTGGGTGGAGCCCCGGTGGGACGCCGGGCGCCACCTCGCCCACGCCCCGTCGGCAACGGAGTTCGAGCAGGCCTTCGCCGCCCATCCCGACGCCCGCGGGGCGCTGGTCACCAGCCCCACCCCGTACGGCACCTGCACCGACCTGCGGGCCCTCGCCGACGTCTGCCACCGCCGGTCCCGCCCGCTGATCGTGGACGAGGCGTGGGGCGCCCATCTGCCGTTCCACCCCGACCTGCCGTCGTGGGCGATGGACGCCGGGGCCGACGTCTGCGTCACCAGCATCCACAAGATGGGCAGCGGCCTGGAACAGGGCTCGGTCTTCCACCTCCAGGGCGGTCTGCTCGACCCGGCCAAGCTCAAGACCACGGCCGATCTGCTGGGCACCACCAGCCCGTCGGTGCTGATCCTCGCCGGGCTGGACGGCTGGCGCCGGCAGATGGCGCTGCACGGCCGGGAACTGCTGGGCGGGGCCCTGGACCTGGCCGCCGAGGTCCGCACCGCCGTCGAGGCGATCGACGGACTGCACGTCAACGACCGCGCGGACCTGTGCGGCCGCGGCCTCGCCGACGACTTCGACCCGCTGCCCGTCGTCATCGACGTCAGCGGCCTGGGCACGACCGGCTACCGCGCGGCGGACTGGCTGCGCGAACACCGGCACCTCGACGCGCACCTCGCCGACCACCGCCGGATCTCCACCCAGCTCACCCACGCCGACGACGCCGGGACCGCCGGGGCACTGCTGACCGCCCTCAAGGACCTCGCCCACGCGGCGGCCGCGCTGCGGCCCGCGCCCACGGTCGAGGTGCCGCCGCCGGACGGGCTGCGCATGGAACAGGCCTGTCTGCCGCGGGACGCCTTCTTCGGCGACATCGAGGACATCCCGCCGCAGGACGCGGTGGGCCGGATCGCGGCCGAGATGATCACTCCGTACCCGCCCGGAATCCCGGCCGTCCTGCCCGGTGAGCGGCTCACCGAACCCGTCCTGCGCTATCTGTGCTCCGGCGTCGAGGCGGGCATGAACCTGCCCGACGCCACCGACCCCGGGCTCGGCACGGTCCGCGTGCTGGCCGCGCCCGCCGACTGACCGATCCGGCACCACACCCGCGCGCCCCGGCGGGTCCGGTCGTAGCCCCAGGCGCCCACGAGCCCGCCCAGCACCTCCGTCCCCCGGCCGTGCCCGGGCAGCGGACCGCCGGGCGGCAGCCGGGTCATCGGGACGCCCGCCGAGGGGAACGGCTGCCGACCCGGTGCCGCTGAACGGGCCCTGATTCCCCGGGCCGGACCCGCGTCAGATCTCCTCCTCGATGCGGGTCAGGTCGGTGGTGAGCGCGTCCAGCCAGATGACCGAGTCCAGCAGCAGTGCCGCGGCGAGCGCCCGGGCCTCCCGGTCCGGGCTGTCCGGGGGGATCCGCTGGACGACCGCCAGCAGGCCGCGGACGTCCAGCGGCGGCGGGCCGCGGTCCGGCGGTGCGGTGTGGTCGGCGGCCAGCCGCCGGGCGAGCGTCCGGTAGCCGGCCGCGGTGTCGTCCGCCGCCCGCCGCAGCCAGTCCCCGGTCTCCCGGTGGATGATCCGGCCCGGGCGGCCGGGCAGCAGCCGTTCGCCGCGCCGGGCGTCCGCCGCGGCGACCAGCACCACGGGCCAGTCCGGCTGCCGGGCGGTGTGCTCGCGCGGCTCGCACTGGAACTGGGCCAGGCTCTCCCGCGCCAGCGCCAGCGCACGGTTGATCTCCCCGATGTCCGTTTCGGTGTCGCGCCCCGCGGCGCCCGGCCCGCCCGACGCCACCGCCCGGCCGCCGAGGTCGCCGGTCGCGCCGGCCTCCGGACGGTCCACGACGCGGGCGGCGGTGCGTCCGATGGACTCCGCGACCGCCGCGCACAGCGCCGCCATGCTGCGCCGCACCTCGCTCCCCGCACCCCGCGGCCAGGCCACCAGACCACAGACCAGCCCGATGACGCTGCCCGCCAGCACGTCCGCCAGCCGGACCGGGGCGAGGTGCCAGGTGACCCGGGAGACCTGCGCGAACAGCGTGGCGACGACCAGCGTGAACCCGCCCTGCGCCCACGCCAGCCCGCGCAGCGGCCCCAGCGCGAACGCCAGCAGCATCACCGGCGGCAGCAGGACCGCGTACACCACCGCCCGGTCGGCGACCAGCGCCAGCAGTCCGCCGGCCAGCAGCGCGCCGGCCAGCGTGCCCAGCAGCGCCTGACGGACCGCGGAGCGGGTCTCCAGGCTCGTCGTCCGGGTGAGCGTCAGGGTCGCCAGCAGCACCCAGAAGCCGTGCTGGAGGTCGAGCACCCCGGCGACCGCCCGGGCCGCGGCCAGGCCGAGCGCGAACCGGCAGGCGTTCTGGAAGATCACCGAGCGCGGGGTGAGATGGCTGGTCAGCCGCAGCCACCACAGCTGGGGGGCGTGCGCCCGGGCGTAGCCGAAGGCGTGCCCGGCGGTGTCCCGGTCGACACTGCGGTCGCCGCACAGCAGCCGGGTGGCCAGCACCAGGACGACGGTGGCGTCCGCGGCCTGCACCACCAGCGACCGGCGGCGCAGATAGACCAGCCGGTCGTCCGCGTCCAGCCGCTCCAGGGTGTCCAGGGCCTGGTGGGTGCGCACGGGCCCCAGCTCACGCTCCAGTTCCGCGGCCGACGGGCCCTGACCGGGCCGCAGCCGGCGGCCGTCGCCGAGCGCCCGCGCGGCACCGCGGGCGGCCTCGCCGATGCCGGTCAGCAGGGCGACCGTCTCGGGCCGGTAGGCACGGTGCGCGCCCTCGGCGGTGTGCAGGGCGTCGAGCCGGGCCAGCAGGGTGCGGGCCGCCTCGGCGGCGTGCCCCATGGCCTTGTGGGCGACGGTGGGGGAGGCGGGCACATCGGCCGGCGGGACACGGGACGGCCGCAGCGCATCGGCGGCGGCCCGCGCCCGGGCGAGCAGCGGGCCGGGAGCCGGCGCGCCCAGCAGCTCGGCGAGGTCCGCGGCCGCGTCGGCGGCCCCGGCCAGCAGCCGGCGGAACGGCGGGGTGTCCGGTTCGGGCAGCAGGAACCGCTGGGCGGCCACCAGCAGGGCCGCGCCCAGCAGGAAACCGGCCAGCCGCTGGCCCAGCATCTGCGGGGCGTAGGGCGGGAAGCACGGCAGGATGTAGAGCAGCTGCATACCGGGGGCGGCTCCGGCGATCCGCGGGCCGGTGGTCCCCGCGTACGCGATCACGAAGCCGACGACGAGCATGCCGAGGACCGCGGCCCAGGTCCGTACGGCCAGCAGGGTGCCCAGGGTGAGCAGCAGCAGACCGGCCGGGACCGCGGTCAGCACGGTCGCGGCGCGCTGCCGCCCGGACCCGGGGATGCGGGCGAGCGCGCCCAGCGACACCGCGGTGAAGGCCGCGTACACCGCCATGACGGTCAGGCCCAGCGCGTAGCGGCTGAGGTAGAAGCCGACGCAGGCCGCGGCGGTCACACGGACCGCGTTGCCGACCACCGAGCGGTTCCCGCGCAGGCCCTGGATGCTCACCTTTCCACTATTGGCCGACCGGCCGCGGTCCGCAGCGCGCACCGCGGCCGGGGGCTTCGGGGCAAGGGAGTTGGCGTTTTCCCGGCGGGGCCGTGGCGGCGCCGGACCGTAGACTGCGGAACGTGACGGAGAAGAAGCCGGACGGGGCGGACGCCGGCGACGCGCCGCGGCCGGAGCTGCCGGCCACCGGCTGGGCGGTGCTCGGACTGCTCTCCTTCGGCGAGGAGCTGTCCGGCTACGACCTGAAGAAGTGGTCGGACCGGTCGCTGCGCTTCTTCTACTGGAGCCCGTCCTTCAGCCAGATCTACGGCGAGCTCAAGCGCCTGGAGAAGGCCGGTTACGTCAGCTCCCGGACGGTCGCCCAGGAGACCGGCCACCGCGACAAGCGGGTCTACGTGATCACCGACGAGGGGATGACGGCGGTCCGCCGGTGGGCCCGCGAGGCGCCGGTGGAACCCCCGGTCCTCAAGCACGGGGTGATGCTGCGGCTGTGGCTCGGCCATCTGCTGGAGGACGACCGGATGCGCGAAGTCCTGGGCCGGCACCGGGAGTTCGCCGAGACGATGCGGCAGCGCGCCGAGGCCGACGCGGCGGCCGCCGCCGACGAGGCGGCCCGGTCCGGCCCGGCGCTGGTGCTGAAGTGGTCCGAGCGGTTCTACGCCGCCGAGCGCGACCTGGCCGACGCGATGCTGGCCGACCTGGCGGAACGGGACCGCGGGCGCCGGTAGGCGCGGCCGGGCGAACGGCCCTGCGCGGCCGGCGTGCTAGAGTTCCAGGGTTGCAGTTCGGTACCCATGATCATGATGTGCGCCTGACGGGAATGGTCCGCAGGCGCACTTACTGTTTTCCGGCCGGTTCACGCCTTTTCCGGACGGGGCTCGTCGGCCCAGGGCCCGTACTGTCCCAGGCCCTGGAAAGGAACCCCATTGGCTCGCCCCGCACGCCAGCAGCGCACCGGTACACCCCGGCCGGCCGGATCAGGAAACCCCCGGCGCAGGAACTCCCCGGGCAAGGCAGCGGGCAAGGCGGCGCCGGCCCGTAAGGCCACCCCGCCGCGGGACTTCACCGTGCCGGACCCGGTGGTCCCCGCGCTGCCCGCCGTCACGTCGTTCGCGGAGCTGGACCTGCCGGCGGCCCTGCAGAAGACCCTCACCGCACAGGGCGTGACCGAGCCGTTCCCCATCCAGGCCGCGACCCTGCCCAACTCGCTCGCCGGCCGTGACCTCCTCGGCCGCGGCCGCACCGGCTCCGGCAAGACGCTCGCCTTCGGACTGTCGCTGCTGGCCCGCACCGCCGGGCTGCGGGCCGCCCCGCGCGCACCGCTCGCCCTGGTCCTGGTGCCCACCCGCGAACTCGCCCAGCAGGTCACCGACGCACTGCTGCCGTACGCGACTTCCGTGCAGCTGCGCGTCGCCACCGTGGTGGGCGGTATGTCGATCACCAAGCAGGCCGCCGCGCTGCGCCGCGGCGCCGAGGTGCTGGTCGCCACCCCCGGGCGGCTGAAGGACCTCATCGAGCGCGGCGACTGCGAGCTCGGGCAGGTGCGCCTGAGCGTCCTCGACGAGGCCGACCAGATGGCCGACATGGGCTTCCTGCCGCAGGTCACGGCGCTCCTCGCACAGGTCGAGCCGGGCGGGCAGCGGATGCTGTTCTCGGCCACCCTCGACCGGAACGTGGACCGGCTCGTCCGGCAGTTCCTGACCGACCCGGTCGTGCACTCCGTCGACCCGTCGGCGGGCGCCGTCGCCACGATGGAACACCATGTGCTGCACCTCGCGGACGAGACCGACAAGAAGGCCGTCGCGCTGCGGATCGCGGCCCGCGACGGCCGGGTGATCCTCTTCGTGGACACCAAGCGCGCCGCGGACCGCTTCGCCAAGCGGCTGCTGGCGAACGGCGTGCGCGCGGCGGCGCTGCACGGCGGCCGCACCCAGCCGCAGCGCAACCGCACGCTGGAGCAGTTCAAGAACGGCCAGGTCAGCGCGCTGGTGGCGACCAACGTCGCGGCCCGCGGCATCCACGTCGACGCGCTCGACCTGGTCGTCAACGTCGATCCGCCGGCCGACCACAAGGACTATCTGCACCGCGGCGGCCGCACCGCCCGGGCCGGTGAGTCCGGCCGGGTGGTCACGCTGGTGCTGCCCGACCAGAAGCGCGAGATGACCCGGCTGATGCGGGACGCCGGCATCACCCCGGCGACCACCCGGCTCAAGTCCAGCGACGAGGAGCTGGCCCGCATCACGGGCGCGCGCGAGCCGTCCGGTGTCGCGGTCACCATCGAGGTACCGGCACAGGCCACGGCCGCCAAGGCGCCGGCCGCCCGCACCCGGTCCCGTGCGGGCCGTCCGCCGCGCCGGGGCCGCGGCCGCGGCGGCCGCCGTCCGGTCGCGCAGTAGCCGCGCCGCACGGTCGTCATGGCCGCCGGGGCGAGGAGCGGGGCAGTCCCGCCAGTTCGGCGGCGTGGGTGAGCAGTTCGACGAACATGTCGAAGGTGAGCTTGCCGGTGAAGGTGTTGCGCTGGCTGGGGTGGTAGCTCCCCAGGACCTGGAGTCCCGGGCGCCGGCCGGTGGCGGGCAGGGTCAGCCGGGCGCCGTGGCCGAACGCGGGGCGCGGACGGGGGATCGGCCAGCCCGCCTCACCGAGCACCGGCAGCAGTGCCTGCCAGCTGAACGCCCCGAGCGCCACGACCGCCCGCAACTGCGGGGAGAGCAGCTCCAGTTCGGCGGCCAGCCAGGGCCGGCAGGTCTGCCGCTCGGCGGGGGTCGGCTTGTTCTCCGGCGGGGCGCAGTGCACCGGCGCGGTCACCCGCACCCCGTACAGCTCCAGGCCGTCGTCCCGGTGCGTGGCGGTGGGCCGGGAGGCGAGGCCCACCGCGTGGAGCGCGGCGAACAGGAAGTCACCCGAGGCGTCCCCGGTGAACATCCGGCCGGTGCGGTTGCCGCCGTGTGCGGCCGGTGCCAGGCCGACGACCGCCAAGGCGGCGTCCTGGGGCCCGAATCCGGGGACCGGCCGTCCCCAGTACTCCCAGTCCCGGAACGCCGCACGGGGGTGCGCGGCGACCTGCTCGCGCCAGGCCACCAGCCGGGGGCAGGCCCGGCAGCGGGCGATCTGGCCGTCCAGTTCGGCCAGCCCGCCGCACCGTGCCGCCTGGTGGGCGGGGAAGCGCGTCTCGTCGGTGTCCGGCGGCGGTCCGGCCGGTCCCGTCTCGTCCATCCCTCCACGCTAAGCGACCCGTCACCCGTCGCGGGTCGCTCCGGCGGCCCGTTCGGTGAGGTGCGGGGGCGGGGTGGTGCCGGCGGGCAGCAGCGGGTCGGCCTCCGGCGCGCCCCAGGTGGTGTGCAGCGGCAGTACGCCGGCCCACAGGCCGAGCGCGGCGTCCGGGCCGTCGCCGTCGTCCGGCGGTCCGGTACGGACCTTCACGGACGCCTCGTCGAGGGAGAGCGCCAGCAGCGTGGTCGCGGCGAGTTCCTTGCGGCTCGGGCGGCGGGCGTAGTCCCACTGGCCCGGTGCGGCCTGCTCGGTCAGACAGCGCAGTCCGGCGAGCTTCTCCTCGGGGTCGGTGACCGGGCGCGGGGTGCCGAACACCATCGCGCTGCGGTAGTTGACGCCGTGCTCGAAGACGGAACGGGCCAGCACCAGGCCGTCGACATGGGTGACGGTGACGCAGACCTCGGCCCCGGGAGCGGCGATCAGGCTGCGGCTGGCGACCGAGCCGTGGAGGTAGAGCGTGCTGCCGTCCGAGCCGTAGACGGTGGGGACGACCAGCGGGGTGCCGTCCACCAGCACGCCGAGGTGGCAGAGGAAGCCCCCGGCCAGGACGGCGTCGAGCGCCGCGCGGTCGGTGCGGCCCTGCGCGCGCAGCCGGCGGTGGCGGGTGCGCGCGGTCTGCGACAGACCGGGGCCGGGTGGGGCTGCCACGGGGACATCTGCTCCTGATTCCATGGCCTCTTGTGTATCTTGCCGCGGAATTCGTTGTCCAGGGAATTAGGTGCAACGGATTCGGTGGATCGTCGAGATGGGTCACCAGCGGGTCGCCAGCTCCACCGTGACGGACTCCAGTGCCGCGGCCGCCGCCTTGTTGACCTCGGTGGCGGTGTCGGCCCGGAGCAGGATCCGGCCGATCCGGCCGAGGTTGTCGTGCGGGTCGCCGACGTCGTCGCCGGGCAGCTTCGACAGGGCGGTGGCGACGATGTGCTCGCCCCGGGGGAGCGGACCGACCCAGCGCAGCGTGCCGGCTTCGGGCGCGGTGAGGAAGCGGATCGCGGCGGCCGCCGCCCGGCGCGGCGTCACCTCGGGGCGTTCGCCCAGCGCGGCCTGGAGGCAGGCGCGGGCCATGTCGATGCCGAGCGCCTCCTCGACCAGCTTCATGATGTGGTCGCCCGGGGGCCGGGCGCCGACCTCGATGACGTACGGGCGGCCCCGTGGGTCGATCTTCACCTCGGTGTGCGCGACGCCGTGCCGCAGGCCCAGGGCCGTGCACGCCGCGGTGGCGGCCGCGAGGACGGCCGCCCGGACGTCACCAGGGAGTTCGGCCGGCACCGTGTGGCCCAGTTCGGCGCGGTGGGTGCCGTCGGTGGTGAACTTCTCGGTGACGGCGAGGTGGTGGAGGTCGTCGCCGGCCAGGATCGTCTCGACGCTGAACTCCTCACCGGGCACGTACTCCTGTGCCAGCAGCGTGCGGTCCAGGGCGATGCCGTGCGAGGCCTTGTGCGTCTCGGAGTGCGCCAGCCGGGCGGCGGCGGGGAGTTCATCGGCCGAGCGGACGACGGACACCCCGATCGAGGCGGCGTTCTCCGCCGGTTTGACGACGAGCGGGAAGGACAGTTCGGCGTCCGCGATCCGGCGGGCCAGGGCAGCGGCGTCCGGTGCCACGACCGTACGCGGGGCGGGCACGCCGCCGGCCGCGAACGCCTCGGCCATCAGGCGCTTGTTGCGGCCGGCGGCGGCGAGTTCGGGCCGGTGGCCGGGCAGGCCCAGGTCCGCGGCGAGCCGGGTGGCGAGCGGGGTGAGGAACTCCCAGCACGGGACGACGGCGGCGATGTCGTGGGCGCGGCAGAACGCGGCCAAGTCGGCGCGGGCGGCCGCGGGGTCGGCGAAGTCGGTGAAGACCGGTGCGGCGATCCGTGCCGTCAGTTCGGGGCGGTAGCGCGCGTACACGTCCTCGTGGGTGGCGGCGTAGGCGGTCAGGCCCAGCCCGGCGGCCGCGGCCAGCAGGTCCTCGCCCGCCGCGACGTCGGGCTCGATCAGCAGGATGTTCTTCACGGTGCGGTTCCTTCCGTGCGCGGAGCGGCGGTGTCCGTCAGCCGGTGGCGCGCCGGCGCAGCGCCGGTGCCAGGGTCAGTTGGCCGGCCGCGGCGAGCAGGCACAGCGCGGCGCAGGTCAGCCAGAGGGCGGGGGAGCCGAGGGCGAGCAGCCTGGTGCCGATGACGGGGGCGATCAGGAAGCCGGTGCCCCAGGCCATGCCGATCACACCGTTGTAGCGGCCGCGCAGCGGGGCCGGCGCGAGGTCGGCGACGACCGCGGCGGTGACCGCGAAGACCAGGATCTCGCCGACCGTGGACACCGCGACCGCCAGCGCGTACCCGACGGCGGCCGAGGCGGTGGCCGCCACCACGTTGCCGCCGGCCGCCAGGGCGAACCCGGCGGCCAGCACCCGGCTCTTGTCGTCGTCGGCCAGCCGGTGGCCGATCAGCGGCTGCAAGGCGATCACGACGGCGCCGTTGACGCCCATCACCAGGCCGTACGCGCCGCTGGACAGGCCGGTGCCGCGCATCGCCAGCGGCAGGGTGGCGAACGCCTGCTGGAAGACGACCGCGTAGACCACGATGATCCCGGCGAAGGCCAGCATGGCGCGGTCGGCGAGGACGGTGCGGTAACTGCCGGCGGTGCGGTCCCGGACGGCCGGGCGGGTCTCCGGGACGGCCAGCCACACCAGCACCCCGAAGAACGCACAGGCGCCCGCGTCGATCCAGAAGATCAACCGGTAGCCGTGGGAGGCGAGCTGACCGCCCAGCACCATGGCGACGGAGAAGCCGAGGTTGACCGCCCAGAGCAGCAGGCCGAAGGCGCGGGTGCGGTCGGCGGCCGGCACCGCGTCGGCGACCAGGGCCTGGGCGGCGGGGCGGAAGAGGTCGATGGTGATGCCGAGCGTGAAGCAGGCGAGGACGAGCACGGTCAGCCCGTGGGCGTGGCCGAGGGCGAGCAGGGTCGCGCCGTTCGCCAGCATCCCGCCGGTCAGGGCCACCCGGCGGCCGAACCGGTCGGCGAGGAAGCCGCCCAGCGGCTGGGAGATGACCGAGCCGATGCCGACCACGGCGAGGATCAGCCCGGTGTCGGCGAGCGGGACACCACGGACGCCGGTCAGATAGAGACTGAGGAACGGATTGACCATCGAGCCCAGGCGGTTGACCAGCGAGCCGCCCCACAGCACCCAGAACGCGCCGGGCAGTCCGCCCGCCCGCACCCGGACGTAACGGCGCAGCCGGCCGGGTGCGGATGCGCCGGGCGTCGGGGTGGGGGCGTCGGTCCTGCTCACTGCGCTCTCCTGCGGCTGGTCGGTCACTGCGGGCCGCCGGCGGGCACGGCCGGTGCCGCGGCCCGGGCGGCGGCGTCCGCCAGGGCCGCGCGGTCGACCTTGCCGTTCGCCGTGGTGGGCAGCGACTCCCGTAGCTGGATCCGCTGCGGGACCATGTACGGCGGCAGGGCCTCGGCGCAGAACTCCCGCAGCGCGCCGGCGTCCGGCGGGGTCCGGCCGGCGCCGGGGACGACGAACGCGGCGAGTTCCAGGCCGCCGTCGGGGAGCGGCAGGGCCAGCGCGGTCGCCGCGGCGGCGCCCGGGAACTCCGTCAACCGCCGTTCCACCTCGCCGAGTTCGACGCGGTTGCCGTTGATCTGCACCTGGGAGTCGGTCCGGCCGCAGAAGTAGAACTCGCCGTGCTCGCCCCGTACGGCCAGATCGCCGGTGCGCAGGACCACCTGGCCGGACTGCGGGCACAGCGGGTCGGGGACCAGTGCGGCGCGGGTGGCCTCCGGGTCGTCCCAGTACCCGGAGAACAGTGCGGGGCTGCGCAGATGGATCTCGCCGGGTACGCCGGGCCGGTCGACGACCGCCCCCGACGCGTCGACGAGCAGCATCTCCGCGCCGGGGTGGGCGACCCCGATGGACAGCCGTTCGGCGTCGTCCGGCAGCGGGCGCGGGACGTCCTCGAAGGAGCAGGCCATCGACTCGGTGGCGCCGTAGCAGTTGATGAGGCGGGCCGCGGGCAGCAGTTCCTGGAGCCGGCGCAGTTCGGGCAGCGGGAACTCCTCGCCGCAGAACAGGACCGAACGCAGCCGGTCGAGGGCGGCCAGCCGGTCCGGCTCGTACCGCAGCGGCTGCCGCCAGATCGACGGGACGCCGTTGACCTGGGTGGCGCCGGTCTCCCGCAGCACCCGCAGCAGATGCCGGGGCCAGCGCACCAGTTGCTGCGGGACCGGCACGACGGCGGCGCCGCTGCCCAGCGCCAGGCCGATGTTGAGCAGTGAGAAGTCGAACTGCAGCGGTGAGGTGCTGGCGATGCGGTCCTCGGGCGTGGCGATCCGGTGCGCCAGCATGCCCCGGTAGAAGGCGGTCACCGCCCGGTGGCTCATCACCACGCCCTTCGGCCGCCCGGTGGTGCCGGAGGTGAAGACGATGTACGCGGGGTCGGTGACGCAGGGCACCCGGCGGCGGGGCCGGTGGGGTGCCGGGGCGCGGTCGACGGTCAGTCCGTCCGGTCCGAAACGGGCGGTGCCGGTCGTCGGCGGGAGGCCGGTCCGGGTGCCGTCCGCGGCCTGGAGGTGGAGTGCGGGCCGGGCGGTGGCGAGGATCAACTCCAGCCGCTGCCAAGGGGTTTCCGGGCTCACCGGGACGAAGGTGAGGCCGGCCCGGGAGCAGGCGAGGAGCGCCGCGACGGCCGGGGCGGTGGTGTCGGACTCCAGAACCACCCGCGAGCCGGTCTCGATGCCCAGCGCGTCGAGGCCGTCGGCGTAGGTGTCCACCAGGGCGCCGAGTTGGGCGTAGGTGGTCACGGTGGTCGTGCCGGGCCGGGGGGACTCGATCACGGCGGGCGCGTCGGGGGTGTGCCGGGCGGCGGCGAGCAGGAAGTCGTGGAGGAATTCCCCGGCCGGACCGGCGGGGGCGGACGGCTGCTGACTCACGGTGCGAAAGACCCCTCGTGGTGTGCGGTAACGGTGAATCGCGAACTGCCGGCGCTGATGTGACGGGCCGTCGGATGCCGGCGGGCGGTGTGCGGCGGCGCCCCGGGAAGCGCCCGGCACGGCGGTCGAAGCCCCCCGCTCTTCCGTATATCGGAAGTTGGATTTCGAAGAGGCGGTGATCAGGTTCTCATGCTCGCGGACGGGTTGGTGTGTGAGGTGGGTCACGTTTGGCGGCCTTCGCGGCCCGATCAACCTGGACAGACTTCCACGGCTTGTGGCAGCGTCAGCCGTGCACGGAATTCACCTTTCGCATGATGGAAGTGCAGTAATGGGGGAACGTATGACCGCGGCCGGACCGCTCTCGCTCGGCCAGCTATCGGTGTGGCACGACATCCGCGACCTGCCGGCGCACCGGCGGCACGAGCCCAACAACGCCGCCGCCTGGCCGCTGCCCCGCGGCACCGACGCCGCACGGGCCCGCACCGCGCTCCGCGCCCTCACCGCCCGCCACCCCTCGCTGCGCACCCGCTACGAGCTCCAGGACGCCGACGCACCACGGCAGTTGACGCCCGATGTCGACACCGACGACACCCTGCCCTCCGTGCCCGACGACGGCACCGCGCCCGACCGCCGCGCCGCCGAACTCGCCCACCAGCCCTTCGACCTCGGCCGGCAGCACGGCTGGCGGGCCCGGCTGCTGACCCGCGACGGCACCCCCACCCACCTGCTGTTCGTCAAACACCACATCACCGCCGACGCCTGGGCCCAGGAACTCCTGCACCAGGAATTCCGGCAGGCGCTCACCGGCCCCGACGGCCTCGGCCCCACCCCGCCCGGCCCCGCCGACCTCGCCGCCGACCAGTACGGCCCGGCCGGACTCCGCCGGCAGGCCGCCGCGCTCGACCACTGGGCCCAACTGCTCTCCCACGCCCCGCCGGCCGCCCTGCCCCGCACCGGCGCGGCGGGCGGCACCGTCCAGGCCACCCTGCACTCCGCATCCGCCCGCCCGGCCGCGCACGCCCTCGCCGCACGCGCCCGGGTCTCCGTCGCCAGCGTCGTCCTCGCGGCCTACGTCCGCAGCGTCGCCCGCATCTGCGGCAGCGACACCCTGCTCGTCCAGCTGATGAGCGCCAACCGGTTCGCCGGCCGCTGGAAGACCGTGGTCACCTCGATGAACCAGTGGGTCCCCGCGCTCGTCGAACAGGCCCGCACCGACGACCTGGTCGCACTCGCCGACGCGGTGCACTGGAGCGGTCTGACCGCCTTCCGGCACGGCATGCACGACGTCACCGCGGTCGCCGCGCTCCGGGCCGGGATGCCCGACGCCGCCGAACCGGCCTGCGCCTTCAACTACGTGGCCGTCCCCGGGGGTTCACCGCTCGACACCTCGCCGCCACCGGACCCGCGGTCCGGCCGCCCACCGACCCTCACCTGGGAGGAACCCTTCACCACCATCGGGCCGCGATGTTACGTACGCGCCCTGGAGACCGACGCCGGGCTCGCGATCCGGCTCACCGCGAAGGACCTCGGCCGCGAACACTGCGCCGCACTGCTCCGGGACCTGCACGACGGCCTGCTCACCGCCGCCGGGCGGCCCTGAGGCGGAACCGCCCGCCACACCGGCCCCGGCCACCCGCCGAGGCCCGGCCGATTCCGCCCGCCGCCCCCGCCGGACCCACGCCGCGCGCTCGGTCACGCCGCAACGCCGGACCCCACCGCGCGCCGCCGATGCCGCGCGACCGCACCACCGGCCGGCCCCCGTCGCCCCCGCCCCACCCCACCGTGCTCGTTCCTGCCCCCAGGAGGCCGCCCGTGCCCGAACACGTCCTGGTCCTGCACCGCTGGACCGACCGCTACGCCGACTACGCCGCCTACCTCGACCACTCCGTCCACCGCGTCAGCTACCTCACCACCGAACGGGCCGCCCGCCACCTCCCCGTCGAACAGGCCGCCGCCGTACGGCTCGTGGCGAGCACCGAGGACGTCAAGGAGGTCCGCGCCGCCCTCGACGCCCTGGTCGAGCGGCTCGGCCCGCCCACCCGGATCGTCGCCCTCCAGGAGACCGACCTCGACCTCGCCGCCGACCTGCGCGACGCCTTCGGCCTGCCCGGACAGCGCGCCGAGGACCTGCTGCCGCTGCGCGACAAACTGCTGATGGCCCGGCGACTCCAAGCCGCCGGCATCGCCGTACCGCCCACCGCCGCGGCCACCGGCCCCGACGCGGTGGCCGCCTTCGCCGCCCGGCACGGCTGGCCGGTCCTGCTCAAACCGCGGCGCGGCACCGCCAGCGCCGGCATCACCCGCCTCGACACCCCGGACGACCTCGGGCGTTACACCTTCCCGCCCGAGACCGGCATGCTCGTCCAGCAGTGGCGGCCCGACCGGGTCCTGCACGTCGACGGCGTGCACACCGGCGACGCCCTGGGCCCCTGGCGGGCCGCCCGCTACCTGCACAGCTGCCTGGAGTTCACCGCCGGCGCCGCGCTCGGCTCGGTGGAGATCGACGACCCCGAACTCCTCGGCCGCATCGGTGAGATCACCGCCGCCACCACCGAGGCCCTGCTCCCCGGCCCGTCCGTCTTCCACCTCGAACTCTTCGAGAGCGACCGCGGCGAACTGACCGTGCTGGAGATCGGCGCCCGCCCGGGCGGCGCCGAAGTGCCCTTCGTCTGGCGCGAGGTGCACGGCATCGACCTGATGGCCGCGGCCTTCGCCCACCAGACCGGCGCCCCCGACCCGACCCCCGCCGCGGTCACCGCACCCGCCGAGGTGGCCGGCTGGCTGCTCGTCCCGCCCTCCGTCCCGGCCCCCTGCCGGGTGCGCGAGGCCACCGGACACCTCGGTGACGACGGGCCCTACCATCAAGTCCTCCCGGAATCGGGGTCGTTGATGCGGGGCGGCGGCTACGAACACGCCGGGGCCCGGTTCCGGTTCCGCGGCCGCAGCAGCGCGGAGGTGACCGCCGCCCTGCACCGCACCCTGCGCACCGCCCGGCTCGACTGCACCCCCGTCGACCCCGCGGCACCCGCCCGGCTCGTCCTCGTCGGCTGCGGCAACCCGCCCTACCGGGCCTACGCCCTGGAATCCGTCGCCGGCCGGGTGACCACCGCCCTCGTCCAGCGCACCGCACCGGACTGGCAACGCCGGCACATCGCCGACCGGTTCCGCACCGCGGACACCTCCGACGCCACCGCCACCACCCGCGCGATCGCCGCACTGCTCGCCGGCCACCCCGGCCCCGGGGCCGTCCTCACCTGGGACGAGACCCTGCTGGAGACCACCGCCGAGGCCGCCCGCCGGCTGGGCCTTGCGCATATGAGCCCCGAGGCCGCCCGCCGCTGCCGCGACAAACTCGCCACCCGCCGGCTGCTCGCCGCCGCCGGAGTGCCCTCCGCACGCTTCCGCGAGGTCCACACCCGCGACCAGGCGCTCGCCGCCGCCGCGGAACTCGGCCGCCCGGTCGTGGTCAAACCCCGGGCCCTGGCCGGCAGTATCGGCGTCACCCTCGCCGGCGACCCCGGCCAGGTCCGGCGCGCCTTCGACCAGGCACACACCGCCGCCTTCCCCGGGATCCCCGCGACCGCCGGCGTGATCGTCGAGGAATACCTCACCGGACCCGAGATCAGTGTGGACTGCGCGGTGGCCGACGGCACCACCCGGATCGTGGGCGTGGCCCGCAAACGCCTCGGCTTCGCCCCGTACTTCGAGGAGATCGGGCACCTCGTCGCCCCCTGGCGGCACGAGCCGTGGGCCGACGAGGTGCGCTCCGTCGTCGCCGACGCACACACCGCCCTCGGCATCCGCACCGGCCTGACCCACACCGAACTCCGCCTCACCCCGACCGGACCCCGCGTCGTCGAGGTCAACGGCCGGCTCGGCGGCGACTTCATCCCGCTCCTCGGCACCCTCGCCACCGGCGTCGACCCGGTCGCGGCCGCCGCCGACCTCGCACTCGGCCGGGACCCGGAGCTCACCCCGAGCCACGACCGCTGCGCCGAGGTGAGCTTCGTCTACCCCGAGCAGGACGGCACCGTCCGCTCCCTCGACCTCACCACCGCGGCGACCCTGCCCGGCATCGTCCGGGCCGTCCCGCTCGCCGCGCCCGGCGCCACACTGCGGCTGCCGCCCCACGGCATCGTCCCGCGGCTCGCCGCCCTCATCGCCGTCGGCGACACCGCCGAGGAGTGCGCCACCGCGCTCGCCGCCGCCCGGCACGCCGTACGCCACTGCCTCACCCCGCTTCCCCGACCGTCCGACCCGACCAAGGACAACCGCCCATGACCTGGATCCTCGGTGTCAACGCACCGCCCACCGGCTGGCACGACAGCGCCGCCTGCCTCGTCAACGGGGACGGCGAGATCATCGCCTTCACCGAAGAGGAGCGCGTCAACCGCCACCGCCACTCCCTCTACCGCAAGCCGCTCGGCGCCGCCCGCTTCTGCCTGGCACAGGCCGGCATCACCGCCGCCGACATCGACGTGGTCGCCCTCGGCTGGGACAGCGAACAGCTCTACCCACGGCGCTTCGCGAACGACGCCGACTTCCTCGCCTACGCCGTCGGGCTGGACTTCGGCAACCGCCCGCCCGAGGTCGTCCGCGTCCCCCACCACCAGGCGCACGCCGCCTCCGCCTTCTACGCCTCGCCGTTCCCCAAGGCCGGGGTGCTGGTCATCGACGGCCACGGCGAGAACGAGTCCTCCACGATCTGGACGTTCGAGGACGGCGCCGAACCCCGCCAGGAACGCAGCTGGCAGCGCACCGCCTCGCTCGGTTACGCCTACGACGCCGCCTCCACCTGGCTCGGCTTCTCCTTCCTCAACGCCGGCAAGACCATGGGCCTGGCCGCTTACGGCCGCGCCGCCCGGCTGGAGGTCGAGCCGCTGGTGGACCTCACGGCCGACGACTTCGGCCTGGCCGTCGAACCGCTCGCGGAGAGCCGGGGGAGGGCCACCGCCGACGAGATCAAGGCGCAGTACGACGACACCGTCGGCCGCTGGCGGGAGCGCTACACCAAGATCGCCGGGGCGGACGGTCCCCGCGTACCCGAGGAACGGCTCACCGACGACCCGAACGCCGTCCTCGTCGCCTACACCGCCCAGCGCCTCATCGAACAGACCGTGACCCATCTCGCCGCGCTGACCCGTAAGGCGGCCGGCGTCGAGGAGCTGTGCCTCAGCGGCGGCGTCGCCCTCAACTGCAGCACCAACGGCACCCTGCCCGGCCCGCTGTACGTACCGCCCGTACCGCATGACGCGGGGGTCGCCCTCGGGGCGGCGTGGACGGTGCGACCGCCCAGGAGGAGGGTGGCGGCGTTGAGTCCCTATCTGGGGAGTGATGTGTGGGCCCCTGATCGCCTCAACGGCGGGGAGGGAGCGGGTATTCCGGGAGCCGGTGGTCCGGGGACGGCCGGTGTTCCCGGATCGGGTGGTGTGCCGGGGGCGGGTGGTGTTCCCGGGGCGGGTGGCCTTTCGGGGCCGGGTCGGCGTGGGGCCGGGGCGGGGGAGCTGGATCTCTCGGGGCTGGTGCGGGCCGATCTGGACATCGACGTGCTGACCGGGTTGCTGCTGGACGGGCAGGTCGGGGCGGTCGCGCAGGGGCGGGCCGAGGTGGGGCCGCGGGCGCTGTGCCGGCGCTCGATCATCGCCGTGCCCTACACCGCGGACGTCAACACCCGGGTCAACACCCTCAAGAACCGCGAGCAGTGGCGGCCCTTCGCCGGTGTCACCCGGCCCGGCTACGGCGCCCAACTCTGGGAGCAACAGGAGTACTTGAGCCTCTACATGCTCGGCGCCGCCAAGGCCACCGCGCTCGGCCGGCAGGTCGCCCCCGGCGTCGTCCACGTCGACGGCACCACCCGGCCGCAGGTCCTGCACGGCGACGAGGCCCCCGCGGTCGGCGCCGCCCTGGACGCCCTGGAGCGGCACGGCGCGCCCCCGGTCCTGCTCAACACCTCCTTCAACGACAAGGGCGAGCCCATCGTCAACACCGCAGCCGACGCGCTGCGCGCCTTCCGCGCCATGGACCTGGACTTCCTGGTCCTCGGCGACGACCTCTACCGCACACCGCACCGGACCGGAGGTGCGAGCTGATGCCGGCCGGCCTGCCGGAAACCGCCCGCTTCCGGGCGTTCGGCCCCCGCCACATCGACGACATCGCCCGCCGCCACCGACTGCCCGACGACATCCGGGACACCGTGCGCCGGGTGTCGCTGGTGCTGCCGTTCCGCGTCAACGAGTACGTGCTCTCCGAACTCATCGACTGGGACCGGGTTCCCGACGACCCGATGTTCCAACTCACCTTCCCGCAGCGCGGCATGCTCGCCGCCGCCGACGAGGACCAGCTGGCCAAGCTCTCCGCCGACCCCGCCGACAAGCCACTGTTGCGCGAGGCCGTCCAGGAGATCCGCCGCCGGCTCAACCCGCACCCCTCCGGCCAGCAGCAGCTCAACGTGCCCACCCAGGACGGCGTCCACCTCCCCGGACTGCAGCACAAATACCGCGAGACGGTGCTCTACTTCCCCGGCCAGGGCCAGACCTGCCACGCCTACTGCACCTACTGCTTCCGCTGGGCCCAGTTCATCGGCGACGCCGACCTGAAGTTCGCCGCCCCCGACCCGGGCGGACTGATCCGCTATCTCGCGGACCACCCCGAGGTCCACGACGTCCTCGTCACCGGCGGCGACCCGATGGTGATGTCCACCGAGCGGCTGCGCGGCCACCTGGAGCCGCTGCTCGGCGTCGACACGGTCCGTACGATCCGGATCGGCACCAAGTCCGTCGCCTACTGGCCACAGCGCTTCGTCACCGACCCGGACGCCGACGACGCCCTGCGGCTGTTCGAGCGGGTGATCGCCTCCGGACGGCAGCTCGCGGTGATGGCCCACTTCAGCCACCCGCGGGAGCTGGCCACCGACCTCGCCCGCACGGCGCTGGCCCGGATCCGCGCGACCGGCGCGGTGATCTACTGCCAGGCACCGCTGATCGCCCACGTCAACGACGACGCCCGGGTCTGGAGCGAGCTGTGGCGGGCCGAACTCGCGGCCGGGGCGGTGCCCTACTACCTGTTCGTCGAGCGCGACACCGGCCCCCACGACTACTTCAAGGTGCCGCTGGCCAGGGCCGTCTCGATCTTCACCGACGCCTACCGCACGCTGCCCGGCCTGGCCCGCACCGTGCGCGGCCCGGTGATGTCCGCCACCCCCGGAAAGGTCGTGGTGGACGGCGTCGAGGAGACCCCCGAGGGGGCGTACTTCCGGCTGCGGATGCTGCAGGCCCGCGACCCCGGCCTGGTCGGCCGGCCGTTCCGGGCCCGCTGGTCCGCCGACGCCGCCTGGCTCGACCAGCTCGAACCCGACCCCGCCACCCCGGCCGACCTCGCCGCCGCCCTGCGCGGCAGCGCCCCGACCGCACCCGCACCCGCACCGGCCGGCCCCGGCGCGGCCCACCGCACCGGCCGCGTGGAGAGGAACCCCGCATGACCGCCGTCACCGTCGCCCCGCCCTCCCCGAACCTGGCACTCAACCAGCTCGTCGACCGGCGCCGCGCCGAAGGGGCCTCGCTGGTCCACCTGGCGTTCGGCGAGGCCCGGCTGCCGGTCCTGCCCCAGCTCGCCGCGCAGCTGGCGGCCGGCGCGACCCGCTCCGCGTACGGCCCGGTGGCCGGCGCCGAGAGCGTACGCCGCGCGGTGGCCGGCTACTTCAGCCGCCGCCGGCTGCCCACCGAACCGGACCGGGTGATGGTCGCCCCCGGTAGCAAACCGCTGCTGATGGCGCTCCAACTGGTCGTCCCCGGTGACCTGTTGCTGCCCCGGCCCGCCTGGAACAGCTACGCCCCGCAGGCCCGGTACGCCGGCAAGAAGGTCTTCGGCGTGCCCGTCCCCGCCGAGTGCGGCGGCGTCCCCGCGCCCGACGCGCTGCGCGAGACCCTGCACCGGGCCCGGGCGGCCGGCGCCGACCCCCGGCTGCTGGTCCTCACCCTCCCCGACAACCCCACCGGAACCGTGGCCCCGCCCGCGCTGATCCGCGACCTGTGCGCGCTCGCCCGCGCCGAGGACCTGCTGATCCTCTCCGACGAGATCTACCGCGACATCGTCCACGACCCCGACACCACCCCCTACCTCAGCCCCGCGGAAGTCGCCCCGGAACGCACCGTCGTCACCAGCGGACTGTCCAAGACCCTCGGCCTCGGCGGCTGGCGGATCGGGGTCGCCCGCTTCCCCGCCGGCGACACCGGCACCCGGCTCCGGGACGCCACGGTCGCCGCGGCCAGCGAGATCTGGTCCACCCTGGCCGGGCCGATGCAGCAGGTCGCCGAGTACGCCTACGCCGAACCGCCCGAGGTCACCGCCCGGATGCGGGCGAGCGCCCGGCTGCACGGCGCGGTGGCCCGGGCCGTGCACCGGACCGCGGTCGAGGCGGGCGCCGACTGCCGCCCGCCCACCGGCGGCTTCTACGTCTACCCGGACCTCGGGCTGCTGCGCGACCGGCTGGCCGCCCGCGGCATCACCGACTCCGCCTCGCTCGCCGCCCGCCTCCTCGACGACAGCGGCCTCGTCGTCCTCGCCGGACACCTCCTCGGCGACGACCCGCAGGGCTTGCGCTTCAAGGCCGCCACCAGCCTGCTCTACGGCGACGAAGAGCAGCAGTACGAGGCGCTGGGCGCCGACGACCCCACCCGCCTGCCGCACATCGCCGCCGAACTCACCCGGATCGCCGAGGGCCTCGCCCGGCTGACGGGAGCGGCATGAGCCCCACCACCCCGCACGGAAGGACACCGGCCATGGCCGTCGCAGGGGAACCGGAGCAGTTCGCGTTCGGTTCCGTCCACAGCGGTCTGCTCGACTGCATCCAGGTCAACCTGGCGGTCCTCGCGGACCACCACCACGGTCCCGGAGCCCATCTCCGGCTCGGCGCACCCCTGGGCTTCCGGTCCTGGGAGCGTCCCGACGGACTGCCGACCGTCGATCCGCCGCTCACCGACCAACTCCGGCTGGCTGCCCGCCTGTTGGGGCTCCGCGTCGTCCGGCGGGAGCGGCTGGCCCGCACCGCCATGTTCGCGGCGCTCCGCCGGGCCGGCGCCGCCCGCTACGTCGTCGCCGACTCCTTCCACCTGCCCTGGCTGCCGTACCGCGGGCAGGCCCATATGGAACACAGCTTCCTGCTCGCCGCCGGGCCCGGCGGCTGGCACGTCACCGACGCCTACCGCAGCGAGACCCCCTGGGGCACCGCCGCCCCCGGCACCTGGGTGCTCACCGACGACGAGCTGGCCGGCATCGAGTCCGCCGAGGTCGTCGAGGTGGCACCGGACACCGCCCGGCCGGACGCCGGACCGCCCCCGCTGCTGTCCGTCGACGAGAGCGCGGTCGCCGCCTACCTCGACGCCTACGACGCCTGCCCGGACCGCGCCCGGGCGATCGACCAACTCACCGTCGAGACCTGGCTGCTGGCCCGCTCCCGTACCCTGCACGCCACCTACCGCGCGCGCTTCGCCGACCACGCCGACGAGGCACGCCGGGAGGCCGAGGCCGCGCACCTGCGGGCCTGGGACAAGGTCGTCGAGCAGACCTACCTCGCCCACCGCCGGCTGTCCCGCGGCCGCGCCGAACCACCCGGCATCGTGGACCGCCTGCGGGAGGTGCTCCGTGCCGACATCACCGTCTTCGGCCCCCCGCCCGGCAATCCGGCCCCGGCGGCCGCCCCGCCCGCCGACGACGCGCTCCGCGACCGGGTGGCCGCCGTGGCCGCGGAGGTGCTCGGCGTGGACGTGGCCGGTCTCCTCGGCGGCGCCCCCTTCGACTCCTTCCCCTCCTTCAGCTCCTTCCGGCTGATCGAGATCATCGAGCGGCTGGAGACCGCACTGGGCCGGGAGTTCGACGCCGACGCGCTGGTACCGGAAAACCTCCGCCGGGTCGACGACCTGTGCCGCATCGCCCGCTGACCGCACCACGGAAGAGACACCATGGACGCCCGCTTCACCGCTCTGCTGCAGCCCTTCCTCAAGCCCGCCGGCGGCGCCGGGACCACCCTCACCCCCGACACCGACCTGCGCACCCTCGGCGTCGACTCCATGCAGGCCATCGAGCTGCTGTTCGCCGTCGAGGACACCTTCGGCATCTCACTGCCGGACGAGGAACTCAACGACACCACCTTCGCCACCGCCGGCAGCCTCTGGAACGTGATCGCCGCACAGCTGCCGGAGGGCGCCGGCGACGCCACGGCCGGCCGGGAGACCGCATGACCACCGAGCCCGCCACCCGCCCCCCGCTCGACCTGACCGACCGCCTGGCCACCGTCACCGAGGCCACCGAGGAACACCTGGCCCGCACCGACCGCACCGCGGAATTCCCGGTGGCCGCACTGGACGCACTGCGCCGCACCGGCCTGCTCGGACTGCTGGTCCCCGTCGCCCACGGCGGACTCGGCGGCACCGCACGGGACCTGGTGGCCGCCGCCCGGACCCTCGGGCGCAGCGATATGTCCGTCGGCATGATCTTCGCGATGCACTGCCAGCAGGCGGCGGCCCTGGTCCGTTACGGCAACGAGCGGCTGCGCAAGGAACTCCTGCCGCGGATCGCGGCGGGGGAGTGCTATCTGGCCTCCGTCACCACGGAGGCCGGCAAGGGCGGTCATCTGCTCAGCGCCCAGGCCCAACTGATCGACAAGAACGGTGAGTTGACGGTGGAGCGGTTCGCGCCCATCGTCACCGGTGGCGCCCATGCGGACGGCTTCCTGATCACCATGCGCAGCCCCGGGGCGGATGCCACCGCCCACGAGGTGACGCTGGTCTACGCCCATCGCGACCAGCTCGACCTCACCGCCTCCGGCGACTGGCAGCCGATGGGCATGCGCGCCAGCCACAGCGCCGCGCTCACCCTGACCGGACGCCTCCCCGGCCACCAGGTCGTCGGCGAAACCGGGGAGTTCCACCGGATCGCCACCACGGTCTTCGGGCCGCTGGCCCACCTGGGCTGGTCGGCGGTCTGGCTCGGCACCGCCGCCGGGGCACTCTCCCGCGTGCTGCGACTGCTGCGCAGCCCCGCCGGCCGGGCCCGCTTCGACCTCACCTCCGAGCTCCTCCTCACCCGGATCGCCCGCTCCCGGCAGCGCCTGGACACCGTGCACGCCCTGCTGCAACAAACCCTGCACACCGTCGAATCCGGCGAGGACCTGTCCGTCCCGGCCCGTCAGCTCCAGCTCAACGCGCTGAAGATCACCGCCTCCGAGGAGTGCCTGGCGGCCGTCGACGACCTGATCACCGCGCTCGGACTGCGCCACGGCTACCTCAAGGACTCACCCACCCGGCTCGAACAGGCCCTGCGCGACCTGCGGTCCGCGCCGCTCAACTACAGCAACGACCGGCTGCACCTCGCCGACGGCCGGCTGGCGCTGCGCGACCAGGCGGTGAGCTTTGCCTGACCCCCGCCACGCCCCGCTCGACGCACTGCCCCGCACCGCGCCCGGCGCCCAGGTCTGGGCCGCACTCGGCGCCGCCGGCCTGACCGGCAGCGCCTACCGCGACCGGCAGCCCGGCACCGGCATCGACCCGGCCGGCCTCGCCGACCTGCTCACCGCCGTCGACGCCCGCTTCTCCGTCGCCGCCACCCTGTCGGTCAGCGTCCAGCTGGCCACCGCACTGCCCGTGCTCGCCACCGGCCGGGCGCCGGTGGCCCGGCAGGCGCTGGACGAGGCGCTCGCCGGACGGGCCACCGCCGCGCTCGCCGCCACCGACGTCACCGCCGGCACCGACCTCACCGCCCTCCGCACGGAACTGCGGATCGAGGACGACGCCGTCGTCCTGACCGGTGAGAAGAACTGGATCGCCAACACCACCACCGCCACCCACTTCGTCGTCCTCGCCCGGCACCGCCCCGGACCGCACTTCACCCACTTCACCTGGGTCCTGGTGCCGGCCGACGCACCGGGCGTCACCACGCGCCCCGCCGACTCCGCCCTGTTCGCCGACTCCGGCACCGGCCATGTCACCTTCGACGGGGTACGGCTCGGCCGGGACCACGTCCTCGGCCGGGTCGGCTTCGGACTGCCGCTCTTCGCCCGCCACATCGGCACCGAACGGCTGGCCGGCGCCCAGTGGGGCGTGGCACTGTGCCGCCGGGTGCTGGCGGACACCCACCGCCATCTCACCGGCCGCCCGCACGGGGACGGCACCCTGTGGGACCTGGACGCGGTCCGGCAGCGGTTCGCGGCGAGCCTGCTGCGGGTACGCGCACTGCACGCGCTCACCGGCGAGTTGGCCGACCGGGTGGCGCTGCACCACGACACCACCGCGGCCGCCACGCTCAAGGCGGCCGCGGGCACCACCGTCCCGCACGTCCTCGCCGACTGCGCCCAGCTGTGGGGCGCGGCCGGCTTCACCACCGGGGGGATCCAGGAACTCCGCGCCCAGGCCGCGCTGTTCGGGATCGGCGGCGGCGCCAACGAGGTCGTCCTCGGCACCCTCGCGGACGCCGCCGAGGACGTGCTGGCCGCCCTCGAACGGCCGGGCACCCTGCCGTGACGGCACCGATCGAGGTGGCCGAAGGGGTGTGGGTGACCACCGCGACGGCGGACCGCACCGCCCCCAGCACCCACCCGGACGACCGGCGCCGGGCGGCCGCCCTGCCCGCATGGCGGGCCCGCGAATTCCTCGCCGGACGCGGCCTGGTGCGGCACCTGCTGGCCACCGTACGGCCCGGCCCGGCCGGTGCGGAGCCGGCCCGTGCGGAGATCGTGCCCGACCGGCGGGGCAAGCCCTGGCTGCGCGGGCATCCCGGCATCGGCATCAGCGTCTCCCACAGCCGGGGCGTGCTCGCCGCCGGGGTGGCGCGGGGGCGCGCCCTCGGCGTGGACGTCCAGCACCCGGAGCCCGCCGTCAGCGCCTCCTTCGCCCGGCGGCTGCTCGGTGCGCACGCCGGGCGGGTCACCGCCCTGCCGCCGGCCGCGGCCGCCGAGGAGGTCGCCTGGGTGTGGACCGCCCAGGAAGCCTGCGTCAAGGCCGCCGGCCTGGGGCTCGCCGGGCGGCCCTGGACCATCGACGTCCCGCCCGGCGCCCGCTCCGGCCGCTGGCGCGACCACCACTGGCTGAGCCTGCGCGACCACTCCACCACCCCGCTGAGCTGCGCGTTCGCCAGGACCGCAGGCGCACCCGGGCCCCCGGCCGCGCCCCACCCCACCCCTTCGAAAGGCGAACGGTGAGCATCCCCGCACCGCACACCCTGTACGACTGGTTCGCGGCCGCGGCCGCCGCCCACCCGGACCGGCCCGCGCTGGAGACCGGCGACACCGCGTTGACCTACGCCCAACTCGCCGCCCGCGCCGACGCCCTGGCGGCCGGGCTGCTCGACCGGCTGGACGGGACACCGCCCCGCCGGGTCGGCCTGCTGGCCGGCCGCACCGCCGTCGCCTACGCCGGATACCTCGCCGTACTGCGCCTCGGCGCCACGGTCGTGCCGCTCGGCCCGGCCTTCCCGGACGGGCGCAACGCCCGGATCGTCCGCGCCGCCCGGCTCGACGCCGTCCTGTCCGACGGCACCGCCGCCCGGCCCACACCCCCCGACGTGCCCCTGCTCACCCGCACCGACCCGGACCTTTCGCGCCTCCCCGCCACATCCCTCCCCGCCCTGCCCGCCGCCCGCCCCGACGACCTCGCCTACCTCCTCTTCACCTCCGGCTCCACCGGCGTCCCCAAAGGCGTACCCATCCGGCACCGCAACGTCTGTGCCTACCTCACCCATGCCGTCCCGCGCGCCGCCGCCGGCCCCGGCGCCCGCTGCTCGCAGACCTTCGACCTGACCTTCGACCCGTCCGTGCACGACATGTTCACCACCTGGGGCAGCGGCGCCACCCTCGTCGTCCCGTCCCGCGAGGACCTGCTCGCCCCGGTCCGCTTCGTGGGCCGGCGCGCCCTGACCCACTGGAACTCCGTACCGTCGGTGATCTCCCTCGCCCAGCGGTTCCGCGCCCTGAAACCGGACAGCATGCCGACGCTGCGGCACAGCATGTTCTGCGGCGAGCCGCTGACCCTCCAGCAGGCCGCGGCCTGGCACCGCGCCGCGCCGCACAGCCGGCTGGAGAACGCCTACGGCCCGACCGAACTGACCGTCACCTGCACCGCCTACCGCCTGCCGCCCGACCCCGCCGACTGGCCGACCCCGGCCAACGGCACCGTCCCCATCGGCGCCCTCTACCCCGGCCTCCAACTCCACGACCACGAAGGCGAGTTGTGCGTACGCGGCGCACAGCGCTTCCCCGGCTACCTCGACCCGGCGCACAACGCCGGCCGCTTCCTCGCCCCCGACGGCTCCCCGTACGACCCGGCCACCCCCCTGACCGACGACCACTGGTACCGCACCGGCGACCGCGTCACCCCGCTGGACGCCGCCGCGGCCGGTGACGACGACCGGCCGCTGGTCCACCTCGGCCGCGGCGACCAGCAGGTGCAGGTGCACGGCTACCGCGTCGAACTCGGCGAGGTCGAGGCGGCGTTGCGCGCCCTGCCCGGGGTCAGGGACGCCGCCGTGCTGCCCCGGACCACCCCCGGTGGCGTGGAACTCACCGCCGCCTACACCGGCACCCCGGCCACCACCCCGGACGTCCTCCGCACGGCCCTGCGCGACCGGCTCCCCGCCTACATGGTCCCGGCCACCCTCACCGTCCTCGACGCCCTCCCGCTCAACGCCAACGGCAAGACCGACCGCGCCGCGCTCGACACGCTGCTCCCCGGGGCGGCGGACCGCCCCTCGTGACAAGGGCACCTCAGCCGGCCCCTCAGGGACCGGGCAGGTCGAGGCGGCGGGCCGTGCCGGGACTGATGACGAAGGACCGGTCGCGCAGCCGGACCCGGACCGGCGGCAGGTCCGACTCCGGTACGGCGATGCCCACTTGCTCGGCGCGGATCCGCAGATCGACGTCCCAGTGCCGGCGGTAGCGGATGCGCACCGCGAACTTCGACAGCTGCGGGAGCGGGGCCGGGTCGAGCCAGAGGGCCTCCTCCCGGGTCTCCAGCCCGGTCAGGCCGCGCTGCACCAGGTCCAGGCTGCCGGCCATCGCGCCCAGGTGGATGCCCTCCGCGGTCGTACCGCCCTGGACGTCGGCCACGTCCCCGGTCAGCGCCTCCTCGCAGTACGCCCAGGCGTCCGGCCGCTGCACCCGGGCCAGCACCCAGGCATGGACCAGCGCGCTGAGCGTGGAGCCGTGGCTGGTCCGGCTCAGGTAGTAGTCCACGGTGGCGTGCCAGGTGTCCTCGTCGAGCGGATAGCCCAACAGATGGAAAACGGCGGCGAGTTCGGACGGGGAGAAGAGGTAGCCGAGCATCAGCACATCGGCCTGTTTGGACGCCTGGTAGCGGTTGACGGTGTCGCCCTCCGCCTCCAGGATCCGGTCCAGCCGGCGGATGTCGCCGTAGCGCCGCCGGTAGCCCTCCCAGTCCAGTTCGGCGAGGTCCCCGTACCCGGCGAACTGGCTGATCACGCCGCGGTGGTGCGGTACGTGCAGCCGGTGCGCGATGTCCGCCCAGCGCTCCGGCTCGTCCGGGGTGAGCTGGATCCGTTCGAAGAGCTGCCGGCGGTGCGCCTCGGCGAGCGTGTCGCACAGCTCCAGGGCCCGCATCAGCACCCAGGCCGCGGTCACATTGGTGTACGCGTTGTCGTCCACGCCCGGCTGCGCCGCTCCCGGATAGCCGTCGTGGTACTCGTCGGGACCGACCACCCCGCGGATCCGGTACCGGCCCAGCCCGGCGTCCCAGGACGTCGCCGAGGCCCAGAAACGGGCGATCTGCAGCAGCATCTCCGCGCCCTTGGCCTGCAGGAAGTCGCTGTCACCGCTGGCCTGCCCGTACTGCCAGATGTTGTACGCGATGGCCGAGCCGACGTGGTGCTGGAGGCGCGAGTAGTCGGGCAGCCAGCGGCCCGAGCGCGGGTTGAGGTGCAGCTGCTGGGTCTCCTCCCGGCCGTCCCCGGCGCTCTGCCACGGGTACATCGCCCCGGCCCGGCCGGCCTCCCGCGCCGCGTGGAGGGCGGCCGGCAGCCGCCGGTAGCGGTACTCCAGCAACGCCCGCGAGACCTGCGGCAGATGCAGGTTCAGAAACGGCAGCACGAACAGCTCGTCCCAGAAGACGTGCCCCCGGTACGACTCGCCGTGCAGACCGCGGGCCGGCACCCCCACGTCGAGTTCGGCGGTGTGCGGCGACAGGGTCTGCAGCACGTGGAACAGGTGCAGCCGCAGGATCTGGCCGGCGTCCCCGGGCACCTCCAGCTTCGCCTGCCGCCACAGGTCCGCCCAGGCGCGGCGGTGGGAGGCCACCAGCCGGCGGAAGTGCGGCGCCTGGATCACGCACTCGACCGCCGCCCGCCGGGGGCTCTCGATCGCCGGGTCGCGGGAGGTGTAGAGCGCCACCGTCTTGTCGACGACCGCGGTGCCGCCGGGGGCGAGCGGCAGCACCACGGTCTGGAAGGCCCGCAGTACCGTGAGCCGGGTCTGGTGCGTCACGCCCCGGGCCGGGGTGGCCCGCAGCCGTGCCGCCAGGGCGACCAGGATGTCCGAGTCGGTGGTGCGGCAGGTCAGCCACATGGTGTCGGGCCGCTCGGAGCCCGCCTCCCAGCCGCGCAGATGCTGGTCGGCCAGCCCCCGGTAGCGCGCCACACCGGCATTGCGGACCCCGCCGTCGATCGCCGCCTCCACCTCGACCGTGCCGGCCCATCCGTCGGCCGTGAACGACAGGCGCTGCGCGGCCAGATGCGGCTCGCCCATGTGCACCAGGCGGCGCTCCTCCACACCCAGCCGCCGCCCCGCCTCGTCGGTGTACGCCGAGGAGCGGGTCAGGGTGCCGCTGCGCAGGTCCAGCAGCTGCCGGTGCTCGGTCAGCTGGGGATGGTCGGGCGAGAGCCAGGGGCCGGGAGCGGCGTCGGCGGGGCACATCCGGTAGCGCAGCGGAAGCCAGTTGGGCAGGTTGACCATGTCCTCGTTGTCCACGGACCGGCCCGCCACGGTGGAGGTGAGCCGGTTGTAGCAGCCGGCCACGTACGTCCCCGGATAGTGCACCGGGTCGCCCAGCACCTCGCACGCCGCGCCACGGGTGACGAAGTAGCCGTTGCCCAGCGCGCACAGCGTCTCCCGCAGCCGCTCGCCCGCCGGGTCATAGCCCTCGTACGACCAGGTCCAGGGGCGCGCCATCAGTCCTCCCCGGCCACCAGCAGCTCGCCGGGGTCGGCCACGACCACGTCGGCGCCGTGCCGGCGCAGGGCCGCCGCGCTGATCCGGCCGCCGGTCCGGTCCACGCCCACCACCAGCCCGAACCCGCCGCGCCGGCCCGCCTCGACACCGGCCAGCGCGTCCTCCACCACGGCGGTGTCCCGGGGCGGCACGTCCAGGCGCCGGGCCGCCTCGACGAACAGCGCCGGGTCCGGTTTGCCGGGCAGGTCCAGCCGGCGCACCTCGTTGCCGTCCACCACGGTCTGGAACAGCGCCAGCACCCCGGCCGCGGACAGCAGCTCGGTCGCGTGCCGGGACGCCGAGACCGCCGCGCACGGGACCCGGGCCCGCCGCAGGGCGTCCAGCAGGCGCACGGTGCCGGGCCAGGCCTCGATGGTGTGGGTCCGCAGGCCGGCGGTGAAGAGCTGCTCCTTGCGGGCGGCCAGCGCCCGGACGGTGTCGGTGCCGGGGGCGTCGTCCGGGTCGCCGGGCGGCAGGTCCAGGCCCCGGGACGCCAGGAAGGCGGTCGCCCCGTCCAGCCGGGACCGGCCGTCGACGTGCCGCAGGTAGTCCTCCACGAGGTCGAACGGGCGCTGGCCGCCGGTGGCCTCCAGGAACGGGTCGAAGGCGTCCTTCCAGGCCGCGGCGTGCAGCCGGGCGGAGTCGATGATCACTCCGTCGGTGTCGAGGACCACGGCCCGCAGCGAGCGCAGGGCCGGGGCGAGCAACGGTGCACCGGTCATCGTGACATCCGTTCGTCGCTGTCCGTCGTCGGTTCCCTCGGGTCCGGGCATCGGTGTCCTTCCATGGCACCACGCCCGGCAGCCGCGGGCGCGTCCGGACGTGGCGGCCGCCCGTACGCGGGGTGACGATGGGAGGGCGCACCGGGAGCCGGACGACCGTGAAGAAGGGCGGTGGCGGCCATGGAACGGCCCTTGGTCGTGGGTGTCGACGGTTCGGACCCCGCCCTGCGGGCCCTGGACTGGGCGATGGACGAGGCGGCCCTGCACGGGCTGCCGCTGCGGATCGTGCACGCCTCCACCTGGGAGCGCTACGAGCCCCCGGAATCCGGCCCGGACGCCGGGGAACCGCCCGGTGAACAGGTGCTCGCCGAGGCCGTCGCCGGAGCCGCCGCGGAACGCGCCCGCTGCCGCAACGCGGACGTCGAGGTCTCCGCCGAGGTGCTGCCCGACGAGGCGGTCGACGCCCTGCTGCGGGAGGCCCACTACGCGTACGCGCTGGTCCTGGGCTCACGCGGGCGCGGCGAGGTGCTCGGCCGGCTGCTGGGCTCCGTCGGGGTGGCGGTCGCGTCCCGGGCGCGGTGCCCGGTGATCGTGGTGCGCGGCGACCGGGCCGGGCTGGCGGGCAGTCACCGGAGCGTCCTGCTCGGGGTGGGCGAGCCGGAGAAGAGCGCGGAGGCGGTGCGGTTCGCCTTCCGGGAGGCCGAGGCCCGCGGCTGTCTGCTCAAGGCCGTCCGCGCCTGGCGCTGCCCCGCGCACGAACGCAGCGACGACCCGCCGCTGCTCGCCGCCCAGGCGCAGAGCTACCACGACAAGCAGGCCGCCGAGCAGCTCGACGCGGCGCTGGCGGAGGTGGCCGCCGAGCATCCGGCGGTCACGGTGCGCCGCACCACCGTCGAGGGCCCGGCGCACAAGGTGCTGGTGCACCGCGCCGCCGCGGCCGACCTCCTCGTCGTCGGCGCGGGGCACCGCCACGGGCACTTCGGGCTGCCGCTCGGCCGGGTCGCCCACACCGCGCTGTGCCACTCCGACTGCCCCGTCGCGGTCGTCCCGGAACGGGCCTGACGGCGCCCCGCGGCCGGCGTCCCCGGCCCGGCACCTCGCCCCGGACCGTCAGGCGCCCGCCCCGAACGGCGCCAGCGTCTCGCGCTCGGTCCGCCGCCGGACCTGCTCGGTCAGCACGGCCAGCCGGTGCGACACCACCGCCCGCACCGGCTGCGGCGAGCGGATCCGCCGGGCCGGCCCGGGCAGCCCGGCCAGGTCAGCGGCCAGCCGCCGCCGGCAGTCCGCCAGCCGGTCCCGCGGCCCGTAGCACTCGCCGGCCCGCATCAGCGTCGCCAGCAGCGGCAGGCTGTCCGCCGGCGGCGGCTCGTCGGCCAGCCCGATCACGTCCAGGAAGCCGGGCCGGCGGAACACCTGTTTGCGGCCCGGGGCGCTCACCTTCGCCGCCGACAGCTTCATCACCGGCCGGCCGTCGTACGCCACGAGCTTGTACGCCGAGTCCAGATAAGGCGCATCGGCGCTCACCCCCACCCGGGTGCCCACCGCGAACATGTCGATCGGCGCTCCCGCGGTGATGAGGTCGTGCACCGCGAACTCGTCGAGGCCGCCGCTGGCGACGATGCGGACCTGCGGCAGGCCGGCGTTGTCGAGCATCGCCCGGGCCTGCCGGGAGAGCCGGGCAAGGTCCCCGCTGTCCAGCCGGATCGCGGAACCGTCCCCGCGCTCCATCCCGTTCAGCACCCGGGCCGCCGCGGCGACTCCGGACACCGTGTCGTAGGTGTCGACCAGGAAGGTCACCGGCCCGGGATGGCAGCGCGCGAACGCGGTGAAGGCCGCCTCCTCGTTCTCGAACGCCTCCACGTACGAGTGCGCCATCGTGCCGACCGCGGGCAGGTCCTCGGCGTGCGCGGCGGCGACGTTGCTGGTGCCGGCGAAACCGGCCATGGCGCCCAGCCGGGCGACGGTGTGGGCCACCTCGGTGCCGTGGGTGCGCCGCAGCGAGAAGTCCACCACCGGCCGCCCGTGCGCGGCCAGCACACAGCGGGCGCACTTGGACGCCAGGGCGGTCTGATGGCTGAGCTGGTTGAGGACGTACGTCTCCAGCAGCTGGGCCTGCGGAAGCGGCGCGGTGATCTCCAGCAGTGGTTCGCCGGCCAGCACCACATGCCCCTCGGGCACCGCCCGCACCTCGCCCGTGAAGCGCATGCCGAGCAGCGGGGCCAGGTCCTCCGCCGGCCGCTGCAGCGCCTCGGCGAACACCTCGACGTCCTCCTGACCGACCCGGAACCCCTCCAGATGCGTCAGCACGGTCTCCACGCCCGCCGCGACCAGGAAGCCCCGCTCCGGCGGCAGTTCCCGGACGAAACAGCTGAAGGTCGCCGGCCGCACCATGCCCTCGCGGACGTACGACAGGGCCATGGTGACCTCGTAGAGGTCGGTGAGCGTGGCATCCGACATGGCCGGCTCCTTCCAGGACCGGGCACGGACCGCCACCGCGGCTCAGGCCAGTGCGTCGGTCCAGCCGTAGGCGGTGCGGGTCTCGTGCCGGGGCGGTGCGGCGCCGGCGTCCTCCAGGTCGTCGTCCGCCACCCGCAGCAGCTGCCCGGCCAGGTCCCGCAGCGCCCGCCCGGCCGCGATCTCCTCACCGATCTCCGGCACGTCCCGGTCCTCCGGGCTGCGCCGCGCCGTGCCGTGCCCGGTGAAGGTCGCGGCCCGGGTACGGAGTTCCACGCGGGCCGTGGTCGTGCCGCTCTCCTCGACGAGCCGCAGCCGGACCGGCCATTCGACGCTGATCGCCATGGTTCACCTCCGCTTCGGTGCCCCTGTCGTCATCATCCGCCCTTCCCCTCGTACGGCACCACCGCCACCGGGCACGGGGCGTGATGGACGACCGCCTGCACGACATGGCCGATCCGCGGCGCGGGCCGCAGATGGCGGTGGCGGCGGCCGACGACCAGCAGCCCGGCGTCCGTGGTGTCGCGCAGCAGCGCCGGCGCCGGGCTCTCCAGCTCCACCCGCGCGTCCACCGTCACGTCCGGGTACTTCTCCCGCCAGGGGCGCAGCGCCCGGGTCAGGTCCTGGCGGGCCACCGCGGCCGCCTCCTCGGCCGCGTACGGCTCCACCCCGCCGCCGCGGTTGTAGGCGAACGACGGCAGGTGCCGGCCGTGCACGACGCGCAGGGTGACGCCGTGCCGCAGGGCGCAGTCGAAGGCGAAGGCGAGCTGGGGCTCGTGCGGTTCGTGCAGGCCGACCCCGACCACCACGTCACCGCCGCGGCCGGCCACCGCCTCCTCCTGCCGGGTACGGACCAGCACGGTGGGGGTGGTGGTGCGGGCGACGAGCTGGAGGCCGAGTTCGCCGAGGACGTACCGCGACACCGGGCCCAGGTCGCGGGTGCCCAGGACCAGCAGGTCCGACCGGCCGGCGGCGTCCTCCAGGGCCTCCAGGGGGTCCTTGGGCACCAGCTCCCGTTCCAGCGGGACGTCCGGGTAGTGGGCCCGGACGGTGGCGGTCACCTCGTCCATCATCCGGTGCGGCCAGTAGTTCTGGTCGCTCTCCTCGCCGGGCGGCCCGGCCGGTTCCGGGGCGAGCATCACCCAGGCGTGCAGCAGCCGCAGCCGGGCCTTGCGCAGCTGTGCCTCCTGGGCCGCCCACAGGACGGCGGCCGACGACTCCGGCGTACCGTCCACGCCTGCGGTGAGGGTCTCCTGCATCGCCTCGCTCCTCTCCTTCGGGGGCCGGCGGTGTGCGCAGCCACACCTCCAGGGTGCGCGGCGCGGTCCGGTCCGGCACCGGCAGCGAAACGGCCGCCGGCCGTCGTACGGGGCGGACGCCTCACACCCGGCCGTGCGCCCGCCGGGCCCGCCGGGAGAGCGAGTCGATGACCACGGCGACCAGCAGCACCCCGCCGGTGATCATGAACTGGACGGCGGTCTGGATGCCCATCAGGGCCACGCCGGAGGCGATCGACTGGATGACCAGGACGCCCAGCAGCGCGGACCAGGTCCGCCCGCGGCCGCCGAACAGGCTGGTCCCGCCGATGACCGCGGCGGCGATCGCGTCCATCAGCAGATTGCCGGACCCCGCCGTCTGGGTGGCCGAGGTGACCCGGGAGGCCAGGAACAGCCCGCCGATCGCGGCCATCGTCCCCGACACCATGAACACCGAGATCCGCACCAGGTCCACGTTGATGCCGGTCCGCCGGGCGGCCTCCACACTGCCGCCGAGCGCGAAGATCATGCGCCCGTACGGTGTCCGGCGCAGCACCTGGTCCAGGCCGACCAGGAACACCAGGAAGATCAGCAGGGCCAGCGGCAGGCCCTGGAACTGGTTGAGCACGAACGCCGCGGCCAGCGAGACGACCGCCAGCACCCCGGTGCGCAGCACGATCTCGCCGAGCGGTCTGGCCGGCACCCCGGCGGCCCGGCGGCGCCGCACGTCCTGGTAGGAGGCGAGGAAGTAGCCGGCCGTCCCGACCGCCGCCAGCCCGTACGCGGCCACCACCGGGGTGAAGTAGTAGCCGGTCAGCTGGGCGAGCAGGCCCTGGTCGTCGAGGTTGACGGTGCCGGCGGAGCCCAGGATGTAGAGCATCAGCCCGTTCCAGCCCAGCAGTCCGGCGAGGGTGACCACGAACGCGGGCACCCCGACCTTCGCGAAGAAGAACCCCTGCACGGCCCCGATCACGGTGCCGGCGAGGACGGCCAGGACCAGCGCCAGCCCCTCCGGGACACCCTGGTTGACGTTGAGCACCGCGAACCCGGCCGCGGCCAGACCGCTCACCGAGCCGACCGACAGATCGATCTCGCCGAGCAGCAGCACGAACACCACCCCGGTCGAGATCATGCCGATGCCGACGATGTCCACGCTCAGGTTGGACAGGTTCCGCGGCGAGAGGAAGTTCTCGTTGAGGCTCTCGAAGATGATCCACACCACGAGCAGTCCGAGCACGACCGGGACCGAGCCCAACTCCCCGCTGTGGAACCGGCGCTTGAGGGCCGCGAGCGGGTTCCGGCCGGCCCGCCCCGGCGCCGGCCGGGTACCGCGCACCGTGTCCGCGCCCTCCCGCTGCCGGGTCATCGCTCCATCTCCCCGTGCGCCGCGCGGCGGGACACCGCGTTGTCGGTGGCCCCGGTGATGGAGGAGATGATCTGTTCGTGGGAGGTGGTCATCACGTCGAAGAAGCCGTTGTTGCGGCCCAGCCGGAGCACCGCGATCCAGTCCGCGACCGCCTTGACGTCGCCCATGTTGTGGCTGATCAGCAGCACCCCGAGGCCGCGTTCCCGCAACTGCTCGACGAGGTTGAGGACCTGGGCGGTCTGCTCGATGCCCAGCGACGCGGTCGGCTCGTCCAGCAGCACCAGCCGCGGTTCGCCGAGCATCGAGCGGGAGATCGCGACGGTCTGCCGCTGGCCGCCGGACAGCGAGGCCACCGGCAGCCGTACGCTGGGTAGCCGGATGGCCAGGGTGTCGAGCAGACCGAGCGTGACCCGCTCCATCTCCACCTCGTCCAGCAGCCCGGCCCGGCGCAGTTCCCGGCCGAGGAAGAGGTTGCCGACCACGTCGAGGTTGTCGCACAGCGCGAGGTCCTGGTAGACGGTGGCGATCCCCAGGTCCTGGGCCTCGTGCGGCCGGGTGATCTGCACCGGCCGGCCCTGCCACTCGATGACGCCCTCGTCCGCCGGATCGACCCCGGCGATCACCTTGATCAGGGTGGACTTGCCGGCCCCGTTGTCCCCGACGAGCGCCACGACCTGACCGGCGCGGACCTCCAGCTCGACGTCCGCGAGGGCCTGCACCGCGCCGTACCGCTTGAAGATGCCGCGCAGCGCCAGCAGCGGAGGTGCTGACATGGGTACCTGCCTTAGCTGGTGAGGCCCGCCTTCCGGCAGGCGGAGGCGTACTTGGGGGTGCAGATCTGGTCGATGGTGTACATACCGTCCTTGACCACGGTGTCCTTGATGTTCGCCCTCGTCACCTCGATGGGTGTCAGCAGGACGGCCGGGATGTCGTGCAGGGTCGGACTGTCGATCCGGTGAGGGGCCAGCCGGCCGAGCCGCTCACCGCGCCCCAGGGCGATCGCCATCACGGCCGCGGTGTCGGCCTCGGGCTTGAAGGGCTTGAGCACCGTCATGATCTGCTCGCCCTGGACGATGCGCTGGACGGCGGTGAGTTCGGCGTCCTGACCGGTGATCGGCGGCAGCGGCGAGATCTTGGCGGCCTTCAGCGCGGCGACGATGCCGGAGGCCATGCCGTCGTTGGCGGAGTACACCCCGTCGATGTGGTCGGCGCCGAGCGCCGAGATGGCGGCGGTCATGTTGCCGTTGGCGGCCTCCGGACGCCAGCCGGCCGTGTCGTACGCCTTCCCGATCCGCACCTTGCCCTGGAGGACGGACAGCGCACCGCGTTTGAACCAGGCGGAGTTGGGGTCGGTCGCCGCGCCGTTCATCATCACGATCTGCGCGCGGTGCGCGTCGGGGCCGAGCGCCCGCAGCAGCGCCTCGCCCTGCAGCCGGCCGACCTTCGCCCCGTCGAACGAGACGTACGCCGAGATCGGGCCCTCCGCCAGCCGGTCGTAGGCGACGACCGGGATGCCGGCCCGGTGGGCGTCCTCGACGGAGGAGCGCAGCGACCGGGAGTCGGTGGCGTCGAGGATCAGCACATCGGACCGCTTGGTGATCATCGCGGCCATCTGCTGCTGCTGGGTGGCGACGTCGTGCTGGGCGCTGACGGTCTCCACCGTGCACCCGGGGCACACCTGGTGGATCTTCCGCTCGATCAGCGGCCGGTCGAAGCGGTAGAAGCGCGAGGTGCTGTCCGGCAGGAGCACCCCGATCCGCAGGGCGCCGGGGGAGGCGGCCGGCCGGTGCCCGCCACCGGCCTCGCCGCAGGCCGCCGGGCCGGCCAGCAGCCCCAGCGCGGCCAGCGCGACGACGGCCCTGCGCAGACGCCCGGTCACCGTTCCGCACCCCCTTCCCCGGCCCCGAGCCGCTCGCCCGGCTGCAGGCCGATCTCGCTCCAGACCTGCTTGCCGCCGCTCAGCGGCACCGAGCCCCACGACACCGACATCGCCTCGACGAGCAGCAGCCCGCGGCCGCCGGTCGCCTCCCAGTCCACGCTCGCCGGCTTGACCGGCGCCCGCGGCGAGGCGTCGTTGACCGCGATCCGCAGCCGGTCGGCGGCCAGCGTCAGATCCAGCCGCACCTCGCCCTGGGTGTGCGCGATGGCGTTGGTGACCAGCTCGGACACCACCAGCAGCGCCACGTCCAGCTCCTCGGTCACGCCCCACGTGCGCAGTGTGCGACCGGTGAAACGACGGGCGTGCATCACCGCGTCGGGCAGCCGCCACACCGCCCAGTGAGCCCGCGTCGGGCGGACCCGCATGCCGTCGTAGCGCAGCACCAGCACCGCCACGTCGTCGTCCCGCCGCTTGGCACTGCCCAGCAGTTCGTCGGCGACCCGCCCGGTGTCGGCCGGATCGGCCGCGGCGAGCACCTCGCAGACCCGGCGCATCCCGTCCTCCAGGGGGAGGCTGGCCGATTCGGCCAGGCCGTCGGTGAGCAGCACCAGCAGCGTGCCGGGCGTCAGCCCGACCTCGGTCAGCGGGAACTCGCCCTCCGCGGCGACCCCCAGCGGCGGCCCGCCCACGATGGTCAGCTCCTCGGTACGGCCGTCGGGGTGGCGCAGCACCGGCGGCAGATGCCCGGCCCGTACGAACCAGGCGATGCCCTCCTCCATGTCGAGGTCCACGTAGGCGCAGGTGGCGAAGAGATCGGTCTCCATGCCGAGCAGCAGCCGGTTGGCGTGCGCGATCACCACGTCGGGCGGATGGCCCTCCACCGCGTACGCCCGGATCGCGGTGCGCATCTGGCCCATGATCGTCGCGGCGCCCGCGCTGTGCCCTTCGACGTCCCCGATCACCAGCGCCACATGCCCGTCGGAGAGCGGGATGACGTCGTACCAGTCACCGCCCACCTCCAGGCCCATGGTGGCCGGCAGATAGCGGACCGCGGTGTCCGCGCCGGCCAGCGACGGCAGGGTGCGGGGCAGCAGACTGCGCTGGAGCATGGTGGCGAGCTCATGGCCGGCGTCCAGCGCGTGCGCGCGGACCAGGGCCTGGCCGACCAGCCCCGCGGTCGCGGTCAGCAGCGACCGTTCCTCCGGCCCGAACCGGTGCTCGGTGTCCCAGCCGAGCAGGCACACGCCCACCACCCGGCCCTCGGCCGGCAGCGGCAGGATGGCCAGCCCGCCCGGCCCGAGGTCCGCGAGCCCCGGCTCCAGCTCCGCACCCGGGGGCCACAGCGCCACATGGCCGCCCCGCAGGACGCCCTCCAGCGTGGGCAGGGCGTGACACGAGGCATCGGGCCACTCGGAGCGCCATTCGCGCTGCCAGGACACCGGCCAGGACTCCGGTTCGGGGGGATCGAGGACGGTGACCACGAGCCGGTCGGCCTCCAGCTCGGCGACCCCGATCCGGCTGGCGGCCAGCGGCGGACGCAGCACGTCGACCACCGCGCGGCTGACCTCCCGGATGGTGGTCGCACCGGCCAGCGCGGTCGACAGCCGCTGGACGACGGACACCTCGTCGGCGCTGGGCCGCAGGTACGAGGCGTCGGCGACCACCCCGAGCATCCGCTCCGGCACCCCCTCGGCGTCGTACCGCACCCGGCAGCGCAGACTCAGCCAGCGCAGCTCGCCGTTGGGCCGGCGGATCCGGAAGGACAGCTGCTGTCCGGAGACGGGCAGGCCGCCCGGTTCCACGATCGACATCAGCGCCGGCACGTCATCCGGCGCGGTCCGCTCCAGCAGTGTCTCGACCCGCCGGTCGAACTCCTGCTGCGGGATCCCGAACAGCTCCAGCACCAGGGGGTCCGCGTCGATCCGGCCGGTGCGCAGCACCAGCGTGAACGCGCCGCCCCGCAGGGTGCCGAGGCCGGGGCCGAGCAAGGATTGCCGCTCGGTGCGCGCCATGACCCGGGCGGCCACCGCCTCCAGGCCCGCGGCCACCTGGTCGGCATGCAGCTCCAGGAGGTGCCGCCGGTCCTCGTCGAAGGCGCGCGCTGCTTGGTCCACGACCACCAGGCAGCCCAGCCGCTTGTTGTCGTCGCCCAGCGGCAGCACGCCGAGCGAGACCTCGCCGTGCTCGGCGAGGTCGGCGGCGCCCACCCACTGCGGGCGGCCGGTGCGGAAGGCCGTGGCGACCGGGGAGTTGCCGGACACGTCGTAGCTGGCGGGCAGTCCGATGCGGACGCCGGAGCCACCCACCATCTCGGCCAGATGGAGTTCGCCGTCCCCTTCGGCCGGGACATAGACGGCGGTCAGCTCGGCCCCGGACGACCCGAGGACCCGCGTGGTCACTGCCTGCACCGCCTCCGTACGCGGAGGGAAGCCGTTGTCGTACGCCACGGTTGCCGTATCCGCCCTCGGGGCCAGGGCTCCACCCCGCCGCCATTTCATCGGATATGCCGTAATTTACCGCTCTGTCTCCATGGTGCGGCATCCGGCAAGGCCGGAGCCAGTCGGCGTGCGCCCGCCGCACCGGAACACGGTGGGTGACCGAGGACCGCCGCCGCCCGGTCAGCCGGGCACCAGCACCGCGGCGCCCCGCACCCGGCCCGCGGCCAGATCGGCCAGCGCCTGCGGCGCACGGGCGAGCGCGTAGGGGCTGGCGGTGACCTGGATGCCGATCCGCGCCGCGGTCCGCAGGAACTCCTCGCCGTCCTGGCGGGTGTTGGAGGTCACGCTGCGCAGATCGCGCTCCTGGAAGAGATGACGCTGATAGTTGAGCACCGGGATGTCGGTCAGGTGGATCCCGGCGACGGCGAGCGTGCCCGACCGGTCCAGCGCCTCCAGTGCCACCGGCACCAGATCGCCCACCGGCGCGAAGAGGACCGCCGCGTCCAGCGGCTCGGGCGGCCGGTCGTACGCGTCGCCGGCCGAGGTCGCCCCCAGATCGAGGGCGAGTTGACGGGCCGCCGCGGACCGGGTCAGCACATGGACCCGGGCCCCCTCGGCCAGTGCGACCTGCGCGGCCAGATGCGCCGAGGCCCCGAACCCGTAGATGCCGAGCCGGCCGCCCGGCGGCAGCGCGCTGCGGCGCAGCGCCCGGTAGCCGATGATCCCGGCACACAGCAGCGGCGCCAGCTGCACGGCGCTCCGGTCCTCCGGGAGCGGATAGGCGTAGTCCGCGGGGACGAGGGCGGCCTCGGCGAAGCCGCCGTCGGCGTCCCAGCCGGTGTAACGGGAGGCCGGGCAGAGGTTCTCGCGGCCCGCCCGGCAGTAGCGGCAGCCGCCGCAGGTGCCGCGCAGCCAGGCCCCGCCGGCCCGGTCACCGACCTGGAACCGGCCGACCGCCGCCCCGGTGGCGACGACCCGGCCGACGATCTCGTGGCCCGGCACGGTCGACGGGCGGCGCGGCGGCAGATCCCCTTCGGCCAGATGAAGATCCGTACGGCAGACCCCGCACGCCTCGACCCGCAGCAGCAGATCACCGGGGCCCGGCGCCGGAACGCGGCGCCGCACCGCCACCAGCGGCCCCGAGGCCACCGGGCCCGGCCGCCCGACGGCCCAGGCGGACACCAGATCCGGGCCGGAGACCGGCGCCGGGGCTCCGGCCGTGTGCGCGGTCATGCGTCCAGCATCACGCCGGGCGGGGAGCCGGACAAACGGGACGGGAGCCCGTGGCGCGGCGCCGACGAGCCGGCCCCGCGGGCACACCGGACCCGGCCGCCGGGCCACGGCGACCCGGCCTCGGCCCCCGCCGCACCCCCGTCAAGAAGCCGAGGCGCTACGCCCGTCGGCCGAGCCGGCCCGGCCCTTCCGGCGGAGGCGACGGAGGCGACGCAGGGCCCGCAGCAGGGCCGCCAGCGGCCGCCGGCGCCCACGGACGACGGGGGCACCACCGCCCGGCGGGTCCGCGGCGTCCGCCGCCTCCGGGGCACCACTGCCCGGCGGGTCCGCGGCACCCGCAGCCTCCGGGGCGCCCGGCACCGGATCGGCCGGGCCGGGATCGGCCGGGCCGCTCGGCGGCGACGCCGGCTGGCCGGGCGGCGGCGAGGTGGCCGGGGGAGTGGTCTTCGGCTTGGGGACGGTGCGCGAGGCCTCGGCGCGGACGAGCGCGCCCAGGGCCCCGAAGATGTCGCGGGGCATACCGGTTCTCCTGCGGTGCCGGTCCAGTCAGCGGATGACGGCAGGCCGCGCACGCCACGCCCCGGTGGCCCGTCGTGGGCCGGGGCGGGCGGACGCGGCCGGGCCCGGTCAGCAGCGCAGAACGGTCACATGCCCCGGAGGCGCGGCGGCGGAGGAGGTGCGCACCACACCGGACACCGGGACGCCGTCGGCCGTACGGGCGGCCGCCACCGGTGACGCCCCGAGCGCCTTGCCGGCCGCCCCGGTCGGGACGTGGTGGCGCAGATGGCAGACCGACCCCGCGCACCGGTGGCGGACGCCGCTGCCCGGATGCCTGTGGTCGCCGTCGCCGGACGCCAGCACCGGCGTCTGCGCGGCGCACGGCCGCTCGGCCGGCGCGGACACGACGGGGGCGGTGGCACGGGCGGCGCACGCCCCGGCACCGGTCGACGGCGCCTCCGGGGAGTCCGGGGCGAACGCCGCGTGCAGCAGGGCCAGCAGAGCGAGCAGGAGCAGCACGCGCCGGATCCGTGTCGCCGCGGAGCGGCCGGTGCTGACGGTGTCCCGCATACGGATCTCCCCACGCTCTTCCAGGAGGGGATCCCCGGTACGACATCGGGGCACTCCGGAGAGACCGGAAAGAGACCGCAATTCCACCCGTTCCGGCTACCGGCCGTACGTATGCCCCGCAACCGGACAAGCCGTCGCGGGGGGAGAGAGACGTCGTCGGCGTCTCGATCGCAGCGGTACGCGCGGGACGCCACCCTCAAGGGCGGCTCGGCGCCGGCCGCTCCACCGGCCGGCTCCGGATGACCCTCCGGCGCGATCGCCGCGCTGCCCTACCCGCCCGCCGCGGCCCGCTCGAAATGGTGCGTGAACCGCTCCAGGGGATCGCCTTCCAGGCTCCACGGCCAGGGCGTGGCGATGCCCTTGGTGGCCCGCAGGGCGGTCGCCGCCTCGGCCAGCCGGGCGGACTTGATCAGTGCGTAGCCCAGCACGTTCAGATCCGCCACCGCCTGGGCGTGGCCCAGGTAGCCGGGGGCCGGCCAGTACCGTGCCGCCTGGTCGAGGGCCCGGGCGGCGTCCGGGCGGCGCCAGATCTCGCCCGCGCCCAGGGCGGACAGCCCGCCGGTGGCCACCGCCCGCTGGTGGGCGCGGACCAGCGCGGTCAGTTCCAGGCCGGCGGCGGGGGCGTCCGGCGGCATGCTGTTGCGGACACCGTCGAGCAGGTCCAGCACCAGGGCGCTGGAGCCGCACTCGTCGGGTGAGAGATAGCCCAGGGCCTGGAGGTGCGCCTCGCGGTTCCAGGGATCGCGGGCCTTGATCTCGCGCCAGATCGCCGACAGTTCCTGGGACGGGCGGCGCTCCAGCCGCAGCACGGCCAGCTGCAGGGTCCACGGCGTGGGATCGGCCGGCGCCAGATCGGCCGCTATCCGGCAGGTCTCCCGGGTCTCGGCCAGGTCGACGGCGGAGCCCGGCTCGCGGGCCCGGAGCAGATCGGACCAGGCGTGCAGCAGCAGGGCGCCCGGGTCGCGCGGGCTGTGCCGCCGCCAGATGCCGGGCAGTCCCCGGCCGGCCGACGCGGCCAGCACCGCCAGCCGGTGCGCCCTGCGGTCCCAGTCCTCGCCCGTCTCGTCGAGCAGCTGCCCCATCGTGGCCATCACGGCGGTGTCCAGCGAACCGCGGGACCACGCGGTCTCGACGCGCTTGCGGACCCGGCCCAGTGTGACGTCGTCGAGCTCCGGGGCCATCCGGGGAACGTTGTCCTTGCGGCGTCTGAAGACGGGCATCGTCGTGGGCTGGCCTTCCGAGGGGGAATCGTGGCGGCGGGGGGCGGCGGTTCAGGGATGGTACGGGGCGGTGGCGTGCCGTGCACACCACCGCCCCGTACTGTCCGCTTTTCTGCTAGCGGGTGGGGAGCCCCGCCGTCTTGTCGGACCTGCCGCCGATCCGGTCGCGGACCAGGGAGATCCCGACGACCACCGCGGCCAGCAGCACCGACAGCAGCACCTGGATGCGGCCGCCGCCCTCACTGTCGTCGGTCAGCATGTAGGCCAGAACGAAGGTGATCATCGCGATCGTGGCCCAGGTCAGGTACGGGAACAGCCACATCCGTACGACCAGCTTGTCCGGGTTCTCGCGCAGGATGATCCCGCGCATCCGCAGCTGCGAGAAGCAGATCACCAGCCACACGAAGAGCGCGACGGCACCCGAGGAGTTCAGCAGGAACTGGAAGACGGTGTCGGGCCACAGGTAGTTGAAGCCGACCGCGATGAAGCCGAAGAGGACCGAGGCCAGGATCGCGGCCTGCGGGACGCCCCGCGGGTTCGTCCGGGCGAAGGCCTTCGGCGCGTCGCCGCGCTGGCCGAGCGAGAACGCCATCCGGGAGGCGGTGTAGAGGCCGGAGTTCAGGCAGGACAGCACCGCGGTCAGCACGATGACGTTCATGATCTGGCCGGCGTGCGGGATGCCGATCGAGTCCAGCGCCGCGACGTACGAGCCCTTCTTGAGGATCGAGGGGTCGTTCCACGGCAGCAGCGAGAGCACGATGAAGATCGAGCCGAGGTAGAAGACGCCGACCCGCCAGATGACGCTGTTGGTGGCCTTGGTGACCGCGCGCCGCGGGTCCTCGGACTCACCGGCGGCCAGGGTGACGATCTCGCTGCCCATGAAGGAGAACACGACCATCAGGACACCGGTGAGGATCGCGCTGGGGCCGTGTGGGAGGAAGCCGCCGTGCGAGGTGAGGTTGCCGATGCCGGTCGCGCCGTGGTCGGAGCCGGGCAGCACGCCGAAGACGGCGAGCCCGCCCAGCGCGATGAAGGCGACGATGGCGACGACCTTGATGCCGGCGAACCAGAACTCGAACTCACCGAACGAGGCGACCGAGGCGAGGTTGGTGGCGGTCAGCAGCACCATCACGATCAGCGCCCAGGCCCACTGCGGGACGGCCGGGACCCAGCTCGTGAGGATGGCGGCGCCGGCGGTCGCCTCCACGGCGAGCACCACGACCCAGAAGAACCAGTACAGCCAGCCGATGGAGAAGCCGGCCCAGCGGCCGAGCGCCCGGTCCGCGTACGCGGAGAAGGAGCCGGAGGTCGGGTTGGCCGCCGCCATTTCGCCGAGCATCCGCATCACGAACACGACCAGCGCGCCGACGAGGGCGTACGAGAGCAGGATGCCGGGGCCGGCGGCGGCGATGCCCGACCCGGAGCCCACGAACAGGCCCGCGCCGATGACCCCGCCCACGGCGATCATGGACAGATGGCGGTTCTTGAGACCGGATTGCAGCCCGGACTGCTGCGACGCCGACCCGTCTTCCGGGGGAGTGGGCGGAGCGGCCAGATGGCTCTGGGAAGGTGTGGTCATTGCGACATCCGTTGAGGGGTTGGAGGGGTCATGCACGGGGTGACTGCTGGGATCGCCTCGGGGTGGACGCACGACGGGACCGGTGCTGGCAAGCGGCGATCATGGCCCTGTCGAATGTCGAAAGCGGCGGCACGGGGCCGGCGGATTCCGGATGCTCGCGCGGGTGGGGAGCGCTGATCGCGCCGCCGCGGCGTGCCCGGCCTCCTCGTGAGAGGTGAGCGGCATCACGTCCGAATGGATTTGCGTCAGCGTATGTGGCGATGCACGGCGCCGTATTTGTGAGGGACGACAAAGTCACCCCCCATGGCTGTGCGGTCGGCCAATGCGGAATCCGTGGCCGGCCCCTAGGAGGACTCCTCCTGGTGCGGCGCGCGCCCGTCCTCGGCGCCCTCCTGGCGGTCCAGTTCGTCGAGCAGACGGCGCAGGAACGCCCGGGTCCCGGTGACCGCGGAGGCGGGGAGCGCGGGCGCCAGGGCGCGGTGGACGGCGGCGGCGCGCGCCGTGACGCGGGACAGCGCCCGCCGCCCCTCGGAGGTCGGCACCAGCAGCGGGGAACCGCGGTGATCCGGGTTGGGCTCGAAGGTGAGGTGGCCCAGGTCCGCGAGGTCGTTGGCCACCCGCTGGACGTTCTGGCGGCTGACGCCGAGCCGCCGGGCCGCCTGCGGCACGGTCATCGGTGCGTCCGACAGCACGCTCAGCACCTGCCACCGGGCCTGGGTGAGCCCTTCGGCCCGCGCGGTCCGCTCGCCCAGGCGGCGCAGGGCCCCGGCGGCCTCGAAGACGTCGGCCACCAGCAGGGCCATTTCGTCGGACACCGCTCCTCCTCCCGGCCCCTCCTCGGGGCACCCTCGCGCATTTGACAACTTCTTGTCAGAGTAGCAACGTGCTGTCTATATGCGGATACGCATGGCACCTGAAGGAGGTGCGCCATGACCACCAGCCGCTCGGTCACCAAGACCGTCACCATCGACCGCCCGCCGGACGAGGTGTTCGCCTTCCTCGCCGACCCGGCCAACTGGCCACAGTGGGCCGTGGTGAACGTCCGGTCCATCGAACCCACCGAGGACCCGCAGTGGTGGCGGATGTCCACGCCGCGGGGACCCGCCGGGCTCCGGCTCCGCCCGCACGCCGCACTGGGTGTCCTCGATCACGACTACCGGGACGCCACCGCCTCCTGGCGGGTCCCCGCCCGCGTCGTACCCAACGGCACCGGCGCCGACTTCATGATCACGTTCTTCCGTCCGCCGACCCTCACCACCGAGGACTTCCTCGCCCAGACCGCCCTGGCCGACACCGAACTGGCGACGCTGAAGCACGTACTGGAACGCCCGCACCCGTGACCGGGGCCGGACGGGCACGACGGCCCGGGGCGACCGCCGCCGGGCCGGTGCAGCGGACCGTTACCCCTCCTCCGTCTCGGACGGCAGGTCCTGCTCGGTCCAGATGACCTTGCCGGTCGCGGTGTAGCGGGTGCCCCAGCGCCGGGTCAGCTGGGCGATGATGAACAGCCCGCGGCCGCCCTCGTCGGTCGTCCGGGCGTGGCGCAGATGCGGTGCGGTGCTGCCGCCGTCGAAGACCTCGCAGATCAGCCCGGCCTGCCGGATCAGCCGCAGGGTGATCGGTCCGATGCCGTGCCGGATCGCGTTGGTGACCAGCTCGCTGACGACCAGCTCCGTCGTGAACTGCAGCTCCTCCATGCCCCATTCGGCCAGCTGCCGGCCGGCCAGCGCCCGGGCGTTGCCGACCACGGCCGGGTCGGCGGGCAGGTCCCAGGAAGCCACCTGGTGCGCACCCAGCGCACGGGTACGGGCGAGCAGCAGCGCCGCGTCGTCCGACGGCGGCCCGGTCAGCAGCGCCTTGACCGCCCGCCCGCCGATGTCCTTCAGCGCCGCCCCGGGCAGCGTCAGCGCACCGCTCAGCCGGGCCAGCCCGACCCCGATGTCCGGATCGCAGGTCTCGATCAGCCCGTTGGTGTAGAGGGCGAGCAGACTGCCTTCGGGCAGCTCCCGTTCGAAGGCCTCGAAGGGCAGCGAGCCCAGCCCGAGCGGCGGACCGGCGGGCAGGTCCACCAGCTCGACCGTGCCGTCCGGCCCGGCCACCGCGGGCGGGAGGTGCCCGGCCCGCGCCATGCAGACCCGCCGGCTGACCGGGTCGTAGACCGCGTACAGACAGGTCGCGCCCATGAACGTGGCCGCCACCGTGGCATTCTCGGTGTCCGGCGCCGGCTCGGCGCCGTGGGTCTTCACCAGGCCGATGACCAGGTCGTCCAGCCGGGCCAGCAGCTCATCGGGCGGCAGGTCCAGGTTGGCCAGGGTGCGCACGGCCGTCCGCAGCCGGCCCATGGTGGCCGCGGCGTTGATGCCGTGCCCGACCACGTCCCCGACGACCAGCGCCACCCGGGCACCGGACAGCGGGATCACATCGAACCAGTCGCCGCCCACCCCGCTCGGCGCGTCCGCCGGGAAGTACCACGACGCGACCTCCAGGGCGGAGCCCCCGGTCAGCTCGTGCGGCAGCAGGTTCTGCTGCATCACCCGCGCCGCGGTCCGCTCCCGCGTGAACCGGCGCGCGTTGTCCACGCACACCGCGGCCCGCGCCACCAGCTCCTCGGCCAGCCGTACGTCGTCCTCGGTGAACGGCCCCAGCCGGCGCGAGCGGAAGAACGTCGCCGCGCCCAGCGTCACCCCGCGGGCCTGCACCGGCGCCACCATCACCGACCGGAACCCGTACGCGCGGATCACCGCGCCGCGTGCCGGGTCCGCGGTGACCCAGGCGCTGGACGCCTGGTCCAGGGCCGCCTCCACCAGGGACTCGCCGGCCAGCAGACAGCGGGTGATGGGCGACGCCGGGGAGCGCCGCACGGCCTCGCCGACCGCCAGACCCGCTTCCGGGCAGCCCTCGTTGACCGACTGCTGGCCGCAGCGCCGCATCAGCAGGCTGCTGTCGACCGGCCCGGGCACCGGCTCCTCGCCGCGGAGGACCGAGTCCAGCAGGTCGACGGCGACGAAGTCGGCGAGCGCCGGTACCGCGACGTCGGCCAGCTCCTGGGCGGTGCGGGTGACGTCCAGCGTGCTGCCGATCCGCACGCTGGCGTCGTTCAGCAGCGCCAGCCGCTCCTGCGCCCGCCAGCGCTCGGTGACGTCGATGACCATGTACCAGATGCCGATCCGCCGGCCCTGCGGATCCGCCAGCCCGAAGAAGGACGCCGAGTAGGCGCGCTCCTGGCTGGGGTCGGCATAGGTGGGGCTGCGGAATTCGTAGTCCATCACCGGGGTGCCGGCGTGCAGGACCCGCAGCATCCGCTCGTGGAACGCCTCGGCCTCCAGCGGCGGCAGGACCTGGTCCACCGTCCGCCCCAGCCGGCGTTCCAGGGGGATCAGCCGCTCCAGCACGTCGTTGACCCACACGTAGCGCAGCTCGGTGTCCAGCACGGCCATGCCGACCGGGGCGTGCGCCAGGAACGGTTCGAGCATCAGCTGGTTGACCCCGCCGCCCGGCATCCGCCACTCCTCCAGGGCGAACACCGACCACCGCTCCCCGCCGGCGCCGTCGAGCACCGGGGTGACCTGGACGGCCAGTTGCAGATCGCGGCCGTCGCGGTGGCGCGCGGCCACCGAACCGCCCCAGCCGTCGCCGGTCCGGCACCACGCGGCGACCGCGGCCGCCCGCTCCTTGTCGCCGGGCAGCGCCAGGAGTTCCGCCGCGGGGTGCTGAAGGATCTCCTCGGGCCGGTAGCCGAGCAGCCGCTGCGCCGCCAGCGTCCAGGAGACGATCAGCCCCTGTGCGTCCAGTTCGGCGGTGGCCGCCTTCGCGAGGTCACCCGCTCGGTCGAATCCGCCCGGCCGTGCCTTGTCGGAGCTCATGATCGCCAGTCCGTCAGCTCAAGGGAGCCTCTCGCCCAGTCTAGGAGTTTTACCGACGGTCAGCCGCTGCGGTCGGTGACGGATCAGGAGGCCGGCGGCAGCCGCAGTTGCAGCATGGCCAGCAGGCGCTGGTCGGGGCGGCCGAGGTCGAGACCGGTCAGCTCCTCGGCCCGGCGGATCCGGTAGCGCAGGGTGTTGGGGTGCACATGCAGCTGGGCGGCGGCCGCCCGGACGTCGCCGAAGGCGTTCAGATAGGCGAGCACGGTCTCGGCCAGCTGCCCCTGGTTGCGGCTGTCGTGCGCGACCAGCGCGGTCAGCCGCGGATCACGCATCTCCGGATGGGCGGAGAGCAGCGTCAGCACCTCGCTGACCAGCACCTCCGCCTGGATGTCCGGCAGCGCGGCGACGGTGGTGGCGACGCCCACGCTCATCATGGCGTCCAGGATGCGGTCCGCCTCCCTCCGGGACTCGGGGACCTCGCCGAGCGACGGCACGAGGCAGCCGACCGAACCGCGCAGTGACAGCCCCAGGTGGCGACGGACGGCGTCGGTGATCTCCTGCCCCCAGCAGCGCAGGGTGCCGAGGTCGATGCTGCGCGGCAGCTGCGGCAGCAGCACGTAGATCCGGGAGTCGGCCTGGGTGACCAGCGCACTGCGGTGCCGGGCCGCGGTGTGCACCGAGACCAGATTGCCGACCTCGGCGCGGGCCAGCTCCGTCGGCGGGGCCTCGGTCCCGTACGAGAAGCCCAGGACGGCCGCCGGGCGGGCGGCGTCGAGGCCCATGTGGGAGGCGAGCGGCTGTGGCCCGGTGGTGCCCTCCAGCAGCCCGGCCGCCAGGGTGCGGGTCAGCGTCACGTCCGCCGAGAGCTCCCGGCGGCGGCGCACCAGATGCTGTGCGGCGACCCGGGCCGCGCCCAGCAGCGCCTGGTCGCAGTGGTCGGTCAGCGGCGTCGCGCCCTCCTGCACCCAGATGGTGCCGAGCTGCCGTTCCCCGGACCGGATCGCCACCGCGAGCCGGGCGCGGATGCCCAGTTCCGGATGGCTGTCGATGCGGATGACGTCGTCGGAGGCCCGGAGCCGCTGGAAGACCCCCCACTTCCGGAGCCGGGCCAGATACGCCTCGGGGCCGTGCCAGCCCAGGATGGACAGCCGCCGCAGATCGTCCACCTCGTCGGAGTCGGTGGAGCGGGAGTACGCCAGCACGCGGTTGGCGGTGTCCTCGATGCTGACGATGCCGCCGGTGAGGACGGCGGTGGTCTGGGCGAGCGAGAACAGATCGCCCTCCTCGTCGCCCGCTCCGGGCAGCCCCGGCGGTGAGCTGTCCAGTGCCGCCCGGGCCAGCGCGTCCACCTGCTCCCAGCGCGCCTCGCTGCGGACGGACAGCAGCGCGATCCCGGCCTCGGCGGCGGTCTCGCTGAGCGCGGCGGCCTGGCCGGGAGCGTCGAGCTTGACCGCGACGGCGGCCGCCCCGTCGCGCCCGCCCGCCCGCAGCGCGGGGAACGCGGCGCGGCCGCGGGCGCCTATGGCGAGGATCAGCTCGCCGGGGCGGGCCATCGGCGGATCCTCGGGGTCGAGCAGGGCGACGCTGCGGATCTCGACGTCCAGCCCGGCGGGCGCGGCCTGCAGCTCGACCAGCGGTTCACCCAGCGACATCAGCAGCTGGCGCAGGCTGATGCCGGTACGGGGTGGTGATGCGGCCGCGGCTGTGTTCATGATCGGCGCCTCTGCTGGGTCGGTTCGGCCCGGGCCGGACGGCGCCGGCCCTCTCGTGGCGCATACGGTCCCGACTGCCAAGCAGCCGGTCGGCCAAAGTCGGGGCTGCTACGACACGTATGAGCCACGCCAACAGTACTGCCGCTCCCGGGACGACCGCGGCCGCCGGGCGCCTACCGGAAGGCCCAGCGCATCCGCGGCTCCACCGCGAACCGGAAGACCCGCCGCACCGGCGGGGTGCACAGCAGGGTCACCACCACGGCGGCGATCAGCGTCACCGCGATGTGCCCCCAGGGCGTGGCCACCCAGGCCGCGTCGTACCAGTGCCACCAGCGCGAACCCTTGGCCAGGAAGCCGTGCAGCAGATAGCCGTAGAGCGTGCCGGCGCCCAGGGTGGTGCACCACGTCCGGCGCCCCGGCACCCAGGCGAGGAAGCAGCCGGTCAGCACCAACGAGCAGCCGAACATGGCCAGCTGCATCAGCACCCCGCACCACCACGGCGCCCCCAGCTTCTGGGCGCTGTCGGTGTGGTAGAACCACGCGTCGTTCATCCGCGGCACGGCCCAGTACGCGAACACGGTCGCACCCAGCGCCACGGGCACGGCCGCGATCCGCACCGCCCGGCGGCGCAGCAGGCGGAAGTGCTCGGGGGTCAGGCGCAGGCCCAGCACGAAGAACGGCAGGAACTGCAGCACCCGCTGGAGATCGAGATCGCTGCCGACCTCCGGGGAGACCGAGGCGAGCGCGGCGACCGCCAGGGCCACCGGCACCGGCAGGCGGATGATCCGCCACAGCGGCGCGGTGAGCCGCCACATGAACAGCGCCGGCAGGAACCACGTCAGGAACCACGGATCCAGCAGCCCGACCGAGAGGTCCGGCTGATCGCCCGCCGCGTACCGGAACACGGCGTAGGCGGTGCGGAAGATGACATAGGGGACGGCGATGCCGGTGATCAGCCGCTGCACCTGGTCCGGGCGGAAAGTGAAACTCCGGGAAAAATAGCCGGAGATGACGATGAACGCCGGCATGTGGAAGGCGTAGACGACGAGGTAGAGCGCGGCCGAGGTCCGGCTCCCGGCGTAGAACGGCTCCCAGGCGTGGCCGATCGCCACCCATACGATGGCCAGGTATTTCGCGTTGTCGAAAAAGGCGTCGCGGCGGGCGCCGCCGGGCTTGTCCGCGGCCCGGGACGTGTCCGGGGGCGTGGCCGGGGGCGCGGCCGGGGCGGGGGCGCGTGCGGAGGCGGTGGTGGAGCGGCGGCGGAGCGGGGCCGCGGTCATGGAATCGTTCCTCCCCTCGGTCGTCTACAGTGTTGTAGACCGTCCCGCACTGTAGGGGCCCGGGCGCGCACCGCGCATCCCGGTCCGCTCCGGTCCGCCCGCCGGGGCCTTCCCGTCGGCCCGACGGCGAAACCCCCAGTAAAGTCACTCATCGCGCCACGGCGTGTCGCCGGATCGGCCCGGACGATCCACCGGACCCGCCCACGCGCCGAGGCGTGCCTGCGCCCACCGTCCACCCGTCCCGAGAAATGGATCCCATGAGCGCGATCAGCATCGGCCAAGCCGTCGTCCTCGGAGCCGTGGAGGGGGTGACGGAATTCCTTCCCGTCTCCTCCACCGGCCACCTCAAGATCGCCGAAGGTCTGATGGGCATTCCCGTCGAGGACAAGGCCGTCGTCGGCTTCTCCGCCGTCATCCAGGTCGGCGCGATCGCCGCCGCGCTCGTCTACTTCGGCAAGGACATCGTGCGCATCGTGGGCGCGTGGTTCCGCGGGCTGGCCAACAAGGAGGAGCGCTACCACCACGACTACAAGTTCGCCTGGTGGGTGATCTTCGCCACCCTCCCGATCGTCGTCGTCGGCCTGGCCGCCAAGCCCCTGATCGAGGGCCCGCTCGCCTCCCTGTGGGTGGTGGCCGGCTCACTGATCGTCGGCAGCGGCGTGATGTGGGCCGCCGACCAGATGGGCCGCCACAAGCGCGGTGAGGACGACACCTCCCTCAAGGACGCCATGTGGGTCGGCTGCTCGCAGATCCTCGCGCTGCTCTTCCCCGGCTTCTCCCGCTCCGGCGCGACCATGTCCACCGCGCTCATCCTCGACCTGGAGCGGGTCGCCGCCACCCGGCTGTCCTTCTTCCTCGGCATCCCGGCCCTCACCGGCGCGGGCATCTACGAGCTGAAGGACGCCATCGGCTCCGGCGCCGCGGTCGCCCCGCTCGCCATCGGCACCGTCGTCTCCTTCGTCGTCGCCTACGCCTCGATCGCCTGGCTGTTGAAGTTCGTCGCCAAGCACTCCTTCAACTCCTTCGTCATCTACCGCATCCTGATCGGCGCCCTCCTCTTCGGCCTGCTGGGCATGGGCGTCCTCAGCTGACGTCGCCACGGCCGCCGCGCCGGACCGGCATCCGGTCCCGCTGGTGATATGGGTGCAACACCAGCAAACTCGCCCGTAGCGGGCGCAGCGCCCTGGAGGTGGCCGCATGGACCGGGACGGCTCGGACGGCGCGGGTCGGGACGCCGACGACGCCCGCGTACGGGCCCGTCTGCGCCTCATGGAGGAGGCCGCCGAGCGCATCGGCACCACCCTCGACGCGCAGACGACCTGTACCGAGCTGTCCCGTTTCCTGTGCCAGCACATCGGCGACGCCGCCGCGGTGGACCTCCTCCCCGACGACGCCACCGCGGCCCGCCGGCCCGCCGAAGGCCCCGTACTCCGCCGGGTGGCCTCGGCCGGCCTGGTCAAGGTGCTCGAAGCACGCTTCCCCGGCGACGACCCGGAACGCCCGGACGCCGGTGCACCCCTCCTGCGCGCGCTGGCCGAGGACCGCCCCGTCACCGCCCGGGCCGTCCTGTCCGGCGGGATGTCCGCCCAGGCCCTCGCGGTGCCGCTGTCCGCCCACGGCCGCCGCCACGGCGTGGTGCTCGTCCTCCGCGCCGGCGGCAGCTTCCACGAGGACGAGACCGCCACCGTCCTTCATGCCGCCCGCCTGGCGGCCGCCCATCTCGCCCACGCCCGCCGGCACTCCTCGGTGCAGCGCACCGCGATGGACCTCCAACGGGCGCTGCTGGCCGAACCGGGCCGCCCGCACCCCAACCTCGACCTCGCCACCCGCTACCTCCCCTCCGGCAGCAGCGCGCTGGTCGGCGGCGACTGGTTCGAGACCGTCCGGCTGCACTACGGGCGCACCCTGCTCGTCATGGGCGACGTCATGGGCCACGGACTCGACGCCGCGGTCGACATGAACGCCTACCGCTCCAGCCTCCGCTACGTCGCCTCGACCGATCTGCCGCCGCACCGTGTCCTGCGCCAGCTCGACACCGCGGTGGCCGAGGACGAGTCCCGCCGCCCGGCGACCTGCCTGCTCGCCCGGGTGGACCCGGCCCGCGGCATCGCCGGTTTCGCCAGCGCCGGCCACCTCTCCCCGGTGGTCTTCGGCGGCGATCGCACCGCCGACCTGCTGCGGCTCCCCGTCGGCCCGCCCCTGGGCACCGGCGCCGGCGGCTACGAACAGATCACCCGCACCCTCACCCCCGACGACACCCTCCTGATGTTCACCGACGGCCTGGTCGAACGCCGCGGCGAGGACATCGACACCTCGCTCTCCCGGCTCGCCCGGCTGCGCCTGCCCGCCGGAGCCGACGTCGAGCAGGTCCTCGACGAGGTCCTCGACCACCTCGACGGTCTGCACGCCGAGGACGACGTCGCCGTCCTCGCCGCCCGGATCCGCCGCCATCCGCTACCTCCCACGGCCCGGGACGACTCCGTCGCGCGCTGACGGGGCGTAAGGGACGGGCCGGCCCGGTTCGTGACCCCGCGGACGGACCGGAGAGCGGCGTGGAGGAAGATGCCCACGTGGCAAACAACGCAGACAGCAAGGAAGTTGTGCGGCCGAAGGCCATGAGCAGGGGCACGGTGGCAGCGCTCTCGGTCGCCGTACTGCCCTTCCTCGCCCTGGCGGTCCTCCTGGGGCGAACCGACACCGACAGCGCCTCCGGGGTGCGCAACGAAGGCCCGGCCTATCCGGGGCCGCACCCCACCATGATCGGCTATCTGCACGAGGAAGAGGGCAAGGACGACTGGATGGTGCTCGTCCCCGCCACCGACAAGCGGTGAGGACGCCGTCCCTGCCACCGACAGGCGGTGAGGACGCCGTTCCTGCTACCGACAAGTGGTGAGGACGCCGTCCCCGCCCGCCCCGAACTGAGGGCGCTGGACTGCCCGTTGGGGAGCCGGCCCCCGACCCGGGTGACGGGTGCCGGCCTACGATCGCCCGATGACCACCGTATTGATCATCGGCGCGGGTGACATGGGCGAGCGGGTCGCCGACGGGCTGGCCGCCGGCAGCCGGGTGCGGCGCCTCCTGGTGGCGGGCCGGTCCGCCGCCGCGCGACGCCGTGGCGGCGACCGTGGCCAGCGCCCGCGACTGCCTCGTGGAGACGGTCCGGCTCGACGCGTCGCGGCCCGACGAGGCGGCCGAACTGCTCACCACCACCCGCCCCGACCTGGTCGTGCACGGCGCCTCGCTGCGCAGCCCCTGGGCGATGTCGGACCGCCCCGACCCGGCGGCCCGGGCCGTCGCCGCCGCCGGTCCCGGCCTGCGTCTGCCCTACCAACTCCCGCTCATCCTTTCCGTGATGCGGGCCGTGCGCGCCGCCCACCACACCGGTCCGGTGGCGAACCCGTCCTTCCCGGACGTGACCGGCCCGGTCCTGGCCCGCCTCGGCCTGGCGCCCACCCTCGGCCTCGGCAACGCCGCGCGATCCAGCTGCGGGTGCGCGCCGCCATCGCCTTCAACGAGGACAGGGCCGTCGGCGACGGCATCGAGCGCACCGACGACGACACCGTCCACCTCACCGCCGCCGTCCACCGGGCCGTCGCCGACCTCGCGCCGGACCTGGCCCACCCCCTCGCCCCCGACGACCTCGCACACCGCGCGGCCCGGCTCGACGCCGTACTCGCCCGCCACGCCCACTGACGAACCGGCCCCAGGGAGCGTCCCCCAGGGCGTCCCAGGGGGTGTCCCCAGGCCATCCCCGGGGGCCGGTCGCCAGGCCATCCGGGGGGTGTCCCAGGTCAGCGCCCCGGTCGGTACGATCTTCAGCCGTTGCCGGTGCCGCCGCGCGCCGCGGCGCCACCCATCCGACGTCTTACGGGGGATCGCACATGTTCGGAATCGTCAGGCCCTGCAGCCATCGCCTGTCCCAAGGGCTCAAGGCCGAATGGATGGCCCACCTCTGCGGTCTGTGCCTCGCCCTGCGCGGCGACCACGGACAGTTCGCCCGGGTCGTCACCAACTACGACGGGCTGATCGTCTCCGTCCTGACGGACGCTCAGACCGGCCGCACGGAGGACCGCCGGCGCACCGCCGGACCCTGCCCGCTCCGCGGTATGCGCACCGCCTCCGTGGCGCAGGGCGAGGGCGCACGGCTCGCCGCCTCGGTGTCCCTCGTGCTCGCCTCGGCGAAGATACGCGACCACGTCGCCGACCGGAACGGTCTGCTGCGCCGCCGCCCGGTGGCCGCCGCCGCGCGCCGGGTCGCCGCAGGCTGGGACCGGGCCGGCGCCCGTACCGGCGCCACCCTCGGCTTCGACACCTCCGTCCTCGTCGACGCGGTCGACCGCCAGCCGGCCATCGAGCAACTGGCCGGGCCCGGCACGCCGTTGACGGTCATCACCGAACCGACCGAGACCGCGACCGCCGCCGCCTTCGCCCACACCGCCGTACTCGCCGGGCGCCCCGGGAACGCCGCGCCGCTGGCCGAGGCCGGCCGGCTCTTCGGGCGGCTGGCCCACCTCCTCGACGCCGTGGAGGACCGGGCAGCGGACGCCGCCGAGGGCGCCTGGAACCCGCTCACCGCGACCGGCGCGAGCACCGCCGACGCCCGCCGGCTGTGCGACGACGCGCTGCACGGCATCCGCCTCGCCCTGCGCGACGTGGAGTTCACCGACTCCGCCCTGGTGCATGTGCTGCTGGTGCACGAACTCCGCCGGTCGGTGGACCGCGCCTTCGGCACCGCGGCGTGCTCCCACCAGGGCCACGCCCAACAGCCCTCGTACGGTCAGTCGCCGCAGTACGGTCAGCCGCCGCAGTACGGTCAGCCGCCGCAGTACGGCCAGCCGCCGCAGTACGGTCAGGCGCCGGGGGGCGGTCCGTACGCGCCGGCCGGCGGTCCGTACGCGCAGGGGCCGCACGTGAATGCGCCGCAGAACCCCTACGCGGGCGGATCGGTGCCGCCCGGTGGCCACGGGGGTGGATACGGGGGTGGATACGGCGGCGGCCATGGCGGCGGCCCTGGCGGCGGAGGCATCGGCGGGGACGGCGGCGGCTTCCCGCGCCTCCCGCACCAGCCGAAGAAGCCCCGGGGCTTCCTCGCGGGCTGCGCGGTGGCCATCGGGCTGTGCTGCACCTGCAAGGTGTGCTGCGCGGACGAGTTCGAGGGCCCCTGGTCGCGCAAGAAGCGGGAGGGCTGCTGCCAGTCCTGCGACGGCTGCGACGGCGGCTGTGACGGTTGCGACTGCTGCAACTGCTGTGAATGCTGCGGCTGCTGCGACTGCGGCTGAGGTATTGGCGGCTGAAGCGACGCCGCGTCAGTGACCGGCTGACATGGCTGGCATGGCTGACTGACGGACTCAGTGACGAGAACGGGGCGGCCACGGCAGCGTGCCGTGACCGCCCCGTCGTCGGGTGCGACTCGGATCGGGCGCCCGATCGGCTCCGGTCAGGCGCCCGGTCGGCTCGGATCAGGCGCCCGGCGGCACCCGGGACGGGCGGCCGGAGCCGCGGGTGACGGAGTAACCGGCGATGCCTCCGAGCGCCGCGAGCAGCCCGCCGGCCGCGGTCCACAGCCAGCGGTCCGACCACCAGCCGGAGGACCAGCCACCGTCCGGCTCCGCCATGGCCGCCGGCCGCGGCGACGGCGTCGCCCCGTCGGACTGCGGCGTGGCCGTACCGGCTCCCGGCACCAGGGGAGCGGCGAGCGAGCCGTCCACCGCCTGGGCACCGCCCTGGTCCGCCGTGCCCGCCTCGACCTTCGCATGGACCGCCAGCCCGAGGTCCTCTTGCGGAAGATCGACGACCGTCAGGCGAACGTAATAGCTGCCGGGCAGCGGATCGTTGGCCCACGGCTCCGCCCAGGCCCGCACCGTGCGCAGCGTGCAGGTCAGCTGGACGGAACCGGCGTCCTGGGCCGCGGCCTTGGACGGAGCGCCGTATTTGCAGGGCTGCCGCCGGCGCAGTCCGTCGTAGACGTCCAGCTGCCAGGTGGCCGCACCGTGCCGGGCGGCGGCCGGCAGGGTCACCGTCGCGGTGACCGTGGCGCGCTGTCCCGCGTCGACCGGCAGCACCCAGTACAGGTAGTCACCGGTGGACGCGTCGGCCGTCGCCGGCTGTCCGGGCTTGATGGCCGTCGCCGTACGGAACGAGGTCCCGGCCTCGGTCGGCCCCGCGTCCGTGCTCGCGCTCGTGCTCGGGCTCGGGGTCGCGGAGTCGGCCACCGCGGTCCCCGCCACACCGAGGAGACCCGCCCCGGCCAGCACGGCGGTCATCAGCATCCTGCGTACGGTGCGCATCAGTTGGTCCTCCAGACGGAGACGCGCCAACGGGAGATCCAGCCCCAGACCAGACCGGCCACCAGCCCGGTGAGGGCCAGCGTGATCAGCAGCCACCAGCCGTGGCCGAGACCGAAGAACGCCGCGTCGGAGGCGTCGCTCGGACCGTCGACCACATCGATGGCCAGCTCGACGGGCATACCGGGCTCGGTCTTGACCGAGGGCGGCGCCGAGAAGGAGTTGCTGACCTGGAGACAGACCGTCTTCGCCGGCGGCTCGTCCGCCCCGTCCGGGGCATCGGCCGGCGGCTCGGGGTAGCGCAGCCCCGACGAGATCACATCGGTCCGTCCGTCACCGGCCTCCGCACCGCGGACCAGCTCCCGCCCGTGCTCCGTCGAGGCCCGCAGCAGCACGCCGTAGTCGTTGTTGACGGCCCGGTCGGCGGCGACGCTCACCGAGGCCCGGAGTTCCTGGCCGGGCCGGACGTCGACCCGGTACCAGCGGTGCTCGGCGAACTTCTCGCGGTCGCTGTACAGCCCCGGCTTCAACTTCGGCGCCCCGTCACAGCTCTGCGCGCCCTTCGTCGCCACCGGCGTGACGACCGGATCGGCCGTCCGCTCCACCAACTGGTGGACACGGTCGCGGAGTTGCTTGGTGTGCTGCACCGAGGTGTACGTCCCGCCGGTCGCCTCGGCGATACAGCTCAGCTGCTTACGGGTCTTGGCGTCCGGCAGCAGACCGAGCGTGTCGACGGTGAGGTGGATGCCCTGCGCGGCGATGTCCCGGGCCACCTGGCACGGGTCGAGCGGGGCGCAGGTGTCCTCGCCGTCGGTGATCAGCACGATCCGCCGGGACCCGTCCCCGCCCTTGAGATCGTGCGCCGCGCCCAGCAGGGCGGGGCCGATCGGCGTCCATCCGGTGGGGGCGAGCGTCGCCACCGCGGTCTTCGCCTCGGTGCGGTCGAGCGGCCCGACGGGGTAGAGCTGACGGGTGTCCTTGCAGCCGGTCTTCCGGTCGTCACCGCGGTAGTCGGCGCCGAGCGTCCGTATGCCGAGCTGGACGCCGTCCGGCACGGCGTCCAGCACCTCGTTGAACGCCTGCTTCGCGGCGGACATCCGGCTCTGACCATCGATGTCACGGGCCCGCATCGAGCCGCTGACGTCGAGGGTCAGCTCCACCTTGGGAGCGGTCTTCGTATCCGGTTCCCCGGCGCTGGCGGGTGTGGGAAGGAGGGCGACAGCCATCGCGGCCAACAGCCCGCACACCCCGGCCGCCAGCCGTTTTCTTGTGATCATCGCTGGATCGTATGGACAAACCCGCCCCACTCCAAAACGACCGCCGGGGGCGACCGCAGGGGCAGTTGGAGCTTGGCAACGGGGGCAACGGGCAGCCACGGGCCACCCCCGAGCCTGCTGGGGCTGGGGCTGGGGCTGGGGCTGGGGCCGGGAGCCGGGGCGCCGGGGGCAGGGGGCGGAGGGCACGCCTAGCGGCTGCCCGGAGGTGTGTGCTGCCCGTCGCTGCCGTGCAGTCTCGCTGCCGGCGGCGCGTCATCCGTGCGGTCCGCCGCCCATGACGCCTCGCCTCGCCTCTCCTCGCCTCGACGCGCCGCCTCCCGCATCAACCCCGCTTCAGTGCGGCGCGTCAGCCCTTGCGCCGTACGACGATTCAGTCCAGCGCGTCGGCCATCCGTCCGACCGCCTCGGTGAGCACCTCGGGGGAGGTCGCCAGGTTGAGTCGTACATGGCCGGCTCCGCCGGTGCCGAAGTCCGGGCCGGGGCTGAGGGCCACCCTGCCGTGCTCCAGGAAGAACGCGGCGGGGTTGTCGCCGAGGCCGAGCGGACGGCAGTCGAGCCAGGCGAGGAAGGTGCCCGCGGCCGGGCGGTAGCGGACCGCGGGCAGTCGCTCGGCCAGCAACCGGGCGAGCAGTCGGCGGTTCTCGTCGAGCCCGGCGCGCAGCGCGTCGAGCCAGCCGCCGCCGTCCCGCAGTGCGGCCGTGTGCGCGAGCACGCCGACGTGGCTCGGGCCGTGGCCGACCTCCTCCGGCATCCGCGCCAGATCCCCGGCGGCCTCGGGACCGGCGACGGCCAGCGCGGCCTTGAGCCCCGCCAGATTCCACGCCTTGGACGCCGACATGAGCGAGAAGCCGCGCTCCGTGCCCGGCACGCTCAGGTACGGAACGAAGGTGGCGTCCATGGCCACCACCGGTGCGTGGATCTCATCCGCGACGACCCGTACGCCGTACTCGTCCGCCAGCGTCGCCACCGCCGTCAGTTCCTCGGCACTGTGCACCGTGCCGGTCGGGTTGTGCGGGCTGCACAGCAGGTACGCGACCCGGCCGCGGCCCGCAACGGCATCCCGGAACGCCCCGTCCAGCGCACCGAGATCGATCCGCAGGTCGGGACCCAGCGGGGCCTCCACGACCCGCCGGTCCATATGCGTGAGGAACTGGTAGAACGGCGGATACACCGGGCAGTTGACGACCACCGGGTCGCCAGGCCGGGTGACCAGCTTCAGCACCTCGACGATGCCCAGCATCACGTCGGGCACGATCGCCGTGCGCTCCACGGCGAGGCCGTGCCAGCCCCACCGCTCGCCGGCGAAACCGGCCAGCGCCCGGGCGTACGCCGTCCCGGCCGGATAGCCGGTGTCCCCGAGCGCGACCGCGTCAGAGATCGCCCGCACGACCGGTGCGGCCAGCGGTACGTCCATCTCGGCCACCCACAACGGCAGCACATCGGCCGGGTAGGTACGCCATTTCATGCTCGTCCGCCGCCGCAGCGTGTCGAGGGAGAGCGCACGCAGCGGGTTCGCGTCGGCGGGCACGTCGGGCGGCCTGGGCTCCATGAGGCAACGATAGGCGCGTCGGCGCGTTCAGGTGGCGGTGAGCACCAGAGCGGCCTGGTCGTCGTTGGTGGCATCACCGGCGAACGCCGAGACCGCCGCCGTGACGGACTCCAGCAGCGCGTCGGCCGAGGGAGCCGGGCCGGGCACCGCGACCAGCGCATCGGCCAGGCGCTGTTCCTCGAAGAACTCGCCGTCCGCGTCACGGGCCTCGGTGATGCCGTCGGTGACCAGCACCAGGCTGTCACCCGGGGAGAGCACCACCTGGCACGGGCACCCGCCGACCCCGGGCGCTATGCCCAACAACTGCCCAGGTTGGGAGAGTTGCTCCACCGGGCCCTCGGCACGGCGTATGAGGGGCGGCACATGACCGGCGCGCATCACGTCCACGACGAGCCGCGCATCCGCGCGCCGCAGTTCGCCGTATATGAGCGACACGAAGGTGTCCTCGCTCGTGCCCTCGATGAGCGCGTCGTTGATGGCCGCCACGACAGCCGCCGGGTCGTGCAGAAGGCGTGCCGCGACGCGCGCCGTGTGACGGACCATTCCGGTCGTGGTGGCGGCCGCCGCGCCGCGCCCGCAGACGTCGCCGATGATCAGCGCCCAGCGGTCGTCGGGCAGCGGGAAGACGTCGTAGAAGTCCCCACCGACGTCAAGCCCTTCGCCGGCAGGGTGGTACGACGCCGCCAGCTCGGCGCCCGGCACGACCGGAAGCTCCGGCGGCAGCAGACCGGCCTGCAACTCGCGGGCGAGCCGGACCCGGTCGGTGAACTGGTGGGCGTTGTCGGCACTCGACGCGGCCCGCCGCGCCAGCTCCTCGGCCAGCGCGATGACATGCCCGTCCAGGTCCCGGTCCATGGTGAGCAAGGTCAGCACCCCGAACGTACGGCCACGGGTGGCCAACGGGACACACACGTAGGCGGGCACGGCGGGGCGTCCGGGAGCGGCGTGGGCGCGGGGACTTCCGTCCGGGCGGCTGTGGCTGTCGAGGCCGGTGCCGCCGCTCTCGAGACCGGCGGTACGGATGAGGCCCGACTCGGTGGCGCCGGAGGCCAGCACCCGGGCGACCGCGCCGTCGATCTCGTCGCTCAGCCCGGGAGCGGACAGCAGACTCTCGCCGGCCAGGCCGTCCGAGGCCACCGCGATCCGATGGGTGTGGCCGTCCTCGACGACGTGCACCGTGCACAGCGACGCCAGCGAGGGCACGGTCAGCCGGGCCAGACACTGCAGGGAGTCGAAGTAGTGCGGTTCACGGGTGATGGCGGTGCTGGCGTCCAGCACGAACGCCAGGTCCTCCCGGGCCTCCTTCTCCCGCTCCTGAGCGGCCTGGCCGGCCTCCAGGGCACGGCGGCGCTCGATCGCCAGGGCCGCGATCCGGGCGAACGCCCCGCTGAGTGCCACGTCCTTGTCGTCCGGGGCCTTCGGGGTCCGGTGGTACATCGCGAACGTGCCCAGCAGCTGCCCGTCAGCGTCCAAGATCGGGGTGGACCAGCAGGCCGCGACCCCGGCCTGCCGCGCCAGCTCCTGATAGCCCTCCCACCGGGGGTCGGTGGCGATGTCCGTGACGATCACCGGAGCGCGCAGATACGCGGCGGTGCCGCAGGAGCCGACGTCCGGGCCGATGGCGACCCCGTCGATCGCCTCGTTGTAGAAGGCGGGCAGGCTGGGACCGGCCCCGTGCCGCAGATGTGTCCCGTCGGGATCGGCGAGCAGCACCGAGACGATCAGATCCGGGGAGAACTCCTCGATCGCCCGGGCCATCCCGGTCAGGATCTCGCCGAGCGGTGCGTCGCGCGCGATCCGCTCCAGCAGCACCCGCTGCTCGGCGGCGAGTACCTGGGCGTCATGGTGCGCGGTGGTGTCCACCGCGATCACGACCACCCCGTCGACGGTGCCCGCCGCGTCCCTCCGGGGCTCGCAGGTGAAGTCGAAGTACCCCTCCCGTTCCGTTCCCGGCGTGCCGAGCACCAGCCGGGCACCCCGGGCCCGGTAGGCGGTGCCGGTCCGGTAGACCTCATCGAGCCGGTTCAGTACGCCCTGCGGCTCCAGCTCGGGCAACAGCTCGCCGAGCGGAGCCCCGATCTGCCCCCGGTCGCCGCCGACCGCCTCCAGGAACGCCGGATTCGCCGCCTCCAGCCGATGTCCCGGCCCGCTCAGCGCAGCAAAGATCACCGGAGCCTGGTCGAAGAGGTCCTCGTACTCCGTGCTCCGCCGGTGCAGGGACCGGATACGTTCGGTGACCGGTCCGAGGCGATCCGTGGACATGGCAGGGTGCCCTCTCGTGCGTTCGCCGGTTGCGCTGTCGCGTCCTCTCTTAACTCTGACATATCGGGCATATGCCCACGGGCTCCGAGTGGCCGTCCGACTCCGCCGCCCGGCGTCGCCCGGTGGGCCCACCTGCCGGAATCCCTCGGCGGCACGCCGGGCGCCGCCACCCCGCCGGCCATCGGGTTCCGTACGCTGACCTGGCCGTCTCGCCGATGGCTGGACGCTTTCGCGGCACGACAGGAGCGCACGATGCCCCCCTCCGCCCCCGCGGGCTCTTCCACCCCGCCCGCACCGCGGCAGCGCCTGCGAGCATGGTTGCTGGAGGGGCTGGCCGACATGGCCAAGCGCCATCCCGGTCCGCACGCCGGCCCGCAGAGCGCCCATCAGGGCCAGCGGTGGTGGCGGGTGATGTGCCTGACGGGTGTCGACTACTTCTCCACCCTCGGCTACCAGCCGGGTATCGCCGCCCTCGCGGCCGGGCTGTTGTCGCCCGTGGCCACGATCGTCCTGGTCCTTGTCACGCTGGCCGGGGCTCTGCCGGTGTACCGCCGGGTGGCGAAGGAGAGCCCGCACGGCCAGGGGTCGATCGCGATGCTGGAGCGGCTGCTGTCCTTCTGGAAGGGCAAGCTGTTCGTCCTCACCCTGCTCGGCTTCGCCGCCACCGACTTCCTGATCACCATCACCCTCTCCGCGGCCGACGCCGCCACCCACCTGGTGGAGAACCCGCACGTCAGCAGTGCTCTGCACGGCCGGCAGATGCTCATCACCCTGATCCTGGTGGCGCTCCTCGGCGCGGTCTTCCTCAAGGGCTTCCTGGAGGCGATCGGCGTGGCGGTCGTCCTGGTCGGGATCTACCTCGGCCTCAATGCGGTGGTCGTGCTGGTCGGCCTGTGGCACGTCCTCTCCGCACCGCACGTCGTGCCCGACTGGACCCAGGCGCTGACCACCGAGCACGGCAACGGCCTGGCCATGATCGGAGTGGCCCTCCTGGTCTTCCCGAAGCTGGCCCTGGGCCTGTCCGGCTTCGAGACCGGCGTGGCGGTCATGCCCCATATCGAAGGCGACGCCGGCGACACCGAGGAGCGCCCCACCGGGCGGATCCGCGGTGCGAAGAAGCTGCTCACCACCGCCGCCGTGATCATGAGCATCTTCCTGATCATCACCAGCTTCATCACCACCCTGCTGATCCCCGAGCCCGCCTTCAAACCAGGCGGCCCGGCCAACGGGCGCGCCCTTGCCTACCTCGCCCACGAGTACCTGGGCTCCGCCTTCGGCACGGTCTACGACATCTCCACCATCGCCATCCTCTGGTTCGCCGGCGCCTCGGCCATGGCGGGACTGCTGAACCTCATGCCCCAGTACCTGCCGCGCTACGGCATGGCACCGCACTGGGCGCGGGCCGTGCGCCCGATGGTGCTGGTCTTCACCGCCGTCGCGTTCCTGGTGACCTGGATCTTCGACGCCAACGTGGATGCCCAGGGCGGTGCCTACGCCACGGGTGTGCTGGTGCTCATCAGCTCCGCCGCGATCGCGGTGACCATCGCCGCCCGGCGGAGCGGGGAACGCGGCTGGACCATCGGCTTCGCCGTGATCGCGGCGGTGTTCCTCTACACGACCGTGGCGAACGTGATCGAACGGCCCGACGGAGTGAAGATCGGTGCCTGTTTCATCGCCGGGATCATCCTGCTGTCGCTGCTCTCCCGGCTCGCCCGGGCCTTCGAGCTGCGGGTGACCAGCGTGGTGCTGGACGACATGTCCGAGCGGTTCATCCGCGACGTCGCCCACCGCGAGATCCGGTTCATCGCGAACGAGCCCGACCAGCGTGACCTGGCCGAATACCGCGACAAGCTCCAGCAGATCCGCACCGACAACGACCTCCCGGCGGACGACGACTTCGTCTTCGTCGAGGTCACCGTCAGCGACCCGTCCGAGTTCGAGAGCGAGCTGCGGGTACACGGGGAGGTCCTCCACAACCGTTATCGGGTGCTCGCCCTCGAAAGCTCCACCATTTCCAACGCGCTGGCCGCCCTGCTGCTGCATGTGCGCGACGAGACGGGCAAGCGCCCGCACATCTACTTCGAGTGGACCGAAGGCAATCCCTTCGCCCAGTTCCTCCGTTTCTTCCTCTTCGGCCAGGGCGAAGTCGCCCCCGTCACCCGCGAGGTCCTTCGCGAGGCCGAACCCGACCGTTCCCGTCGCCCCCGTGTCCATGTCGGCTGATCCTCAGCGGGTGAACGGCTGGACGGACTGGGCATGGCGGAAGACGTTGCGTGGGTCCCAGTACTCCTTGACCTCCTGCAGCCGTGTGTAGTTGTCGCCGTAGTACAGACGGTGTGAGGATTCGCCGGAGGTGTTCCACTCCGGATCGTCGAGATCGGTGTCCGGGTAGTTGATGTAGCAGCCGTCGGTCACCGGTGCCGGCCGATCGTCCGTCACGGTGCCGTCGGGTGCCAGCACCGGAACTCCGCCCGTGTCGGCATAGGCATCGCGGTAGAACTCACGGATCCAACGGAGATGGGGCGCCGCGATCGAGGGATCGGCGTCGGCGTCGTGGTGGTCGGCGACACCGTCCTTGTTGACGTCCCGCTTCCAGCTCCAGTAGGTCTGGTATTGCAGTTTGAGCACCGAACTTCGCTGGTAGACCGCCGTGTCGGAGCTGTCGGGGACGTTGATGGCGCCACCGTAGGAGTCGACCTGGAGCAGTGCCTGCGGATTGTCGTAGTCCGCCCGGGTCAAATGACGGAAGATGGCGTCGAGTTGGTCCTCGGTGAATCCCCGCGTCATATACGCCGACTTGTATTTGCCGCACTGGTTGTCACCGGAGCCGTTGAGCGTCTGGGCGGCCGTCAGCCAGGGCAACCGGGTCGGTACATGCAGTCCGCCCATGGGTGCGTGTTCGCCCATCCGCCGGTCCAGCGGCGTCGGTTCGACGCCGAGGTCGAGGGTGACCCAGTCCAGGAAGGCGTTGAGCCGCTGAACGCTGTCCGGCCTGGTGGCATCGAGCTGGGTGATCAGACCGATCTTGCCGTTGGCGCGGTGGTTCAGCTTCAGCAGGGTGAACATGTCGGTGTAGTCGCCGCGGAGCGACTCCGGGAGCTCGGGGGTGTTCTCGTACTCGAAGAACAGCCCGTAGTTGCGCACCAGGGACTTGAAGCGCTCCGGCTGGTCCTCGAGCTCCTCCCACGGCCAGGCGATGGCATGCAGCAGCACCTGCCCCGGGGGTTTGGGCAGACCCTTGAACCAGTACCGCGTCACCACACCGAAGTTGCCGCCGCCCCCGCCGGTGTGCGCCCACCACAGGTCCCGCAGCTCCGGCTCGGGGGAGTCGCGGCGGGCGACCACCACCTCGGCGTGCTGCCCGTCGCGGACGACGACGACCTCGACCGCGTAGAGATAGTCCACCGTCAACCCGTGCTGCCGGGACAGCAGGCCGTACCCGCCTCCCGACACATGACCACCGGCGCCGACGGAGTAGCACGACCCGCCGGGCAGTGCCACGCCGAACGGTGCGTAGAGGTGAGTGGCCACATGCCAGTTGGTGGCACCGGACTCGACGCAGTACGCGCCCATCTCCTGGTCCAGATAGGCCCGGTCCATCTGCCCGACGTCGAGGATGACGCCCACGTCTTCACCGCAGACGAAGTTCTCGTAGCAGTGGCCTCCCGAGCGGACCGTGATGCGGCGGCCAAGGCTCTCGTCGGAGCGGTGACTCGCCAGGTACTTGTTGAGCGCGGCGACGGCCTCGCCGGTCGAGCCGATCACGGACACATAGTCAGGTGTCGCGATGAAGCGTTGGTTGAAGCCCCTTCTCAGCGCCTCGTAGCGCGCGTCTCCCGGAGCTACTTCGATACCGCTCTCGATGCTGGCACTGATCTGAAATGCGGCCATGGTGGCCCCCTACGACGATGGATCGGTGGCGGGTCTGACGGCTGCGGACCGCCCACGCGACACTGCGTGGACAACTCTGCGTAGCCATCGCCCTCGTTTGATTACTATCCGTGATCGCCGTGTGCCTGTGAATGCCCGGAAGGTGTGCGTCCGACGACGTCATGTTGACGCCCTGCCGTCGATGCCCGGCCGTCCCGCTTCGGCCTCAGCCGACCGATGCTCCGCCCCCGGCCTGGCCCTAGCCTGGAAGCGTGGACGGTGGCCTGGTCACGGTGTTCCTGTGCGGGGATGTGATGCTCGGTCGCGGGGTCGACCAGATCCTCCCGTATCCGGGCGATCCCGCGCTGCGTGAGGGCTATCTCGACGACGCCCGCGCCTACGTCGAACTCGCCGAGGCGGCGAACGGACCGATCCCCCGTCCGGTCGGCTTCGCCTGGCCGTGGGGAGAGGCGCTACCCGTCCTTGACGAGGCCGCCCCCGCGGCCCGGGTGATCAATCTGGAAACCAGCGTCACGCGCAGCGGCTCCTTCGCGTCCGGCAAGGAAGTCCACTACCGGATGAATCCCGACAACCTCACGAGCTTGACCGTCGCACGCCCCGACGTCTGCGTCCTGGCCAACAACCACGTCCTGGACTTCGGCCGCGACGGACTGGTGGAGACGCTCGACGTCCTGGCCGGCGCGGGTCTGCGGACGGCGGGCGCCGGCGCGGACGCCGACGCCGCGCGGCGTCCGGCGATCGTCCCCCTCAACGGCGGTCATCGCCTCCTGGTCTTCTCGTTCGGCCTGCCGACCAGCGGCATCCCCTTCTCCTGGGCCGCGACTGAGGACCGGAGCGGGGTGGCGTTCTTCTCCGAACCGTCGGAAACCGTGGCAACCGGTCTGGCCGCACGGATACGGCAGCTCAAGCGGCCGGGTGACATCGCCATTGCCTCGGTCCACTGGGGCCCCAACTGGGGCTACCGCGTCACCCGCAGCGAGGCCGTCTTCGCGCGACTGCTCCTCGACGGCGGCGTCGACGTCGTGCACGGCCACTCCTCGCACCATCCGCGCAGCCTGGAGGCCTACCACGGAAAGCTGGTGATCCACGGGTGCGGCGACTTCATCGACGACTACGAGGGCATCACCGGCTACGAGCAGTACCGGGACGACCTGCGCCTGCTCTTCCTCGTCTCGTTGGAGCAGCCGACCGGCAGGCTCCACGACGTGCGCATCGTTCCCCTCCAGGCCCACAGGATGCGCCTACGGCACCCGTCCGCCCGTGACTGCGACTGGGTGCAAAGACTCCTCGACCGCATCAGCACGGGCTTCCGCCCCTGCTCCACCGCGGAGGGGGACGGCCACGCTCTCACCCTCCGACCGCTGTGACGCCGACCGTGCGGGTGTGTGGGAGTGCCTTAGATGTGCAAGGTCAGTGGCGGATGGGTGCCGTTCAGATAGTGGTCGCCGATATCGCGCAGCCTGTGGGTGGGTGAGCCCTGGGCGGTCAGTACACGGGCATTGCGCCAGAAGCGGTCGAACCCCGGGCCGTCCGCGGGGGAGTCGGCGCCGTTGGTGAGTTCCAGGATGCGGGTGGTGATGTCCAGGGTGGACCTGCTCGTGACCGCTTCGGCCGCGGCGACGAGCACCGCGATGTCCGCGCGCTGGTCGACATCGAGCTCCCGCCCCATGAGGAGTCCCCTCGCCAGCGCTTCGGTGGCGGGCTCGACGACCGCCGCCGCGGTGTGCGCGGCAGTCACCAGTTCCCCGTAGGCGAGCAGGAGATACGGGTCGCTTCCGGGGCGCCCGTCGAAGGCGCCGCCGTCCGGATCCGAGGGCGGCCAGTTGCGCGGTGCGGTGCGGCTGAAGTCCCGGGCCTCGGCCAGCGTTCCCTCGGCGATGCCCAGGCAGACGTGGACCAGGGCGAGCCGGAGCGCCAGTGGGGCGAGCGTGGCGAACGGGGAGACATCGTGTTCGTCGTGCGGCACGCTCCCGAGAACCTGGCCCGGCTGCACCGGCACGCCGTCGAAATCGACGCTGCCGGCTCCGGTGAGCCGCTGGCCGAGGCGGTCGTGCGCGGGAACCGTCGAGACGCGGGGCTCGGCAGGGTCCACCCGTACGATCAGCGCCTCCCCGGTGGTGGTGCAGACCGCGCTCACCACCAGTTGGTCGGCCACCGTGACGCCTGCCGGGAAGACCTGGCGACCGTGGAGGACGTATCCGCTCTCGGTCGGTGTGAGGGTGAGTTCGGGGCCGGTCTCGGTCTCCTGCTCCGGGTCCGTTCCCGGCAGATCGATGCTCCCGCCCCAGAGCCACTGCCCGGCTCCCGCTTGGCGCTCGATCCGGTCGGCCTGCTCGGGGGAGCCGAAGAAGCGGGCGCTCCAGGAGAGCGCGTAGTGCCTTCCCAGGAGCTCGCCGATGGAACTGTCGGCCGCCGCGATCTCCCGGAGGACCGCACATGCCGTACGCCAGTCGGTACCCCACGAGGACGGCCCCGGTGGCATCAGCAGAGCCGGTAGGCCGGCTTCGCGCAGCCGGGAGAGCTCGTCGAACGGAGGCTTGCCGGCGCGGTCACGGGCGATCGCGTCGACGGCGAGATCCTCCGCGACCTCACGGGTGACGCGCGGCCAGATGGCGTCGTCCGCCGCGCCGTTGACCTGTGGGGCGGCGGTGCATGCTGCGGACTTCTTCGGCATGGCGCCGGTCACCGTCCTGTCGGGTGGTCTGGCGGTTTCCCTAGTTTTCCCACTGGATTAGTAGGGAAATGATGATGCGCCCGTACTCCCGTGGCGGCAAGGGCCGTTCAAGGCGTGGACAGCCGAATCTTGTCATCCGGACTGGGATTGCGGTTCGCTCCGACCGGTGCCCGGCGTGCGGCGGCGCCGAGGGCTACCGCCTCAGGGGTTCGTCCAGGAGGCGGGGTCTTCGGCCAGTGCGGATACCCGGGTGGGCAGGTCCGCCGAGGCGACATCGGCGAGCGAAACCCCGTCGAGGATCTGCCGGACGTTGGCGCGGAGGGCGACCCAGAGGGGCAGGAGTGACTCTGCCGGGCCGGTGTAGGACAACTCCGGCGGCCGGACGCCTCGTACGGACACCAGGGGTCCGTCGACGACGCGGATGACATCGGCGATGCTGATGGACTCCGGGGCCTTGGCCAGGCGGTAGCCGCCGTTACCGCCGCGCTGGCTGAGGACGAGTCCGCCGCGACGCATGTCGTTCAGAATGCCTTCGAGGAACTTGTGCGGAATGTCCTGGGCGTCCGCGATGGCCTCCGCCTTGAGCGGTCCTGCGCCCCGGGCATGAGCGAGTTGCAGCGCGGCGCGCACCGCGTAATCCGCTCTGGCTGAAATCCGCATGCTCGCATTATTCCGCAGGGCCGCTGGGGCCGGGGCGGTGGCCCGGCAGGCCGGTCAGTGGTCGACCGTTACCTCGAAGTGCTTCGGGGCGGCTCCCTCTGCGGTCACGGTGAAGGATGCGGTTCCCGCCGCGTCACCCGCGATCAACGGCGGGGTCTGTGCGTACCCCTGGGAGTCGGTGTCGACCGTCACGGTGGTCTCCCCTCCCTCGAAGAGGACCTGCTGCGTCGTGGACAGCCAGACGAATGTCACTGTCGCATCGGCCACCGGGAGGCCGCTCCTGCGGTCGACGAGCCGCGCCTTCAGCGGGTGCGGGAAGGTCTGGTGGGGGCCGGCGTGCTGTCCCGTGCCTCCGGCCGGCTCGATGGCCACCGTCAGGTCCGTGCCCGCTTCCGCATTCATTGCGCCTCCTCATTCCATGACCGTGAACACCTTCGCCATCGGCCGACGACCCCACCGTCACTCGAACGGGTGTTTTCTCCCCCGACCGCGGCGGATTGCTTGCGCACGCGGGCTTTTTCGATGCAGGCTTTACAGCGGATGCAATGAATCGGCTGGGGAGGCTGAGATGAGCAACACCCTTGAATATGGGCACAGTTACGGCGTCGTAGGACCCCACACGCAACGCCGATGGGCAGCCGTGAGGCTGGTCAGCGACCGAGGGCCTTGCGGAGCTCGTCCTTGTTCATCGAGGAGCGGCCGTCGATGTTGCGCTTCTTGGCTTCCTCGTAGAGCTGGTCCTTGGTGGGACCCTGGGCACCGCGGTGGGAGCGCTCGCCGCCCCGCTGGGGCGCGGACTTCTTGTCCCGGATGGATACCTTGCTGGCGGTCTTCGACTCGCCAGACCGGGCGCGCTCCTTGTTCACGGTCCGGGCAGCGATCTCCTTGGCCCGCTTCGTCGACTCGCCTCGTTGCTCGGCACCTTCCTTGATGTGCTCGTACTGACGCTCTCGCTTCTTGCTCGAACCTGCAGGCATGACGGCTCCTTGACCGGTTGCTGTGTCGTTCATCGGCCGGCCGCGTGTGGGGGCGGTCGACGGTCACCCCTTCAGTTCACCCCGTTCGGCGGCAGCGCGCGAGGCAGAGCGGCCGATCGGGCGGGTGCCTTTCCTGCGGCGGAACTCCCGGTAGCGGGCTGGTGTGCTGCCCCGACCGACCCGCCCGCCGGCGGCGATGGCGGCGGAGTCCGGACGGCGGCGCCGCACCGCCACTGGTCGAACGACGGCAGGTGCGACGCGGGGGGGGAGGGGTCCGGGGCGGTGCGTGTCGGTGTGGTGGGGTCAGTCGGTGGAGAGCGCCTGGAGGAGGTCGCCGACCTGCGGGTCGGGGAGGGCGCGGGCGACATCGGCCAGGGCCACCATGCCAACCAGGCGATGACCGTCGATGACCGGCAGGCGGCGGACCTTGTGACGGGCCATCGTCGCGAAGATCTCGTCGGCTCCGTCGTCGGCACCGATGGTGACCGCTTCGCCCTGGGCGAGTTCGCCGGCCTTGGTCTGCTGCGGGTCCAGGTTCTTGCCCAGCACCTTCACGACGACGTCGCGGTCGGTCAGGACACCCTTGAGCTTGTCGTCCGTGCCGCAGATCGGCAGCGCTCCGACGCCGAGGGAGGTCAGCTTGCGAGCCGCTTCGAGGATGTTGTCGTCGGCGCCGATGCATTCCGCACCGGGCGACATGATGTCGCGTGCCACAGGCATGACTGTTTGTCCTTCCTTGAGGAGGGATCTGGGATGTGAGGAGGTGAGGTTCCGTGCGGGCTACCGGCCTCGGCCGGTGACGTAGTCGCGCACCCGGTCCACCAGGCCCAGGCCTGGAGCCAGCAGCTTGTTGGCCGGTGGCGTGCTCGGGGCCATGGGGTGGGCGCGGGTCGGGGCGGTCTGCTTCGCCTCGCGGACCTTCCGGCCGAGGCTTTCCAGGACATACGGATGGACGCCGTCGCGCAGTTGGGGGAAGAGGTGGTTCTCCTCGTCCTCCACGTGTGCGGTGACCTCGGTGCGCAGCTCGCGTACGAGGCGGTCGAAGTCGGTGTCGTCGGCCTCGCGTCCCTCGAGTTCCTTCAGCAGCTGCTCGACGCGGAGGTGGTCGGCGATCTCCTTGTCCGCCAGCATCCCGCCGTTCTCCAGGTGGTCGCGTACGGCCGGGTAAAGGTGTTCCTCTTCGGCGACCGAGTGGCGCACCAGCTCGATGGTCAGGGCGTCCAGGAGCCGTTTGCGGGCGTTGCTGCCGGGCGCCGCGTTGTCGAACTGCTCGAAGAGGTCGTCGACCTCCCGGTGGTCCGCGGTCAGCTCCGCGATGACGTCCTCGCCGTGCTCCATGATCTGTCCTGTCCCTCCGGTGACCCGGGCGCAGCCGGCCCGTTGCCGGGCGCACCAGAGCAACGGGTTCCCGAGTCGTCCGGCGCATAACGTCAACTCCGGGGGATTGCGTCGGATGCCGGGATGATGGCCGCGGTGGGGGTGGTGTGGGGTGCGGTGAGGTGGCGTGGGGGGAGGGGGAGAGGGAGGGAGGGCCGGTTGGGGCGGTGTCTCTGGGGCTAGGGAGGGGGTGGGGGAGGGGTGAGCAGGGGGAGTGCCGGAGCCCAGGGCGCAGGGGGCAATGCTGGGGTGCCGGGGGCTGCGGCTCCCCGGGCGGGCTACGGCGTGGGGAGGTGACCGCGCCACCGGGTGCGGTCGGCTGATGCCTCTCGCTGGGCCCCTTGCCTCCGAGTGCGGTCAGGTGATGCTGCTTACCGGGGGCGGTTGAGTGGTTGCCTGTCGCCGGGCACCTGTCACCGGTGCGGCGAGGCTGCGGCCCGGAGGGGTCGGGGTGTGCGGCCAGGGGCGTCTCGGTGGGTGCGCGGTGGCTCTGGTCAGCGCGCCATGATCACGGCGTAGGCGATGAAGAACGCTGCGCAGAGGACGACGACGATGCCGAGGATGATGGCCGGGCCCTTGGCCCATCCGCGGGTGGGGAGGTCACGAGGGCCGGTCTCCGAGCCCGTGCTGTCCTCGCCCGGCGGGGTTTCGCCCGGCGGTACGCCGCCTCCGGGGCCGAGGCCCGGTGTTTCGCGAGGGTCTGGATCAGGGTGGTGAGTGCTCATACCGGGAGTTTGCCCGAAAAGGGCTATTTTCACCGGGTGGGGTGGATGAGCGATGGGGTGGTGTGGGCGGTCGGGGGTGGGCCTTGGGGCGTTATGGGCGGTCAGGGGTGTCGGGGTGCTGGCGGTGGTGGGTATGGCGGGTGGGCGCGGGAGGGAGGGGAGGGGGAGAGAAGGGGTGAGGTCGCGTCTTTTGCGTTTGGGATCGGCGCTGGCCGGGGCGCAATCGGCGATCTTGGTAATCCCGGAAGTCCTCCGCCTCATGTGGTGGCGGAGGACTTCTGGGTTCTTGGCCCGCGGGCGGCGTTCCATTCCGCTTGCGGGTGGTGGCACTACCAGTAGTGCCGTCGGCCGGCTACTGCATGACCCATCGCCCCGAGAACCCAGAGGATCGCCCCGATCACGGCCAGGATGATTCCGATGGTCCACAGGATGCCGATACCGGTCACGAACCCGATGACCAGCAAGATAATTCCGAGAACGATCACGATGTGCTCCGATCTCGCATATGTTCCCCTCTTCACTGTGGTACCGGTGTGACGCACAGGCAACTTCTGTCTTCTGTCATTGGTGGATGCGGAACTGCTGACAGGGAGGGGCGGTGGCGTGATCATGGTGGATAAGCGGGGGAGGGGGAGTTCTTGGAGGGGAATTCTGGGAGGGGTGGGAGGAGGGCAGGGGTGGGTAGGGGCTGGCCGTCGGAAGGGGGGAAGGGGGATGTCATCGGTTGTCGACCGCCCGCTGCAATTTCCGTTCGGCGGCCGTGGCTCGGTGTCCGTGCGTCGCGTTCGGTTTCTGCTCTCCCGAGGTGACATGAGCGTGGCGGTGTGCGTCTCCGGGGGAGGGCAGGGGAGTGGGCACAGGGACGGGCTACAGGGACCGGGGGAGCCGGGAGCGGGAGCGGGGCCGAGAGCGGGAGCTGGCTTGAGGTGGCCGGTGGGTGCTATCCGGCGCGCCGCTGGGCGGTTGGCTCATGAAAAGTGGATGGCTCAGGGGAAGGGGGGCCCTGGGTCTTCATCGCTGGCGCGGTGGGCGGGCCGGCCGCCGTCGTCGGCATTTTCTGCTGGTGGGGGTCGGTTCTGCGGTCGCCGCTTTGGGGTCGTGTACGGGCTCTGGGTGTTCCTGGTCGGCCTGGAGATTCTGGGCGGCGGGGCCTTCGGCGTCACTTTTCCGTACCAGGAATGCGAGAACTGAGTGTTGGTACTGCGCGGAGTGGCGTGACTGTGAGGCGGGGAGTGGTGTAGCGGCGCCAGGGCCCGACCGTATGGTAATTCGGGCGGGGAGGGGCGAGGGGTTGGGTGAGGGGCCGTCATATTGGCGCTCGTGGAAGGGAGTGCGGGGTTATGGGACCTCGGGGGTGTCGTTGTCGGGTGCCCGGCGATGGTGGTGGCGGGGGCGGTGGTTGCTCCAGTTTTCTGCGGCTTCGATTTGCAGAAGGTTGAGCCCGGTTTCCGCCACCAGCCGTTCCCGGGAAAGGCCTCCTGGGTAACGGCGCAGCGCGCGGGCGATTTTTCCGGCCCACAGCTCGGCATTCACAAAAGGACGCGCGTGGTACTTCTGCTGCAGTTCGCCGAGGTGCGCCGTGGAGCAGGCCGTCAGTGAACGGTTGCCGTCCAGTGCCGGATCGTGGACATGGATCGCCGAGGAATCCGGCACGATGGCATGGACGCCGGTCCCGTCCACCACGCTCGCGCCGCACAGTCCGCACAGCCGAGGAAGCGGTTCCGCTTCCTCCGACTCAATCGCCTCACCCACAGCGTTGTTGTACCTCGCGGTGACCGCTGATGCCGGTTCGGCACGCCGCACCACCCTTACCTTCCGCCTCGTTCGTAACGCTCCGTCCGGGTGTCAACAGTCCGACGACGCCGAGGCGATGACGGTTTTCGGGACATGCCTCGTGAGTCGTCGGGTAGAGGCGGTCGAGGGGGGGACTGCAGAGGGGGACCGAGTCAACAGCTAGGAGCCTGAGCATGACCAGCACCGGCACCATGACAGCAAGGACTGCGGTAGCGACCCCGGCCACTACGTTGAAGGGCAGTCTCGCCCCGGCTCCGTCGGTGCCTCTGCCGCCGATCGATGAGCCGCAGCGCCTTGCCCCGAGCGAAGCCAGGGAATTGTCGAGGGTGTTCTTCGAGCGACTCGCCGTCCTCGAGGAGGGCACCCCCGAGTACCAGTACGTGCGCAACACGCTGATCGAGATGAATCTGTCCCTCGTGCGCTACGTCGCCCGGCGCTTCCGCAGCCGGGGGGAGAGCACCGAGGACGTTCTGCAGGTGGGCACCATAGGTCTCATCAAGGCCATAGACCGCTACGACGTTTACCGGGACGTGGAGTTCACCACGCTGGCGGTGCCGTACATCCGTGGGGAGATCAGGCGTTTCTTCCGTGATACCACCTGGTCCGTCCATGTGCCGCGCCGGCTGCAGGAACTCCGCATCGACCTCGCGCGGGCCTTCGAGGAGCTGGAGGGCGCCAACAATCACGACCCTTCGACGGCAGAGCTCGCCGCACATCTGAAGCTGCCGGAGGAAGAGGTGAGGGAGGGGCTCATCGCCTGTAACGGCTATGACACCGACTCCATCGACCGGCCGATCCAGACCGGGGGGAAGCAGCAGACCGGGCTGGTTGCGGACCTCATGGGCAGCAACGACCCCGCGCTCGACCTCGCCGAGAACATACAGGCCCTCAAGCCGCACCTCGCACAGCTCGACGAGCGCGAACGCACGCTGCTCCAGCTGAGGTTCGGGGCGGAGATGACGCAGGCCGAGATCGGCAAGGAGCTCAACCTCTCCCAGATGCACATCTCCCGGCTGCTGAATCGCGCCTGCACCAAGTTGCGGAAGGGGCTGTTGGCCGAGGCGTGAGTGAGTCCGGCCGTGGAGTGCCGACAGAAGAGCCGAGACGACAAGCGAGACAAAGGCCGAGACGAGAGCCGGTACAAGAGGCGGGACAAGAGGCGGCAAGGGAGCGAAGGGGCCGGGGCGTTAAGGCGCCCCGGCCCCTTCGCGTTACGGGTGGTCTACGGGTGGTCAGGGCGCTGTTCTTCGGGCACGCCACCGCGCTCTGAGTCCGGCTCGCTCTGGGCCCGGCTGGACGGGCGGCTGAGCCACCTGTCGTCACCTGGAGTCACCGGGGGAGCCGCCGTGGGGATCCGGTATGAGACAGGCGGCAAAGCGCCAGGGGATAAGGCACGCGGCAAGACGCCAGGGGGTGAGGTGTCGGGTGGGGAGAAGTGCGGGCAGAAGCCGCACCGGGGGAGCCGGTACGGCTAGCTAGGGCTGGGAGGACGTCGCGGAGATTTCGGTCCGATGGGCGAGCGAGGGGCGTCATGGAGGTGGGCGGGAGGGAGGGCAGTTCGATGGGCCGAGTAGGACCTCGCCCTGGGGTGGGCGGCGGCTGCCGGGGGCCTTTCCCCGGGCCGTAACGCACAAGCTGACCAGCGTCGTTGGCGCTCAGCGCGTCGGTGTGCCAGGAGTCGCGCCCGGGGCGGGCCCGGCGTAGACAGGACAGGAGAGGCGGCGGGGCGGGCGGTGGCGCTCCGGTCAGCCGCCGACGAGGGGAGGGCGGGAGGGAGAGGAGGAGAGAGGGGACCCGAGGGCGGAAGGGCAGAGGGGACGGGAGAGGAAGAGGGAGAAAGCGGGAGCGCGAGGAGGCGTCCATGACGGTGAAGGTCATTGAAGGGTCCGGGACCACGGTTCGCCCGCCGCACTGCTACGCCCTCTACGAGGGCGGGCACTTCAACGAGGTGGAGGACGACGCCCGGCGGGTGCTGGTCGCCAATGAGCCGGTGCCGGATCTCGCGGAGCACGGTTTCGACGCCGTGGTCCAGTCGCTGGTGAACTTCAGCCGGTTCGCCGTGGAGCTGTACGAGGAGACCGGCCACCGGGGCGAGCATCTGACCTTCGGCCCGACCCTCTCGCCGAAGGACCTCGGCGGATTCCGGACCGAGGCGGGGGAGAGCTGGGGCCGCCGGGCCCGCTCCGTCAACACCTCTCCCGTCCGGCCGGAGGGCCGGCAGCCCGGGACCGTGCCGAGCGGATCTGCGGAATGAGCGTGGTCACCAGCACATCGCGGTGAGCCGTGCGTGCCGGGTCCAGCGGGCGGATCGGGGAGACGCCGTGCAGGGTGCTGCGGTCGTCCGCCACCAGGAGCGCGGCGGGCTCGTCGAGTGTGACGGACAGCAGCTCGCGGCCGTCCGGGGCGTAGACGGTGCTCCGGCCACCGGTGGCGTTGTGGCGGTTGACCAGCAGGGAGGAGACCAGCGTGACGCCGTCCCGGTGCCTGCCCTCCGGCGTGGGGTTCCCTGCGCCGTCCGCCGCCGCGACCACCCGGAACGGATGGACCTTGGCGTTCCAGGTGGTGACCGTGGCGTCCAGGGCGCCTGCGAGGCGGCCCAGGAGTGCCAGTGCGGCGCGCAGGACGGGATCGGCCGCGAAGGCCTCGGTGAGCGGCTCGAAGTGCCGGTCGACGCCGTCGTAGAGCGGGTTGGTGCGGTCGGGCTGGACGAAGGGGAGGTCGGGGAGCTGGGGGAGGTGGGACAGTTCGCCGGTGGCGGGGGTGAGGGAGAACTGGCCGTACCGGCGTAGCCGGCAGGTGCCCAGTTCGGCGGCGTAACGGTCGGGGGAGAGTTCCTCCCAGTGGGCGGCGAAACGGGTCCAGGCCGCCCTGTCGGCGGCCAGCAGGGATTTCGTGACGGTCGCGGGGAGGAGATGGGCCCCGGCCGTTGCCAGGGAGGTGCGGGCGGTGGCCACCGGAGTGGCGCTGGCGGTCTCGTCCATGTGCGGGCACCTCCTGACGGCTGACTGCTGCTGTCTGACCGTTCCGGCGGCTGGCTCAACGGATGCAGGCGGGGTTTGCGGCGGTTGTCTTTCGGCTCTCGGGCTATCGGCTCTCGCGCCAATCGGCTATCGGCTATCGGCTCTTGCGGTTAGGGGACTTAGGGGAAGACTTCTCGCGGTTATGGGGACGACTTCTCGTGGCCAGGGGGCGACTTCCTGCGGGTCGGGGACGGCGTCGTGCGGCTGGGGGATGAGTCCTGACTTCCTTCGGCTGGGGGGAGGGGGGTGCGCAGGGCGGTGCGGTCGTGGTGCCAGGCGTCGAGGAGGTGGGCGGCGAGCCGGTCCTCCAGGTGGACGGTGGCGCCGATGCCGAAGCCCACATCGGGTTCGAGGGCCGGTTCGTCGGTCAGTAGGCCCTCGATGACCTCGCGGCGCACCACCTGCTCGTGCACCGCGTCGGCCTCGACGTGTTCGTCGTAGAACCGCTCCGCCGCCGGGCCGGCACCGGTGCGGCGCATGGCGTCCGCGAGGCGCCGCGCGGCGGGGGAGGAGGTCACCTCGACGGTGGCGAAGTGACCGACCAGCGCTCCGCGCAGCGACCGGTGCAGACCGAACAGGGACATCAGGTTGACCGTGGCCAGCGCTTCGGCGGGGGCCAGGTCGAGGTAGTGCCCGTAGGCGGTCGCCAGACCGAGGTCCGCCATCAGGTCGGCGAACAGCTGGGCGTGGATGTCCTCGGCGCGACCGGCGCCGAATTCGTCGAATTCCACGGCGACCATTCCGGCCTTCGCCCGACCGCGCAACCGGGGGATGACCCAGGCGTGCGGGTCGGCCTCCTTGAGGTGGTAGAGCGAGCGCAGGGCGGCGTACTCCCGTAGTTGCCAGAGCCGGCCCTCGCGGCGCAGGTGATGGCTCACGCTGGTGCCGTCGTCGGCGACCGGTTCGACCAGCAGCCCGTACAGCGCTTCCGCCGCACCGACGGCCGGGACGTCCGCCCGTAGCGCGCGGAGGAACACCTCCTCCAGTGCGCGCCGCACCGCAAGCAGCGCGGGATCCCATTCGCGGTCGTCGTCCACGCCGTCGAAGCCCTGGTAGTGGAGCTCGTAGAGGACGTACAGGGCGAGCTGGAGATCGGCTCCGTACGGGTCGGCGTGCTGGATCTCCGTCTCCGTGGTGGTGAGCAGGGGATCGGTTCCTGGGGGCCGCGGGGACGAGAGCGATGAGGGGGGTGGGGGTGTGGGTGTGGGGGCGGCTGGGGGTGCGGGTGCCGGAGGCGAGGGGAGTGCGGAGAGGACTGCGGCGGAGAGCTTGCCTTGGGGGCGGGGCAGCGGTGGCGCGCAGCGCGGGCGGGGCGGCGGGGCGGGGGACGTGCCGGAGGCGGTAACGGATGACGTGGTGAGGGATGGTGCCGTCTTCATGGTGCGTCCCCTTCCGGTTCGGGCGTGGGGCCCGGTTCGGGGGTGGCGCCCGGTTCGGAAGGGGCGCCCGGTTCGGGTGTGGGGCGGGCGCGGCGGCGGTGGCTGGTGTCGCACCAGGGGTAGCAGTGGCTGCGCCGGCAGGTGCAGAGGGCGACGACGAACCGGTCGGAGACAGCAACGGAACCGTCGTCGCAGACCACTTCCACCGGGCCTTCCACCAGCATCGGACCGTCCCGGACGACGGTGATACGGCGACGTGGGCGCGGGCGCTCAGGGACGTTCGGCACGGATGATCACCAGTTCCTCTGTGAAATGCGAGCTGTCCCCTGTGCCGTGCGGGGCATCCTCCCCTGCCCCTGTGCCGCGCGGGCCATGCCCCGCCCCTGCGCCGTGCAGGTCACCTCTCGCCCCTGTGCCGTGCGGGCCATCCCCCGTCACGTCGAGCAGGCCGTTGCTGCGCAACCACGCAAGGCGGGAGCGCAGGACCGGGCCGAACGGGATGTGGGCACGCTCGCTGACCTCGGCCCGCAGCCCGGACCGGCACAGTCGCGACAGGGTGTCCCCGGCGCCGCACAGACCGGAGTGGACCATCAGCAGCACCCCGCCTGGGCGCAGCGCGGCCGGGGCGAGGTCGCAGATCCGGTCGATGAGCAGCCGCCCGTCGCGGCCGGCGTCCCAGGCCCGCGCCGCTCCCCGGGGCGGGCCGAGGCCGGGTGTGGGTACGTACGGCGGATTGCTCACGAGCAGGTCGAAGGTGCGGCCGCGGACGGCGGTGGCCAGATCGCCGTGCCGGACCGTAACGCGCAGTCCGGCGAGCCGGGCGTTGAGCCAGGTGGTCAGCACCGCCTGCCAGGCGATGTCCACGGCCGTGACGCGGGCCCCGCGGCGGGCGGCACCCAGCGCCAGGGCCCCGCTGCCGGTACCCAGGTCCAGCAGATCGGTACCCGGGCCGATGCCTTCCCGGTAGAGGGCGCGCAGCAGAAGCCGGGTGTCGTCCTGGGGTGTGTACACACCGGGGAGGGCCATCAGGGGACGCGGCCGAACGGGCGCGGCGGTATCGGGGGTCATCCTCCGCACCTCCTTTCCCGGCCTGGTGCGGGCTGCAACGGCTACCCGTGGCTCCCGTGGCCATGCACGGCCTGTACGGCATCCACGGCATCCACGGCATCCGTGGCATCCACGGCTTCCATGGTCGGCCCCTGGCTCCCATGGTCGCTCCGGCTGCCACGGAGCCCGCTGTTCCCACGGCCGTCCAGCTTCCGCGACCTCCGCAGCTTCGGTTCCAGCGTTGCGGCAATCCGGTGAGGCGACCACCGGGGGAGGGCACCGACCTCTGGTGCGGGCTGCGATGCGGGCTGCGATGGGGGATGCGGTGCGGGCTGAGGTGCGGACGGTCCGGATGGCCCTCAGCCTGGAGAGAGGGGCGGGCGAGCGCCGCTCGCGCAGACGCCTGACACGAGGAGTGGAAGTGGCCAAGCACCGGAAGTCCTCGCACCCGAAGATGGGCGAGGGCCACAGCATGCACAAAGGCACCGAGCAGCACGGCTGGTCACCGGACATCGACCAGTCCGAGCAGCACGCCGACGAGAGTGCGCACCGCTCGTTCCACCCTGAGCGTTACGCGCCGAAGCGGGACCGTAGCAAGGAGACCGAGGACACCGGACAGGAGAAGGTGCCTCCGGCGAGCGAGGTCAAGAGCGAATCCGAGCCGGGTGAGCGCCGGGCCGCGCGGACCGACGAGAAGGGTATGCACCGCAAGGAGCCCAAGGGGCCCGCGCGGCGGCCCAGCGGTGGCCGGGACGCCGACGCCCACACCGGCGTCGACCCGCAGAATCCCTGAAGCCCGGAAGCCCGGAAGCCCCGAAACCCGGGGCCGCAGTGCGGTGATGCCGTAACACGGCAATGCCGTGACGCGGCATGCCGTAACGCAGCAATGCCGTAGTGCCGTATGGACGTGAAGTGAGGCTGCTGCGGGCCGGGGCTCACGCGTCTGGATCACGTGTCTGGATCGTGAGGGCCGTGAGAAATCGGGTCTGCCGGGCACCCGCTTCTGTGCTTCTGTACCCGGCCGCGGCTTCGGTACGCGGCCCACCCGTCCGCGCGCGCCTCAGGAGGTCTCGAAATGGCGGAGGGAAAAGCAGCCCCGGGGAACGAAGGGCCTGCGAATGCCGAGAACCCGGTCACCACATATCCGCGGCCGGAATTCCCGGAGCAGGATCAGGAGCATCCCGGGTGGACCGGGCCGATGGATCCGCCTCCCGATCACGGTGAGGAATCGTATCGGGGAAGTGGACTCCTGGACGGGCACAAGGCGTTGTTGACGGGCGGCGATTCCGGGATCGGGCGCGCCGTCGCGCTGGCCTTCGCCCGTGAGGGGGCGGACGTGCTGTTCACCTTCCTCCCCGAGGAGGAAAAGGAGGCCGAGGAGACCGCCCGGCTCGTCACGGACGCGGGCCGTACCGCCGTGGCGCTGGCCTGTGACATCCGTGAGGAGGAACAGTGCCGGCTGCTCGTCGCACGCGCGGTGAAGGAGTTCGGTCGCATCGACATCCTGGTGAACAACGCGGCCTACCAGATGTCGCAGCCGGACGGAATCCAGGCCATCACCACGGAGCAGTTCGACCGGGTGATGCGGACCAACCTGTACGCCATGTTCTGGCTGTGCAAGATGGCGCTGCCGCACATTCCCAAGGGCGGGGTCATCATCAATTCCACGTCCGTACAGGCCTACAAGCCCAGTCCGCATCTTCTCGACTACGCGACGACGAAGGGGGCCATCGTCACGTTCACCCAGGGCCTGGCGCAGATGCTCGCGTCCGACGGAATCCGGGTCAATGCGGTCGCCCCCGGGCCGGTCTGGACCCCGCTGATTCCGGCGACCCTCCCGGACACCACCACATTCGGTAAACAGGCCCCGCTGGGCCGCCCGGCACAGCCCGCGGAAATGGCCCCCGCTTATGTCTTTCTCGCCTCCCCGCAGGCGAGTTACATCACCGCCGAGATCGTCAATGCCACCGGTGGGACACCCCTGCCCTGACGTTCGTGCAGCGTGATGAGGAAGCGTGATCCGTGGGGCGCAGTGAGACGAGGGAGTGTGCCGAGGCAGTGGGGTGACGTGAGAGGGGTGACCTGAGATGACCGGTCGCGGTCGGTGGCAGTCGCTCGCGGGACGCATCGTGGTCGTGACGGGGGCCGCCCGTGGGCTGGGGGAGTGTCTGACCCGGACGCTCGTTCGCCGCGGGGCGACGGTGGCGCTGGTCGGGCTGGAGGAGGACGGACTGGAGCGGCTCGCCGGGGCGCTCCCGGGCCGGGCCCAATACTGGTTTGCCGATGTCACCGATGAGGCCGCGCTGGCCGCCGTCGCCGACGGGGTGGAGCGGAGTCTCGGGCCGCCCTCCGTAGTGGTCGCCAACGCGGGGGTGGCGGCCGGCGGTCCCTTCCTGGAGTCCGACCCCGCCGTCTGGCGCCGGGTCATCGAGGTCAATCTCATCGGCAGTTCGCTCACCCTGCGGGCCTTTCTGCCCGGACTGTTCACCACCCGCGGCTACTTCCTGCAGATGGGCTCCCTGGCGAGCATCACCGCGGCGCCCATGATGTCGGCGTACTGCGCCTCCAAGTCGGGCGTCGAGGCGTTCGCCCACGCCATGCGGACAGAACTGGCGCACCGCGGCGTCGACGTCGGTGTCGCCTATTTGAGCTGGGCGGAGACCGACATGATCGACGCCGCGGTGCTGCGGGAGCTGCGGCTGCGGTTGCCGTGGCCGGCCGGGCGGATCTATTCGCCGCAGGCGGTCGCCGACCGGATCGTGCGCGGAATGGAGCGGCGGGCGCCGGCCGTCTACGCCCAGCCCTGGCTGCGCGCCGCGCAGCTCGCCCGGGCCGGGCTTCCGGCCGCCGTCACCCGTCTGTTCCGGGGCCAGGTGCCGGAGATCGCGGCCCGCGGCGACGTGACGGCCACCGGTCTGATCGGGGCCGGAGGGCGGGCGGACGATCTGGCCCGGACGGCCGCGGCCGGGCGGCTACCAGCGGTACCAGCGGGCGCGGCCGCCGCCGGCGCCGGTCGACCGCATCAGGAAGCCGAGCAGCCAGAAGACCAGCACGACGATGGCGGCGATCCACAGCGCCTTGAGGGCGAAGCCGGCGCCGAACAGCAGCAGCGCGAGGAGCAGGACGAGTAGCAGGGGTGCCATGAGTTCCTCCTGTCAGGGACGAGATGAGATGTCTGTGGTTGGGGGTGGGTCACGTCTGTCGTGGGATGGTGGACATCTGTCGCTGGTGAGGCTGGACATCTGTCATTGGTGGGGCGTGAAGAGATCTGTTGAAGGCCCGGCCGCTCAGGGTGAGTTCTGCGGAAGCAGTGAACCGAGGGGCCCGAGGTCGAGGTTGAGGTCGTCCATCGTGAGGCCGTAGCGGTCACACAGTTCCGACATCCGGTCGTGGAGGATCATCAGCGTCATCCCGACCCGCTCTTCCTGATCCTCCGTCAGATCTCCCTGGTCCGTGCGGTGCAGCGCGGTGCGTTCCATGAGTTGCCGCAGCAGCTCGACGATCGTCAGCACGAGCTTGATCAGATCGCGTTCAACCGTCTCCGGGTCGCTCTCCAGCCGCTGGGCGAGGGTCGCGGGCGCCGTCGGCCCGGTGGGGTCCTGCCTCATAAGGGGATGCCTCCTGGTGGATGGATGCCTCCTGGTGGGTGGATGCCTCCTGAAGGGATGCCTCCTGCCAAGGGAATGCCTCCTGTTGAGCGATCGAGTGGATGACGGCGCGGAGGCTGATCCGGACCAGGTCCACGTCGGCGATGGACAGCACCAGGTCGCCGGTGAGGACCGCGCCGCCGTTGAGGAGCCGGTCGAGGAGATCGATCAGGGCGATCTGCGGACCGGCGACTCCGGCGGGCCCGTCCGGTCCGGACGGGCCTCCGGTCGGTGCCGCGACCGCACCGTCCGTCATGCCGTGCCGCCTTCCGCCGGCGGGGCCGCGAAGGAGTACGGCGCCCACGGGCCGGTGATCTCGACCCGTACGCCGGCGTCGCTCTCGCTCAGACCGGCCAGCGCCTGGTGGAACTCCCGCACGCGGGTCCGGGGGACGAGATACGCCTCGTTGGCGACGTTCTCGCCCGGGCCGGAGGCCAGTTCGCCCTGCTGGGGGCGGTGGGCGACCACCCCCCGCGTGAGCGGGGCCACCGTGTCCCGGACCACGCCGGCCACCGTGCCCGCCGCGCGGTACGCGTCGTCCCGCCGGCGCCGCTGGTCCCGGCGCTGGCGCAGGTAGGCGCGGCCCGAGCCGGCCGACGGCGCGGCGGGGGCGGCTTCGACCTGTGCGCTCACCGGGTCCGCGTACACCTTCACCCCGAGCTCCGCGTGGCCGTCGAGCCAGCACAGCAACTCGTTGAATTCCGGGGCACGTTCGGACAACATTGCGTGTACCCGGGTGTCGTCGAGGTACACCGTCGCCAGCCGCATCGGCAACACCGTCGTCCGGGCGTGGGCCGCCTCGACGACCTCGTGGTGGGTGCGGGCCAGTGCCTCCAGTTCCGCCAGGTCCGCCATCCGCTCGGTGAGTCCGTCCGTGCCGAAGTCGTCGGCCGGGACGGAGGACACCAGGGCGGTGAGGCCGGACCCGGTGACGGTCCGCAGGGGTTCGGCGCGGAGTCCGGGCAGCTCGGCGGCCACCGCGTCGAGGTCGCCGCCGGCCCGTCCGACCGCGTAGACGTAGCTGTGCCACGGCCCGTTCACCGGTTCTCCTCCCTTCGCGGTTGCTGCTGCCGGCCGGCTTCTCGTCCGTCTTCCGTTTCCCCTGCGACCGCCGGCCGTTGGTCCCCGGTGGACAGGGGCCGGGCCGCGGGCGCATGGGCCCGGGAGGAGAGCGAGGGATCGTGCTCCCACCAGTCGATGCCCATCTCCTTGGCCTTGTCGACGGAGGCGACGAGCAACCGGAGCTTGATGGTCAGCAGCTCGATGTCGAGCAGATTGATCTGGATGTCGCCGGCGATGACCACGCCCTTGTCGAGGACGCGTTCCAGGATGTCGGCGAGATTGGCGGAGGAGCCGGGCCCGGCCCCCGGCCGGCCGTACGGGGACGGCGCGGGTGAGCCCCTCATGGGCGCGGCGGGTCCCCTCGGCCCGGTCAGCGGGTCGGACATGCGGTTCAGCCTCCTCGTGGTTGCGGCCGGCGGGCCTGGAGCCACTCCAGCCGGTCCAGCAGTTCGTCCTCGCGGGCGTCGAACTCCTCGGGCCCGATCCGGCCGTCCACCAACTCCCGTTCCAGTTCGGCGAGTTGCTCAAGGACCGGCTCGGGGTCGTAGAACTCGTGCTCCGCGGTGAGCAGTACCTGGTCGAGGACCCAGACCGTGCCCCGGAGCGGGGCGATCGGCAGGGTCAGCAGGTGGGTGAGCAGCCCCATCCGGACCTCCCTCCCGGTCGGCCTCCCGGTGCCGGGGCGCGGCCCGGGGGTGCGGTCAGACGAAGCTGTACGGCGGCAGCGGGCCGTAGAGCCGGAAGGTGTACCGGTCGCCGCGCCGTTGCGCCTCGGTGTGCACCGCCTGGGAGAAGACGGGGGCCTTCTCCCGCGCCACCAGGAACGAGGTGGTGAGGAAGTGGCTCTTGGTGGGTTCTCCGTCCTCGATGCGCACCGCGGCCGGTGCGAGCCGGGTCAGGATGTCCGTGCGCGCGCGTTCCTGGCGGGCCCGGACCTCTTGCGAGATCAGCTCGCCGAGCGCCAGTTTGTCGTCGTACGCCCCGGAGTCGTGCCGGGTCCGGTCGTTGAGCCGGCGCACCTCGGGGGACTCCTGCAGGATCTCCCGCAGCAGGTCCTCCTCGTCGCGCGTCACCTTGAGGTGGTACTCCCGGCACCCGGCCAGCTCCCCGAGCCGCTGGGTGTAGGTGTCGTGCTGCTCCTCCAGTACGGCGGCGACCTGCTCGTCGTCCGGACCGACCAGCCCGAAGCGCATCGGCAGACAGCTGCCGTCGGCCAGCAGGCGTTCCTGGACGTCCTGGTGGGCCGCCACGTCCCGGCGCTTGGCGCGCAGCTCCGCCGGGGCGTCGCTGACCACCGCGCACAGGTCCCGGGTCCGCACGGTGCGCAGCGGCGCCGCGGGGTTGCCGACCCCGCCGACGCCGGACAGCCGCAGCGGATGACCGGCGCCGGTGATGGCGTAGACGTATGTCGTCATGGCTCACTCCTCCCTGCGGGCGGTGCGGCGGCCGGCGGTCGACGACGTCTTGCGCGCCGGGCGCTTCTCGGTTTCCTCGGATTCCTCGTGGCCCTTGCGGAGGGATTCGCCGACCGCCTCGACGGCCCCCGCCAGCGCGCCTTTCGACTTTCCCTTGGCACCGCTCTCGGTGGCCTCGCCGACGAGATCGGTGAGCTGTTCGGGCGCCTTGCGGCCGGATTCGAGATCCAGCCTGTTGCACGCCTCCGCGAACCGCAGATAGGTGTCCACGCTCGCGACCACGACACGTACGTCGATCTTGAGTATTTCGATGCCGACGAGGGAGACCCGCACAAAGGCATCGATGACCAGCCCGCGGTCGAGAATGAGCTCCAGGACGTCGTACAGCGTGCCCGAGCCGCTGCCGCCGGCCGGTGTTGTCTGGGTCTGTTGCTGAATGGCAGTCACGGTCTTGTGTGTCCCTTCCAGTTGACTGGAGCGGGCCATGGCCGTGGGGGAATTGCGGGTGCGGGGCCGCGGCCCTAACGGTCGATCTGGCCCCGCCCGTAGCGGCGCATGCGCGCGTATTCCATGAGCTGGCCCTGCTCGTCGAGGCGGACGCGGTAGGACGCCATCACGCTCGCGGTGTCCGGGACCCTTTCGAGTTCCACCACTTCCACGTCCGCCAGCCAGCCGTCACCTGCGGCCTTCAGCGCGGACACCGAGCCGGGTGCGCAGTTGAGCATCTCGGCAAGTTGTCCGGCGGCGAGGCGCATTGCCGCGGGGGCGGCGATCCGGTCGGGTCCGCCGCTCGCCGTTTCCTTTTCGGTCGGCGCGAGGCTTTCCTCGTGTGCCGCGCCCGCTTCCGCCTTTTCCATGGTGCTTTCCTCGGTCGCCATGATCCCGCCTGTCGTGCGTCGTAGAGGTCATCTGCCGAAGGTGATTGCGTCGAACGACGGTTGGCCGTTCTGTGGCGATGAAAAGGCGGGTGCCCGCGAATGCCGGACGTATGCGCGAGCAGGAAAGTTCGCGGGGAGTCAGGCCGGGGTGACGGTGAAAAGGCCGCCGTCCGGGTCGCGGATCAGGGCCTGGGCGAGGGCGGGGTCGGCCGGCGGGGTCAGATGGGTGGCCTGGCCGCCCGCGGCGACGGCGGCCGCGGCGACCTTCTCGACGTCCTCGACGGGGAACTGGACGTGCCAGCGGGGCCGGATGTGCGGGTCGGGGGCGGCCTCCATGACGCCGCCGCGCACCGTGGCCACCACCTGGCTGCCGTCCCGCACCAGCACCTCACCGTGCTCGTAGGCGACCTCGAGGCCGCCGGGCTCCTCCGAGGCCCAGTCGAGCACCTCGGCATAGAAGATCGTGGCGTCGAAGGCGTCGCGGGTCCGCAGGTCCAGGTAGACGGGGGCGCTGCCGCGGCCGATGGCCCAGGCGGGGGTGTGGCCCTCCCAGACGCCGAAGATCGCGCCGTCCCGGTCCGCGGCGAGCGCCACCCGGCCGGCGCCGAGCCGCAGCGGGCCCACCGCGATGGTGGCGCCGCGCTCGCGGATCCGTCCCGCGGCGTCGTTCGCACTCGCGACCGCGAAGTACGGGGTCCAGGCCACCGACACCTGCCAGTCCGCGGCGAGCGCGCCGATCCCCGCGATCGGCCGTCCGTCGGTCAGCGCCACGGTGAACTCCTCGCCCAGCCCGCCGGGCCGGAAGGTCCAGCCCAGGACCTGGGAGTAGAAGTCCTGGGCACGCCGGAGGTCGTGGGTGGTCAGGCTCACCCAGCACGGGGTGCCGCGTACGGCGACGGCGGACGATGTGACCGGCATGGCGATGCGCCTCCTGGAACGGGTGCCACCGTCCACTCTGCCAGGACTTCGCGTCCGCATCCTTCTACGGCTCGGGTGACTGCGGCGCCCGGGGGGGTGACGGCCCGGTGCGGGGTGCCGGCGGCCGGCCGGGTCACGGCGGCCGCCGGCCGGCCGGTCACGGCTGCAACAGTGTCTTGATCATGCCGTCTTCCTTGGCCTGGAAGGTCTTGTACGCCTGCGGCCCGTCCTCCAGCGGCAGCTTGTGGGTGGCAAAGCCCTCGACGCCGAGCGGGTCCTCGTCGTTGAGCAGCGGCAGGATGTCGTCCACCCAGCGCCGCACGTTGGCCTGCCCCATCCGCAGCTGCACCTGCTTGTCGAACAGGGTGAGCAGCGGCAGCGGGTCCAGCGCGCCGCCGTAGACCCCGACCACGGAGATCGTGCCGCCCCGGCGGACCACGTCCACGGCGGCGTTGAAGGCCGCCATCCGGTCCACCCCGGCGCGCGCCATCAGCTTCTCCGCGAGCCGGTCCGGGAGCATCCCGATCATTTGTTGCGTGGCCTTCACCACGGGCGCCCCGTGGGCCTCCATGCCGACGGCCTCGATGACCACGTCCGCGCCGCGGCCGTCGGTGAGCCGGCGGACCTCGTCACCCAGGTCCCCGCCGAGCTCGTCGACGTCGAGGGTGTGCACGCCGCGGTCCCGGGCGCGGGCCAGCCGCTCGGGCACCAGGTCCACGCCGATCACCTGCCGGGCCCCGCGGTGCAGGGCGATCCGGGCGGCCATCTCGCCGATCGGGCCGAGGCCGAGGACCACGACATGGGCGTCCGGTGGCGGGTCCGCGTAGGCGACCGCCTGCCAGGCGGTGGGCAGGACGTCGGAGAGGTAGACGAACCGTTCGTCCGGGGGGCCGTGCGGGACCTTGACGGGCAGGGTGTTGCCGAAGGGCACCCGCAGGTATTCCGCCTGACCGCCCGGCACCTGGCCGTAGAGCTTGGTGTAGCCGAACAGCGAGCCACCCATGCCGTGTTCCCTGACCTGGGTGGTCTCGCACTGTGAGTGCAGGCCCCGGTCGCACATCCAGCAGGAGCCGCACGAGACGTTGAAGGGGACCACCACCCGGTCGCCGGGGGCGAGCGCGGTCACCTCGGGCCCCACCTCCTCGACCAGGCCCATCGGCTCGTGGCCGAGGATGTCGCCAGGCGTCAGATAGGGCCCCAGCACCTCGTAGAGGTGGAGGTCGGAACCGCAGATGCCGGTGGATGTGATCTTGACCAGGACGTCCGTCGGATCGATGATCTTCGGATCGGGGACGGTGTCGATGCGTACGTCCCGCTTGCCGTGCCACGTCAGTGCCCGCACCCTGTCCTCCTTCGCCGTAACCGGTCGGCAGGAACGGGTTCGTTTCGGCACGACCGATTCGTCTGACGGGTCATCACGCCGGTTTCCGGACGCTCCGGGATGACGTCGGCTTCCGCGACGCCATCGGCGGATCCACCTGCGCAGGCGGCAGGTGCGCGCCGCTCGGCGGAGCCGGCCGCTCAGCCCAGTCTCAGGCCGGCCTCCCGATCGCGCAAACGCCCGAACGGAGCACTCCCGGCGGCGCACACCGGGCGGCGGCCGTGACCGAGTGTGCCCGGTGACCACGGTCCGAGGCCCGCCACCGCCGGTCGTCGCGGCTGCGCGTCCGCGGGCGGTCCGGGGGACCATGGGAGGGGCGGCGATCGGCAGGCGGAGGGAGGGCCGGGATGTCCACAGCCGACCCCGTCGGCGCGGCGGGTGACTGGCCCCTCGGCGGAGTGCCGCAACGCAGCGGACTGCTGGACCTGCTCGGCGTCGCCGCGGTGGTCCTCGACGCCGAAGGCCGGATCGTGCTGTGGAGCCCGCAGGCCGAAACGCTCTTCGGCTACTCCGCGCAGGAGGCGCTGGGACAGTACGCCGGGCGGCTGCTGGTCCACGAGCGCCAGCTGGACCTGGTGGTCAGGCTGTTCACCGAGGTCATGGCGACCGGCCAGAGCTGGGCCGGGGCCTTTCCCGTCCGGCACAAGGACGGCAGCACCCGGCTGGTGGAGTTCCGCAACGTCCGGCTGCTGGACGACCGGGGGGACTACTACGCCCTGGGCATCGCCACCGACGAGGCCACCCTGAGCAAGGTCGAACGCGATGTGGCACTGTCCACCCGGCTGGTCTCGCAGTCCCCGATCGGGCTCGGCGTCCTCGACACCGATCTGCGGTACCTGGCCGTCAATCCCGCGCTGGAACGGATCGACGGGGTCTCCGCCCGGGAACACCTCGGCCGGTCGGTCCAGGAGGTGCTGCCGTTCATCCACACCGAGGCCCTGGAGACCGCGCTCCGGCGGGTGCTGGAGACCGGGCAGCCGCTGGTCGACGAGTACGTCGTGGGGCGCACCCTCGCCGACCCCGAGAACGAGCACGCCTGGTCGGTCTCGTTCTACCGGCTGGAGGATCCCGGCGGGCGGGTGCTCGGGGTGGCCGGGGTGATCGTGGACGTCACCGACCGGCACCGCGCGGCCGGGGAGGCGTCCCGCGCCCGGCGCCGGCTGGCCATGATCGCGGACGGTTCGGCGCGGATCGGCACCACGCTGGAGGTGGAACGGACCGCCCATGAGCTGGCCGAGGTCACCGTGCCCGAGCTCGCCGACGTGGCCACCGTGGACATCCTCGACTCCTTCCTGGACGACCGCCGCCCCGCCGGCACCAGCACCGGCACCCACCCGGCCGTCTTCCGGGCGCTCGCGGTGCACACCGCCTACCCCACCGAGGCGGCCGGCGCCGCCGACCCGCCCGGGCACCTCGCCAGCTACGGCGCCGACCGGCTGGTCACCCAGTGCGTACGCACCGGCCGCGCCATCCTCGTCCGCCACGTCGACGAGCGGTCCCTGGCCCGGATCGCCCGTGATCCGGAGGCCGCCGCGATCCTGGCCCGGGCCGGCATCCACAGCTACCTCGCGACCCCGCTGATCGCCCGCGGCGAGGTGCTCGGCGCGCTGGGCCTCACCCGCGCCCGCAACCCCGTCCCGTTCGACGAGGACGACCAGACCCTGGCCGCCGAACTGGCCGACCGGGCCGCCGTGAGCATGGACAACGCCCGGCTCTACCAGAGCCTGCGGAACACCGCCGTCACGCTCCAGCGCAGCCTGCTCCCGGACCGTCCGCCGCAGCGGGCCGGGCTGGAGATCGCCACCCGCTACCGGCCGGCCGGCACCACGAACGAGGTCGGCGGCGACTGGTTCGACGTGATCCCGCTCGCCGGGGACCAGACGGCGCTCGTGGTCGGTGACGTGATGGGCAGCGGCACCGAGGCCGCCACCACGATGGGCCGGCTGCGGACCGCCACCGGCACCCTGGCCGACCTGGACATGCCGCCGGCCGAGGTGCTGCGGCACGTCGACCGGATCACGGCCGGTCTGGAGCAGTACGCCACCTGCGTCTACGCCGTCCACGATCCGCACCACGCGGTCTGCCGGATCGCCGCCGCCGGGCACCTGCCACCGGTGCTGATCCACTCCGGCCGGCCGCCCGAACTCCTCGACCTGCCCACGGGCGTCCCGCTCGGCGTCGGCGGCGTCCCCTTCGAGGAGACCACCTTCGAGCTGCGCCCCGGCGACCGTCTGGTGCTGTACACCGACGGGCTGGTCGAGACCCGCCGGGACATGATCGACGAGCGCCTGGACCGTCTGCTGAGTCTCCTGGACCGCCCGGACCCGTCCCTGGAGGACACCTGCGACCGGCTGCTGGAGGCGCTGCGCGACCCGGACGACGCCGATGACGTCGCCCTGCTCATCGCCCGCGCCCGGCCCGGACCGCCCGGCCCCGGAGCGGGCGGCTGAGAATTCCTCCGCCGCATTTCCATGCCTGTCCGAGGTAAGGACGAAGGTAAGGACGTGCCCGTCCGAGGTAAGGGAACCGGATGCGGCATCCGGCGCAATTCCCGCCGGTCGAGGCGTTAGCCGGGACGGTGCCGGGGAACCCGTTCTGGTGGCCGAAGGGCGGACGCGCGCACATGGGCGAGAGGTACGACCATGGGACACGGCGGAGATGTCATCACCGAGCTGGCCGCGGACCATCGGGAGATGGCCGTGCTGTTCGAGCAGATCGAGGCGGCGGTCCCGGCGGCCGCGACACGCAAAAGGCTGCTCGACCGGCTGACGATCGAACTCGTCCGGCATTCCGTCGCCGAGGAGCAATACCTCTACCCCGCGGTGCGCGAGAAGCTGCCGAACGGCGCCGCACTGGCCGACAAGGAAATCACCGACCACCAACGGGTGGAAGGGCTGCTGAAAGACCTGGAACGGCTCGACGCGGAAGACCGGGCGTTCAACGAGTTGTTCGTGAAACTCCGCACGGAGGTCCGGGCGCACATCCGGGACGAGGAGGGCGAACTGTTCGCCCGATTGCGTGAGGTGTGCCTTCCCGGGGAACTCGAAGCGCTCGGGGAGAAGGTCCGGGCGGCCAAGAAGCGCGCGCCCACCCGGCCGCACCCCGGCGCCCCCGACGCCCCGCCGGCGAACAAACTGCTCGGCCCGGGCCTCGGGCTGGTGGACCGCGCCCGGGACCTGCTCACCGGCCGCGGCGGTGGCCCGGGCTGATCCGCCGGATCCCCCCCCGGGTCCGTCCGGCCCGGCCGTCCGCGGGACGTCCGGGCCTTTCGCAGGGCAGAAACGGCAGAAGGTGGTTATGGACCAGCGAGCGGAAACGACGCCGGACGAGCGGGCGGACGGCTCACCGGAGACCTTTCCCGCCGCGCGGACCGGTGCCCTGGAAAAGGCGCTGCGCGAGCGGGTCGACGGTGAGGTGCGGTTCGACGCGGGCAGCCGCGGCGCCTATGCCACGGACGGCTCCAACTACCGGCAGGTGCCGATCGGCGTGGTCGTTCCGCGGCACGTCGATGCCGGGGCGGCCGCGGTCGAGGTGTGCGCGGAATTCGGTGCGCCGGTGCTCTCCCGGGGCGGCGGCACCAGCCTCGGCGGACAGTGCACCAACACCGCCGTGGTCATCGACTGGACGAAATACTGCAACCGCCTGGTATCGGTGGACGCCGCCCGCCGCCGGTGCGTCGTCGAACCGGGCATCGTGCTGGACGAACTCAACCGGCAACTGGCCGGGGAGAAACTGAAGTTCGGCCCGAAGCCCGCCACCCACAGCCATTGTTCGCTGGGCGGAATGATCGGCAACAATTCCTGTGGCGCCTCGGCCCAGGCGTACGGAAAGACCGTCGACAATGTGCGGCGGCTGGAGATCCTCACCTATGACGGCCTCCGGATGTGGGTGGGGCCCACCTCACCGGAGGAATACGCGGAAATCCAGGCGGAAGGCGGCCGGCGGGCGGACATCTACCGGGGACTGCGGGAGCTCGCCGACCGGTGTCTCGGCGACATCCGGCGGGGATTTCCCGACATTCCGCGGCGGGTGTCCGGCTACAACCTGGACTCGCTGCTGCCCGAGAACGGCTTCGACCTCGCCCGCGCGCTGGTGGGCAGCGAGGGCACCCTGGTGACCGTCCTGCACGCCGAACTCGACCTGGTGCCGGTGCCGCCCTGCGAGGCCATGGTGGTGCTCGGCTACCCCGACATCTGCGCGGCCGCCGACGACGTACCGCGGCTGCTGGCACACGCCGACCCCACCCAACTGGAGGCCCTGGACGGGCGGATGGCGCAGCTGATGCGCGAGGAGCACGCCTACCTCGACTCCCTGGAGATCTTCCCGGAGGGCGACAGCTGGCTGCTGGTCCAGTTCACCGGCGACACCCGGGAGGACGTCGACGCCCGGTGCCACGATCTGCTCCGGGCGCTGGGCCGCAAGGAGAGCGATCCGACGGTGGCGTTCTCCGACGACCCGGCGCGCGAGGAGCGGATGCTCAAGGCGAGGGAGGCCGGGCTCGGGGTGACCGCGCGGCCGCCGGACGACCGGGAGACCTGGGAGGGCTGGGAGGACTCCGCGGTCCCGCCGGACAGGTTCGGGGACTATCTGCGCGATCTGAAGGCGCTGTTCGCCGAGTTCGACTACGACCATCCGTCGCTGTACGGCCACTTCGGCCAGGGCTGTGTGCACACCCGCATCCCGTTCGACCTCAAGAGCGCCCGGGGAGTGGCGGACTTCCGGGCCTTCCTGCACCGCGCGGCCGACCTCGTCGTCTCGTACGGCGGGTCGCTCTCCGGCGAGCACGGTGACGGGCAGGCGCGCGGCGAACTGCTCCCGAAGATGTTCGGGGAACGGCTCACCGGCGCCTTCGGCGAGATGAAGGCGCTCTTCGACCCGGACGACCGGATGAACCCCGGCAAGGTCGTGCGCCCGCACCGGGCCGACGACCATCTCCGGCTCGGCCCGGCCTGGCGGCCCGAGACCCACCGCACCCACTTCGGCTACCCCGACGATGAACACTCCTTCACCCGCGGGGTGATGCGCTGCGTCGGCATCGGCAACTGCCGTAGCCACGCCGGCGGGGTGATGTGTCCCTCGTACCGGGCCACGGGCGAGGAGGAGCACTCCACCCGCGGGCGGGCCCGGCTGCTGTTCGAGATGCTGAACGGGCACGCCGACTCGGCGATCACCGACGGCTGGCGGTCCACCGAGGTCCGCGACGCACTCGATCTTTGCCTGGCCTGCAAGGGCTGCAAGTCCGACTGCCCCACCGGCGTCGACATGGCCACCTACAAGGCCGAGTTCCTCGCCCACCACTACGCCGGCCGGCTGCGCCCGGCCGCCCACTACGCCCTGGGCTGGCTGCCGCTGTGGGCGAAGCTGGCGCGCGGCGCGCCCCGGCTGGTCAACGCGGCGCTGCGGGCACCCGTACTGTCCCGGCTGGGAAAGCGCGCCGCCGGGGTGGCCACCGAGCGGACCGCGCCGGCCTTCGCCGAGGAGTCGTTCACCGAATGGTGGGCGGCCCGCGACCGCCCGCAGCCGGACCCCGGGGACGCCCGGACGGTGCTGCTGTGGCCGGACACCTTCAGCAACCACCTCCACCCGAACGTCGCCAAGGCGGCGGTGCGGGTCCTGGAGGACGCCGGTTTCCGGGTCGCGGTGCCGCCGGGGACCGTCTGCTGCGGACTGACGTGGATCTCGACCGGGCAGCTGACGACCGCCGGGCGGGTGCTGCGCCGCACCGTCGACGCGCTCCGGCCGTGGATCGAGGCCGGCACGCCGGTCATCGGCCTGGAGCCGTCCTGCACCGCGGTGTTCCGTGCCGACGCCCCCGAGCTGTTCCCCGCGGACCAGGATGTCCAGCGGCTGGCCCGGCAGTTCCGCACGTTCGCCGAACAGCTCGTCCACCACGCCCCGGAGGACTGGCGGCCGCCGCGGCTCGACCGGCCGGCGACCGTGCAGACCCACTGCCACCAGCACGCTGTCCTGGGGAACGACGCGGACCGGGAGCTGATGCGCCGGGCCGGGCTGGACGCGGACGTCCTGGACGTCGGCTGCTGCGGACTGGCCGGCAACTTCGGCTTCGAACGCGGCCACCATCAGGTCTCCATGACCGTCGCCGAACAGGGCCTGCTGCCCGCCGTCCGCGCCGCCGACCCCGCCGCCCCGGTGCTCGCCGACGGCTTCAGCTGCCGCACCCAGATCGCCGACGGCGGCACCGGCCGGGGCGCGCTCCACCTGGCCGAGGCACTGGCGCTCGGCCTCGACGGTCCGCTGCCCGCCGACCGCCCCGAACAGGCCGCCGACCGGCCGCGGGTCCCCGCCCGGGACGCCCACCTGGTCACCGCCGGCGCCGCCCTGGCAGGCCTCGGGGCTTTGGCCGCCGGGGTGACCGCCGCACTCAACCGACGAGAGAAGAGGAACGTCCGTGTCGACCAAGGTCTCTGACCACATCCTTGCCCGCCTGCGCGACTGGGACGTCGAGCATGTCTTCGCCTACGCCGGCGACGGCATCAACGGGCTGCTCGCCGCCTGGGAACGCGCCGACAACAAGCCGAGGTTCATCCAGGCCCGGCACGAGGAGATGGCCGCCTTCCAGGCCGTCGGGTACGCCAAGTTCTCCGGCCGCGTCGGGGTCTGCGCGGCGACCTCCGGTCCCGGCGCCATCCACCTGCTCAACGGCCTCTACGACGCCAAGCTCGACCACGTCCCCGTGGTGGCGATCGTCGGGCAGACCAACCGCAGCGCCATGGGCGGCTCCTACCAGCAGGAAGTCGATCTGCAGAGCCTCTACAAGGACGTCGCCTCCGACTTCTGCGAAATGGTGACCGTCCCCGAGCAACTGCCCAACGCCATCGACCGGGCCATCCGCACCGCCTACGGCCGGCGGACCGTGACCGCCGTGATCGTCCCCGCCGACGTGCAGGAACTGGACTACTCGCCGCCCACCCACGCCTTCAAGATGGTTCCCTCCAGCCTCGGTCTCGCCTCCTACGCGCCGGTGCCCACCGAGGACGACCTCGCCCGCGCCGCGGAGGTCCTCAACGCCGGTGAGAAGGTCGCCGTCCTGATCGGGCAGGGCGCCCGCGGGGCCCGCGCCGAGGTGGAGCGGCTCGCCGACGTGCTCGGTGCCGGGGTGGCCAAGGCGCTGCTCGGCAAGGACGCGCTGCCCGACGACCTGCCGTACGTCACCGGCGCCATCGGGCTGCTGGGGACCCGCCCGTCGTACGAGCTGATGCGGGACTGCGACACCCTGCTGGTGGTCGGATCCAGCTTCCCCTACACCCAGTTCATGCCGGAGCTGGACCAGGCCCGGGCGGTGCAGATCGACATCGACCCGCACATGGTCGGGATGCGCTACCCCTTCGAGGTCAACCTCGTCGGGGACGCCAAGGCGACGCTGCAACGGCTGCTGCCGCAGCTGAAGACCAAGAAGCACGGCAACTGGCGGAAGAAGATCGAGAAGGACACCGCCCGCTGGTGGGAGGTGATGGAGCGGCGGGCCGCCGTCGAGGCCGACCCGATCAACCCCGAGTACGTCATCCACGCCCTCGACGCGCTGCTGCCCGACGACGTCATCCTCGCCGCGGATTCCGGCTCGTCCGCCAACTGGTACGCCCGCCACCTGCGGATCCGCGGCACGATGCGGGGCTCGCTCTCCGGGACGCTGGCGACCATGGGCCCCGGCGTGCCGTACGTCATCGGGGCGAAGTTCGCCCACCCCGAGCGGCCGGCGATCGCCCTCGTCGGGGACGGCGCGATGCAGATGAACGGGATGGCCGAGCTGATCACCGCCGGCAAGTACTGGTCGGAGTGGCAGGACCCGCGGCTGATCGTCGCCGTGCTCAACAACCAGGACCTCAACCAGGTGACCTGGGAGATGCGCGCCATGTCCGGCGCCCCGCAGTTCCTGCCCTCGCAGGCGATCCCGGACGTGCCCTACGCCGACTTCGCCCGCTCCATCGGCCTGGACGGCGTCCGGGTGGAGAAGCCCGGCGAGGTGGTGGACGCCTGGCGCAAGGCGCTCGCCGCCGACCGGCCGTTCGTCATCGACTTCCGTACCGACCCGGCCGTCCCGCCGATCCCGCCGCACGCCAGCCTCGACCAGATCGAGGCCGCGGCCACCGCCATCCTCAAGGGCGACAGCGACCGCGCCGCGATGGTCAAACAGGGCCTCAAGGCGAAGGTCCAGGAGATGCTCCCGGGCGGCAAGCACCGGCACGGCCGGCCCGGCAGCAAGGACTGACGGTGCGTCAGCCAACGGGCGACGGTGACCCGGTCGTCGACGCCGTCGAGGCGGCCGCCTACACCGTCCCCACCGACGCCCCCGAAGCCGACGGCACCCTGGAGTGGCACGAGACCACCCTGGTCGTGGTGGAGCTCCGCTCCGGCGGCGCCACCGGCCTCGGTTACACCTACGGCGCGCCCCAGACGGCTGCCGTCGTCCGTGACGTACTGGCCCAGGCGGTGCGCGGCGCCTCCGTCTGGGACGTGCCCCGGGCCAACGAGGCGATGTCCCGGGCGGTGCGCAACGCCGGCCGGCCGGGCCTGATCGCCGGTGCGATCTCCGCCGTCGACATCGCCCTGTGGGATCTCAAGGCCCGGCTGCTCGACCTCCCGCTCGTCCGGCTGCTCGGCGCGGCCGGCAGAAAGGTGCCCGTCTACGGCAGCGGCGGATTCACCACCTATGACGCCCAGGCGCAGGACCGGCAGTTGCGCGCCTGGGTGGAGGAGCAGGGACTGCCCCGGGTCAAGATCAAGATCGGCGAGTCCTGGGGCCGGGCCGAGGGCCGCGACCGGGACCGCATCGCCCGGGCCCGGGCCAGCATCGGCCCCACCACCGAGCTGTACGTCGACGCCAACGGCGGCTACACCGTCAAACAGGCCGTCCGGCTCGCCGACGACCTCGCCCGGCACGGCGTCACCTGGTTCGAGGAGCCGGTCTCCTCCGACGACCTGACGGGCCTGGCGCAGGTACGGGACGCGGTGCCGGCCGAGGTCACCGCCGGCGAATACGGCTACGCCCTGCCGTACTTCGCGCACATGCTGGACGCCCGCGCGGTGGACTGCCTGCAGGCCGACGCCACCCGCTGCGGCGGCCTCACGGTCTGGCTGCGCGCCGCCGCGCTCGCCGAGGCCCGCGGCCTGGCGCTCTCCGCGCACTGCGCACCCCACGTCCACGCGCACGCCGCCGCGTCGATCCCCAACCTGCGCCACCTGGAGTGGTTCCACGACCACGTCCGCATCGAGAACCTGCTGTTCGACGGCGCCCTCGACCCGTCGGGCGGCAGCGTGACACCCGGCGCCGACGGAGCACCGGGACACGGGCTGACCCTGCGCACCGCGGACGCCGAACCGTACCGGGCCGGCTGAGGAGGACCACGGACATGGCACAGACCGTCGTCATCACGGGAGCCAGCGCCGGCATCGGCCGCGCCACCGCCCGGCTGTTCGGCGACCGGGGCGCCGACGTGGCGCTGGTGGCCCGCGGCCGGGCCGGTCTCGAAGCGGCCGCCGCGGAGGTCGAACGGGCCGGCGGCCGGGCCCTGGTACTGCCCACCGACGTCGCCGACCCTGCGCAGGTGGAGGCCGCGGCCCAGGCCGCCGAGGACGCCTTCGGCCCGCTCGACATCTGGGTCAACGACGCCTTCACCTCGGTCTTCGCGCCGTTCACCGAGATCGAGCCGGACGAATTCCGCCGGGTCACCGAGGTCACCTACCTCGGCTTCGTGCACGGCACCCGGGCCGCCCTGCGCCGGATGCTCCCCCGCGACGCCGGCACGGTCGTCCAGGTCGGCTCGGCGCTCGGCTACCGGTCCGTACCGCTGCAGTCCGCGTACTGCGGCGCCAAGCACGCCATCAACGGCTTCACCTCCGCCGTGCGCACCGAACTGCTGCACCGGGGCAGCAAGGTCCGGATCACCGTGGTCCAGATGCCCGCGGTCAACACCCCGCAGTTCTCCTGGGTGTTGTCCCGACTGCCCGGCCACCCTTCCCCGGTGCCGCCGATCTACCAGCCGGAGGTCGCGGCCCGCGCGGTCGTGCACGCCGCGGCCCACCCGCGCCGCAAGCAGTACTACGTCGGCGCCTCCACCGCGGCCACGATCTGGGCCGAGAAGATCGCCCCCGGCCTCCTCGACCGCTATCTCGCCCGCACCGGCTACGACTCCCAGCAGACCGACCGGGCCCCGTCCACCGCCCGGGACGTGAACCTGTGGCAGCCGGCGGACGACACCGCGGGCAGCGACCACGGTGCCCACGGCATCTTCGACACCCAGGCCAAGGCGCACTCCGCCCAGGCGGCCCTCGCCCGGCACCCCGCCCTGACCACGGGCGCGGTCACCGCCGCGGCGCTCGGCGCGCTGTCCCTGCTGCGGTCACGGGGGCGCCGCGCCGGGCGGTAGGGGCCGGCGGGAGGCACCTCCCGTGGGGCGCCTACAGCAGCTCCCGCGGCAGCGTCTCGTTCCAGGTGCGGGAGAACACCCGGCGGTCGTTCTCGAAGCCGTCCAGGGTGGCGTCCACGAGGAACTCCGTCTCGCTGCACCGGAGGACGGTGCGGGTCTCCACCCGGACCTCCCAGCCGTCGCGCCGGAACCGCGTGGTCCAGGCCGCCTCACCCCGGGCGGACGTGAAGTCGTCGGCCACCGCCGTGTACCGCTCGTGGGCCCGGATCCCGACGTCCAGCCCGATGCCCTCGTAGCGCACCGTCCCGCGGTCCTTGACGATCTCCAGCTCGGAGCGGTAGTCGACCAGGTCCCGCTTGACCTCCCAGCGCTGTTCCGGTGCCGTCAGCTGGGTGGTGGCGAGCGGCGGGGTGGCCTCCGGCTCCCCGAACGGCCCGTCCGGGACCAGCTCGGACGCGCGCACCGGGCGCACCGGCAGGGTCAGACTGCTGGTGCCCTCGTACACGGTCAGCCGCACCGGCCGGGGCGGCGGCCAGGCCAGCGGCCAGTACGACGTGGACAGGGACAGCCGGATGCGGTGGCCGGGCGGGAACGCCTGGGCGACACCGTTGAGTTCCACCGTGGCCCGGCACCGGCCGCCCGGCTCCAGCGGCTCCGGCGTGCCGATCCCGTTGCGGTGGGTCAGGTTCAGCAGGCCGTAGGTGACCCGGGTGGCGGCGCCGTCCGGGCTCACGTCGGAGAGCCGGGCGGCCACCATGGCCACCGGCTCGTCGACCGAGAAGTCCAGCTCCACCGTGGGGGAACCCAGGATCTCCACCCGCTCGCTGAGCGCCCCGGTCTCGAAGACCAGCGAGCCGCCGTCCTCCTCCCGCTGGTCGTAGGGCAGGTCCGGGGGAGCGTTGTACGAGGCCCACTTCCCGGCGAACTGGCCGACGGACAGCGGAGACCGGACGGTCAGCGTGGCCTCGTCCGGCGTCCGGTCACCGGGCCCCGCCTCCTCCGGCGGATCGATGCGGTGCCGGCGCAGCGGGTGGCACACCGGCCGGACGTGCGGGGACGGCCAGTCCGGCTCGCCCACCCAGCGGCCCGGCCGCTCCTCGTACGACGTCGAGGGCGGCACGCTGTCCTGCATCCAGGTGCGCAGCATCGGGCCGTCCATCACCCCGTTGTCGACGCCCTTGAGCCAGTGGTCCCACCACCGCACCACCTCCTGCAGATAGCCGATGGCCGGACCGGGCTCGCCCAGGTGCGGGTACTTGTGCGACCAGGGGCCGATCAGTCCCTTGCGCGGGACGTCCAGGTGGGCCAGCAGTCGGGTCACGGCGTTGGAATAGCCGTCCGCCCAGCCGCTGGAGGCAAGCACCGGGCAGCGCACGGCCGTGTAGTCCTCGCTGACCGAGGCGTGCCGCCAGTAGTCGTCGCGGTGCTGATGCCGCAGCCATTCCAGGACCCAGGGCCGGGTGTGCGCCAGCCGCTCGTGCCACATCTCCCGCCAGCGCGCGCCGACCACCGCGGGGTCCGGCGGGCAGGTCCCGTAGGCGAACATGGTGCCCGCCTCGGCCAGGCTGTCCGACAGCAGCGCACCGCCCATGTAGTGCATGTCGTCGGCGTACCGGTCGTCCGTGAAGGAGGCGATGACCAGGGCGCGCAGGCTCGGCGGCCGCCGGGCGGCGACCTGGAGGGCGGCGAACGCACCCCAGGAGATGCCCATCATGCCGGTGCTGCCGTCGCACCACGGCTGGGCGGCGAGCCAGGCCAGCACGTCCTCGGCGTCGGCCTGTTCCTGTTCCAGGTACTCGTCGATCAGCACCCCCTCCGACTCCCCGGTGCCCCGCAGGTCCACCCGGACGCAGGCATAGCCGTGCCCGGCGAGGTAGGGGTGGTGCATCGAGTCGCGTACGGAGCTGAGATCGCGCTTGCGGTACGGGATGTACTCCAGCACCGCCGGCACCGGCTCCCGGTCGGAGGAGACCGGGCGCCAGATCCGCGCCGACAGCCGGGTGCCGTCGGACACCGGCACCTCGACGTGCTCCTCCTCGGTCGTCGCACAGGGCAGTTCGGTGACGAAACGCATACGGCCGGCGCTCTCCTTTCGCGGCGGCGGGGCGGGCGGACGACGGGCTATCCGTCGCGCCCGCCGGGCGGGGGCGGGTCGAAGGTGAGGTCCAGGGCGGCCACACAGCGGTCGTAGGTGGCGCACAGCTCCTCCTCACTGTTCCCTCCGGTGAAGATGTGGGCCACTTCGTAGCTGTAGCTGTCCTGCTCCGGCAGCTCCGACAGCCGCTGTCCCTCCGCGGGCCGCAGGTCGATCCGCACGCCCGGGATCTCCCGTTCGATACGGGCGAGGTCCGCAGCGCTGGGCACATGGCGGACGATGCCGTCGGCGAACGTGCGGTAGTACCACTTGGCGGCCGTGCGGTAGCGGCCGGCACCGCTGGGCAGGGCGGGATCCAGGCCGAGGGCGAGGCGCACCATGCAGTGGTGGTTGGGCACCCCGTCGACGTCCTCGAAGAGTTCGGCGTGCGACTGGGAGTGCCGCGGATTGACCTCCAGCACGTTGATGTCCCCGGTCCGCGGGTCGTAGAAGTACTCGATGCTGAAGGTGGCGGCGTCCAGGCCGATCTGCCGGACGAGGCGCTTCGAGACGTCGTGCAGCCGCCGGACGACGGGCTCGGGGAGGGCGGAGGGGTACTGGTGGCGCAGGAAGGACGGCGTATCGGGGTAGTTGATGGAATCCAGCACGCCGTAAACGGTGACCTCGCCTTCGTGGACGTAGCCCTCCACGGCGGCCTGGAGCCCGGAGAGCCGTTCCTCGGCCAGACACACCTCGGCACCGACGTCCGCCATCTCCGGGGGCAATGACACCCGGTCGAGGATGTCCGCGAACGGCCGGCCCACCCGCCCGATTCCCGCCCGGATCTCCTCCACCGCACCACGGAATTCCTGCTGATCGCCCACCCCGAAAGCCAGCTCCGAGGAATACGCGAGCGCCGGCTTGAGCCACATCGGGAACCGGACCCCGTCCGGCGGCCGCGGATCGTCCGCGGCCAGGTCCACCCGGCCGAACCGCGGATGTTCCTCGATGGCCTTCTGCTGTTCCAGCCGGCACCAGTACTTGTGCTCACACTTGACGACCGATTCCAGGCTCGTGCAGCGGGTGCCGTAACGCTCGCCGAGGATCGGGACGAAGGTGCTCACCGGGAAATCCCAGAAACCGACGATGGCGTCGATACGGCCGTCGAAGGAATCCAGCTGGCGCTGCGCCTTTTCCAGCAGATCGGGCACGGACACCTCGCCGACCTGGAGTTCCTCCTGCTTCAGCAGCCGGTGGAACCGGTAGTCGCGGGCGCCGGGGAGTCTTTGCAGAATCGGGAGATTACCGTCGTCCAGGCCGATCACGAAGATGTTCCACATCACGCACCCTTACTCCGCGGGCTGGTGGCCGGGCTGTCCCGGGTACCCCCGCACGGCCGGAAGACACGGCGTTCCGGCTGTTTTACCCGCCGCGCCGCGGGCAGCTGGCGCAGCCGTCGTGGATTAACCCGACCGGCGGAGTCCGGCTCGCCCCCGCAGACCGTTCCCCGGACTCTGATCGAGGAGCCCCACCACTTCGGAACCAAGGCTAGGGAGTCCCATGGACACGGCACTTTCGCGGAATTGGCAACGCGCGGTGGTGACCGGTGGCGCGGGCTTCGTCGGCTCCCACCTCTGTACCGAATTGCTGGCGCGGGACACCGCCGTCATATGCATCGACGATTTCAGCACCGGACGGCCGGAGAACATATCCGCGCTGCGTGACCGTCCCGCTTTCACGGTCGTCGAGGCGAATGTCACCGAGCCGGTCCGGCTCGCCGCGGAGCCCGATCTGGTGCTGCACTTCGCGTCCCCGGCCTCGCCCGCCGACTACCTCAAACTCCCGCTGCACACCCTGGAGACCGGCAGCCTGGGCACCCGCAACATGCTCGCCCTGGCCCGGTCGGCCGGCGCCCGCTTCCTGCTGGCGTCCACCTCCGAGGTCTACGGCGATCCGCAGCAGCACCCGCAGAGCGAGGACTACTGGGGGAACGTCAACCCCGTGGGCCCGCGCAGCGTCTACGACGAGGCCAAGCGCTTCGGCGAGGCCCTCACCACCGCCGAGGCCGGGGCACACGGCACCGACACCGGCATCGTCCGGCTGTTCAACACCTACGGCCCCCGCATGCGCGGCCACGACGGACGCGCGGTGCCCACCTTCATCCGCCAGGCACTGGCCGGCGATCCGCTGACCGTCACCGGCGACGGCTGCCAGACCCGCTCGCTGTGCTACGTCGACGACACCGTCCGCGGCATCCTCGCGGCCGCCGCCTCCGACCTGCGCGGCCCGGTGAACCTGGGCAACCCGGCCGAGCTCAGCATGCTCGAACTCGCCCGGCTCATCATCGAGTTGAGCGACTCCCGGTCCTCCGTCCGGTTCATCGACCGGCCGACCGACGACCCGGCGGTGCGCTGCCCCGACATCACCCTGGCCCGCGGCAAGCTCCAGTGGGAGCCACGGGTGCCACCACGGGACGGCCTGGCCCGCACCATCGCCTGGTTCCGGGAGCAACAGGGCATCTGACCCCGCCGGAGTACCGGAGACCGAACCGCAGCCCCCGGACGAAGGAAAGGCCAGCGAATCGTGATGCGCATCCTTGGAATCAACGCACTCTTCCACGACCCCGCCGCCGCACTCGTCATCGACGGCGTCACGGTGGCCGCCGCGGAGGAGGAGAGGTTCTCCCGCCGCAAGCACGGCAAACGGCCGGTGCCGTTCTCCGCCTGGGAACTGCCCGAGCAGGCCGCCCGCTGGTGCCTCGACTACGCCGGCCTGCGCCCCCAGGACATCGACGCGGTCGGGTACTCCTTCGACCCCCGGCTGGCCCGGCCCGCCGCACAGATGGGGCTGCACGACCCCTGGGACCACCTGCGGCTGAGCTACGCCCGCGAGGCACCCGGCTTCCTCGCCCACGCGCTGCCCGGCCTCGACCCGGACGCGGTGCGGTTCGTCCCGCACCACATGGCGCACGCCGCGTCCGGTGCCTTCGCCGCACCGGACGCCGAGACCTCCTCCGTCCTCGTCCTCGACGGCCGCGGCGAGGCCACCTCCCACCTGGCCGCCCACCGCGTCCAGGGCAAACTGGAGCCGCTGTACGGCCAGGAACTGCCGCACTCGCTCGGCCTGGCCTACGAGGAACTGACCGAGCACCTCGGATTCCTGCGCTGCTCCGACGAGTTCAAGGTCATGGCACTCGCCTCGTACGGCAGGCCGCGGATGCTGGCCGAACTCCGCCGCCACATCTACCCGACCGGCGACGGCGGGTTCCACGCCACCGGCGTGCCCTGGCACGAACTGTGCGCCCCGCGCCGCCCGGACGAGCCCTGGAGCCAGGACCACGCCGACCTCGCCGCCAGCGCCCAGGCATGCCTGGAGGAGACCCTCCTGGACCTGGTCCGCTGGCTGCACGGCCGCACCCACGACGATGTGCTGACCCTCGCCGGCGGCGTCGCCCTCAACTGCGTCGCCAACGCGCGGATCGCCCGGGAGGGCCCGTTCGGCCGGGTCTGGGTCCAGCCGGCGGCCGGCGACGCCGGCACCGCACTCGGCTCCGCCCTGCTGATCGGCGCCGACGCGGGCGAGGAACCGCTGCCCATGCCCGGCGCCGCCCTCGGCCGCGACTGGACCGACGCCGAACTCGAAACCTGGCTCCGGACCGCCGCCGTCCCCTACGAGCGCCCCGCCGACATCGCCCGGACCGTCGCCGAGGCCCTCGCCGACAACGCCATCGTCGCGTGGTTCCAGGGACGCGCCGAATACGGACCGCGAGCCCTGGGACACCGCTCCCTGCTCGCGCACCCCGGCCACTTCGCCAACCTGGAGCGGCTCAACGACGTCAAGGGCCGCGAACAGTTCCGGCCGGTCGCCCCCATGGTGCTCGCCGACCGCGCGGCGGACCTCTTCCAGGGCCAACTCCCCAGCCCCTACATGCTGTTCGTCCACGAGGTGGCCCCCGAGTGGCGGGAGCGCATTCCCGCCGTGGTCCACGTGGACGGCACGGCCCGGATCCAGACCGTCGACCCGGCCGCCGAACCACGCCTCGCCATGATGCTGACCGAGTTCGAGCGGCTCACCGGCCTGCCCGTCGTGGTCAACACCAGTCTCAACACCGCGGGCCGGCCCATGGTCGACGACCCCCGCGACGCCCTGGAGTGCTTCGGCTCCACCCCCGTCGACCTTCTGGCCATCGGCCCGTTCGCGATCCGCCGCCGGGACCTCTTCGCCGCCGGACAGCACACCCCGCACGGACCGGAGGCGGCCCGATGACCGCCCCGGTTGACCGGTCCACCGACTACACCGTCGTGATCCCCACGCTCGGCCGGCCCAGCCTGACCGCCTGCCTGGCCGCGCTCGCCGCCGCCGAGGGCCCCCCGCCGCGCCGCGTGATCCTCGTCGACGACCGGCCCCTCGACGACCGCACACCGCTGCCCGCCGACATCCCCCAGGAGCTGCGCGACCGCACGGTGACCGTGCCCGGCTGCGCCCGCGGCCCGGCCGCCGCCCGCAACACCGGCTGGCGGACGGCCGGCGGCACCCCCTGGATCGTCTTCCTCGACGACGACGTGCTCCCCGGGCCCGCCTGGGCGCGAGAACTGGTCACCGACCTCGCCGCCGCCACCCCGCGCACCGCCGGCGTCTCGGCCCGGGTCGACGTGCCGCTGCCGACCGGACGCGAACCCACCGACTGGGAACGCAACACCGCGGGGCTGGCCACCGCCCGCTGGATCACCGCCGACATGGCCTACCGACGGGCCGCCCTGGAATGCGTCGGCGGCTTCGACGAACGCTTCCGGCGCGCCTTCCGGGAGGACGCGGACCTGGCCCTGCGGGTGCTGGCGACCGGCTGGACGCTGGCCGAGGGCCGCCGCCGCACCACCCACCCGGTCCGCCCCGCCGACCGCTGGGTCTCGGTACGGCTCCAGGCCGGCAACGCCGACGACGTCCTGATGACCCGCCGCCACGGCCGGAACTGGTGGCGCCGCGCCCAGGCCCCGCGCGGCCGGCTCCCCGGACACCTCGCGGTGACCGCGGCGGCCGCCGGCGCGCTGCTCTGCGCCGCGGCCGGCAAACGGCGCGCCGCGGCGGCCCTGGCCGCCCTGTGGCTCGCCGGCACCGCCGAGTTCGCCTGGGCCAGGATCGCCCCCGGACCGCGTACCCGGGAGGAGACCCGGACCATGGCGCTGACCAGCGTCCTGATCCCGCCCGCCGCCACCGCGCACTGGCTGCGCGGCCTGGCCCGCCACCGCCGCATCGTCCCCGTGGACCCCTGGGACGGCGCCCGCCCCACGCCCGACGCCACCGCCCGGCCGGCCCCGGAACGGGTGTGATCGTGGACGCCCCGGAGCGCCCAGGCGGTCCCTGGCTCCACGCCGAGGGACCGTACCCCGCCCCGCCCGCACCGGTGCGGCCCGCCGCGGTGCTCTTCGACCGCGACGGGACGCTGATCGCCGACGTCCCCTACAACGGCGACCCGGCGCTGGTCGTGCCGATGCCCGGGGCCCGGGCCGCACTGGACGCGCTGCGCGACCGCGGCATCCCGGTGGGCGTGGTCAGCAACCAGTCCGGGGTGGCCCGCGGTCTGCTCACCCGTGGCCAGGTCGAGGCCGTACAGCGCCGGGTGGAAGAACTGCTGGGCCCGTTCGCCGTCTGGGCGGTGTGCCCGCACGGGCCCGCCGACGGCTGCGGCTGCCGCAAACCGGCGCCCGGCCTGGTCCTCGCCGCCTGCCACCGGCTCGGCGTCGCGCCGAAGGACACCGTCGTGGTCGGCGACATCGCCGCCGACATGGGCGCGGCCCGCGCCGCGGGCGCCCGCGGTGTGCTCGTGCCGACCCCCGTCACCCGCCGCGAGGAGATCGCCGCCGCACCCTGCCGCGCGGCCGATCTCCCGGACGCCGTACGGCAGTTGCTCGGCTGCCCGCTCGGCGCGGAGGCGGCCCGATGAGCGCCGCCCCGCGCACCCTCGTCGTCCGGCTGGACAGCGCCGGCGACGTGCTGCTCGCCGGGCCCGCCGTACGGGCCGTGGCGGCCGGCTCGTCCCACACCGCGCTGCTCTGCGGACCCTCCGGCGAGCGCGCCGCGCACCTCCTGCCCGGCGTCGACGAGGTGCTGGTCCACGACGCTCCCTGGGTCGGCCTGCGGCCCCCGCCGGTCAGCCGGGCCACCACCGACGCGCTGGTCGACACCCTGACCGCGGGCCGGTTCGACCGGGCGCTGATCCTCGTTTCCTACCACCAGAGCCCGTTGCCGGTCGCGCTGCTGCTCAAGATGGCCGGCGGCATGTGGACCGCCGCGGACAGCACGGACTACTCCGGCGCACTGCTCGACCTCCGGCACCGGCGGGCACCGCACCGACACGAGGCCGAGGCCGCACTGGACCTCGCCGAGGCCGCCGGATTCCGCCTGCCGCCCGGCGACCGGGGAGCACTGGAGATCCTGCCGCCGCCCGGCACCACGCAGCTCACCGGCCGCGACCCGTACGTCGTGCTGCACCCCGGAGCGGCGGTGCCCGCCCGCGCCTGGAGCGCCGACCGGGCCGCCCGCGCCGCGGCCGCACTGGCGGCGGCCGGCCACCGGGTGGTCGTCACCGGCGGCCCCGACGAACGCCGGCTGACCGCAGCGGTGGCCGGCGACCACGCACTGGACCTCGGCGGCCGCACCGATCTGCACCAGCTCGCCGGCGTCCTCGCCGGGGCCCGGGCCGCGGTCGTCGGCAACACCGGCCCGGCACATCTGGCCGCCGCGGTGGGCACCCCCGTCGTCTCCCTCTTCGCTCCGGTGGTCCCCACCGAACGGTGGGCCCCCTACGGCGTCCCGCACGTCCTGCTCGGCGACCAGCGGGCGCCCTGCGCGGACAGCCGCGCCCGGAGCTGCCCGGTGCCCGGGCACCCCTGTCTCGACGGGGTCTCGGACGCCGAACTGCTGGGCGCGCTGGCCAGGGTGACGACCGGCCGGGGCGCGGCGGTACCGGCCGCACCGGGCCGCGCGGACGCCCCGGCACCGGGGGCCGGGGCGCCCCGGACACCGACCGACGACGAGCGAGGGGCGACCCTATGAACATCCTGCTGTGGCACGTGCACGGCTCCTGGACCACCGCGTTCGTCCAGGGCCCGCACACCTACCTGGTGCCGGTCACCCCCGACCGCGGACCCGACGGGCGGGGCCGGGCCCGTACCTTCCCCTGGCCCGAATCGGTGCGGGAGAAGACGCCCGCCCAGCTCCGGGAGACCCCCGTCGACCTGGTCGTCCTGCAGCGGCCGCACGAGGCGGAACTGGCGGAGTCCTGGCTCGGCGGCCGCCGCCCCGGCCGCGACCTGCCCGCCGTCTACCTGGAGCACAACGCCCCGCACGGCGACGTACCGCACACCCGGCACCCGTACGCCGACCGCGACGACCTGCTGCTGGTGCACGTCACGCACTTCAACCGGCTGTTCTGGGACAGCGGCCGGACCCGCACCGCCGTGATCGAGCACGGCATCGTCGACCCCGGCCACCGCTACACCGGCCGGCTGCCGCGCGCCGCCGTCGTCGTCAACGAGCCGGTCCGCCGCGGCCGGACCGTCGGCACCGACCTGCTGCCCGCACTGGCCGCAGCCGCCCCGCTCGACGTCTTCGGCATGGGCACCGAGGGACTCGCCGGTCACCTCGGCCTCGCCCCGGACGCCTGCCGTACGGTCGACCTCCCGCAGGCGGACCTGCACTCCGCGATGGCCGAGCGGCGGGTGTATCTGCACCCCGTGCGCTGGACCTCGCTCGGCCTGTCCCTGCTGGAGGCCATGCACCTGGGAATGCCGGTGGTGGCCCTGGCGACGACGGAGGCCGTCGAGGCGGTGCCTCCCGGCGCCGGCACGCTCTCCAACCGCCCCGAGGTCCTGGCCCGCGCCGTCCGCACCTACCTGGCCGAACCCGAAGCCGCCGCCGAGGACGGCGCCCGGGCCCGGCAGGCCGCGCTCGGCCGGTACGGGCTCAAGCGCTTTCTCCACGACTGGGAAAGCCTGATCACGGAGGTACTCGCATGACCGCCCGCGGCTCCGCCCCCCGCCTGTCCCTCGCGCTGGTCTCCGAGCACGCCAGCCCGCTGGCGGTCCTCGGCGGCGTGGACGCCGGCGGCCAGAACGTCCATGTGGCACGGCTCGCCGGTGCGCTCGCCGACCGCGGCCACCGGGTCACCGTCTACACCCGCAGGGACGCCCCCGACCCACCCGATCACGTCGTGCTACGACCGGGAGTGACCGTCCGGCACCTCGTCGCCGGCCCGCCGTGTCACGTCCCCAAGGACGAACTGCTGCCGTACATCCCGGAGTTCGGCCGGCTGCTGACCGAGGACTGGGCCCTGCGGCCGCCGGACGTCGTGCACTCGCACTTCTGGATGTCCGGGCTCGCCGCCCTGCAGGCCACCCGGAAGCTGGACCTGCCGCTGGCCCACACCTACCACGCGCTCGGCACCGTCAAGCGGCGCCACCGGAAGGACAGCGACACCAGCCCGGCCAGCCGCGTCACCTCCGAGATCGAGGTCGGCGAAGGCTGCGACCAGGTGATCGCCACCTGCCGCGACGAGGTCACCGAACTGACCCGGATGGGCATCCCGTCCCGCAAGGTCAGTGTGGTGCCGTGCGGTGTGGACGCCCTCGCGTTCAGCCCGCACGGACCGGTCGCCGACCGCGGCCCGGTACGCCATCTGCTGCTGCAACTCGGCAGACTCGTGCCCCGCAAGGGAGCCGCGCTGTCCGTCTCCGCGTTGCCCCGGCTGCCCGACGCCCACCTCGTCATCGCCGGCGGGCCGCCCGCCGCGGAACTCGACCGGGACCCCGAGGTCCGGCGGCTGCGCGCGCTCGCCCGGGCGGCCGGGGTGGCCGACCGGGTCCGCTTCACCGGCGGGGTGCCGTGCGAGGACGTTCCACCGCTGCTGCGCGCCGCCGACGTGGTGCTCTGCCCGGCGGACTACGAACCCTTCGGGATCGTGCCGTTGGAGGCCATGGCCTGCGGCACCCCGGTGGTCGCCACCGCGGTCGGCGGCCAGCTGGACACCGTCGTCGACACCGTCTCGGGGCGGCTGATCCCGCCCGGCGACCCGGGCGCCCTGGCCCGGGCCGCCGGCGAACTCCTCGCCGACCCCGAACACCGGGCCGCCTGCGGCGCCGCGGGCCGCCGCCGGGTCCTCGCCCGCTACGGCTGGGACACCGTCGCGGCGGCCACCGAGACCGTCTACCGCGGGCTGCTCGCGCACCGGCCCATCGTGACGGAGGCCGTCTGACGAGCCGTCAACCGTTCCGGGACGACGCTTTTTCCGGCCCCGGCCGACCCGGCCGACCCCCGACCGCAGACTTTTGAAGGAGGTGCGGGCCCGACCGCCGCCGGTTCACGCACGGAGCGGCCCGATCGACATGAGCCATCCCCTTGAGAGCGCACACCAGCACTGCCAGTCCCTCCAGGAGGCGCTGGGCCATCTGCGCCGGCACAGTCTGCACCAGCTCGCCCAGTGGGCCTCCCACCTCAGCGCCGTACTGCCGCTGGGCGGCCGGCTGCTCGCGGCGGGCAACGGCGGCAGCGCGGCCCAGGCCCAGCACCTGACGGCCGAACTGGTCGGCCGCTACCAGCACGAACGTCCCGCCTACTCCGCCGTCGCCCTGCACGCGGAGACCTCCAGCGTCACCGCGATCGGCAACGACTACGGCTTCGACCAGGTCTTCGCCCGGCAGGTCGCGGCCCACGGCCGGCCCGGCGACATCCTGGTCCTGCTGTCCACCTCGGGCCGCAGCGGCAATCTGCTCGCCGCCGCCGACACCGCCCGCAAGGCCGGCCTGCGGGTCTGGGCGCTGACCGGCCCGCGGCCCAACCCGCTGGCCGCCGCGGCCGACGAAGCGCTGTGCATCGAATCGTCCAGCCCGGCCACCGTCCAGGAGGCGCATCTGATCGCGCTGCACATCCTCTGCGAGAACTTCGACGCGGTCGGCCCCGAGGCCGCGGCCGCCCTCCCCGCGGAGGAGACCGGCATCAGCCCGGAAGGTGCCGTATGACCTCCCGCCAGCCCCTGCTCGTCGTCGGGGACGTCCTGCTGGACCGGGACCTGGCCGGCGACGCCACCCGGCTGGCACCGGACGCGCCGGCACCCGTCGTGGACGTGGCCGACGACCGCAGCCGGCCGGGCGGGGCCGGGCTGGCCGCCGCGCTCGGCGCCCGGGCCGGCCGCGAGGTGACCCTGGTGACGGCCCTGGGCGACGACCCGGCGAGCGAGGAGGTCCGCCGCCAACTCCGCCCGGTAGTGCGGCTGGTGGAGCTTCCGCTGACCGGCACCCTGCCCGAGAAGACCCGGGTGCTGGCCGGCGGCCGGCCCCTGGTGCGCTTCGACCGCGGGGGCGGCACCCCGGGCGGGCCCGGCCCCGACGTGGCCGCCGCCCTCGACGCGGCGCGGGCCGTCCTGGTCGCCGACTACGGCCGCGGCACCGCCCAGGCGGTCGCCGGGCGGCTGGCCGACGCCGCGCGCCGCGGGCCGCTGGTGTGGGACCCGCACCCCAGGGGCGGCCGGCCGGTCCCCGGCGCGCGCCTGGTGACCCCCAACGCGGCCGAGGCCCGGGCGCTGACCGGTGACGACGCCCGGTCCCTGCAGGCCGACGCGGCCCGCGGCAGCCGGCTGGCCGCCCACTGGGGCGCGGCCGCGGTCGCGGTGACGCTCGGCGCCCGCGGCGCCCTGCTGGCCAGGGCCGGCGGCGACTCCCCGATGCTGGTGCCCGCCCCGTACCGGGCGGCCGGCGACCCCTGCGGGGCCGGCGACTGCTTCGCCGCGACCGCGGCCACCGCACTGGCCGACGGTGCGCTGCCCGAGGAGGCCGTACAGCTCGCCGTCACCGAAGCCACCTCCTTCGTCGCCGCCGGTGGCGCCGGCGGCCCCACGCTGTGGGACGGCCCGCCGCCCGCGGACCCCACCCCGCCGCCGGACGCCGACCCGTTCGCACTGGCCCGCTCCGTACGGGCCCGCGGCGGCACCGTCGTCGCCACCGGCGGCTGCTTCGACCTGCTGCACGCCGGGCACGTCGGGCTGCTGGAGAGCGCCCGGCGGATCGGCGACTGCCTCATCGTCTGCCTGAACTCCGACGCGTCGGTCGCCCGGCTCAAGGGATCCGGTCGCCCGCTCACCCGCCTCGACGACCGGATGCGGGTACTGGCCGGCCTGGGCTGCGTCGACGCGGTCGCGGTCTTCGACGAGGACGCGCCGGTGAACCTGCTGCGCCGGCTGCGCCCGGACGTCTGGGTCAAGGGCGGCGACTACACCGTCGACACCCTGCCCGAGGCCGCCACCGTGCGGGAATGGGGCGGCCAGGCGCTGGTCCTGCCGTACCTCGACGGCCGCTCCACCACCGCGCTGGCGCGGCGCGCCGCCCGCTCCGCCGACGACCGGCCCAAGGCCCGCTCATGACGCCGCGGCCGGCACCCCGGGTGGGCGTCGTGGTCATCACCCGCAACCGGTGGCACAGCCAGGCACGCACCCTCGACCGGCTGGCCGAACTCCCCGAGCGGCCACCGGTCGTCATCGTCGACAACCACTCGACGGACGGCACCGCCGCCGCCGTGCGCCGCCACCCCCTCCCGGCCCGGCTGATCGCCCTCGACCACAACCTCGGCGCGGTCGGCCGCAACCTCGCGGCCCGTACGGCCACCACGCCCTACCTGGCGTTCTGCGACGACGACTCCTGGTGGCAGCCCGGTTCGCTGGCCGGTGCCGCCGACCTGCTGGACGCCCACCGGAGCCTGGGCGCCGTGACCGCCCGCATCCTGGCCCATCCGCACCCCGACGGGCCGGCCCCCGAGGAAGCTGCCCACGAGCCCCACGAGGACCCCATCGTCCAGGAGCTCCGGCACTCGCCGCTGCCCGGCCCGAAGTGGCTGCCCGGCCCGGCGCTGGGCTCGTTCCTCGCCGCCGCGACCGTGCTGCGCACCGACGCCTTCCGCGCCGCCGGCGGCTTCTCGCCGCGGCTGGTGCTCGGCGGCGAGGAGGAACTGCTGGCCGCCGACCTCGCGGTGGCCGGCTGGTGGCTGACCTACGCCGACCATCTGACGGTCCATCACCGGGCCTCGCCGCACCGGGACCCCGCCTTCCGCCGCCGGCAGGGCATCCGCAACACCCTCTGGTTCACCTGGCTGCGCCGCCCGCTGCCCGGCGCACTGCGCCGCACGGCCGGGCTGGCCGCGACCGTCCCGCGGGACGCCGTGTCGCTGGCCGCCTTCGCCGAGGCCGCCGCCGGGCTGCCCTGGGTGGTGCGCGAACGGCGGCGGCTGCCCCCGGAGATCGAGCGGCGGATGCGGCTGCTTCAGGCGCCGCAGCGGGCCTCCACGGCCCGGTCCTACCGCGGCTGACCCGGGCCGGGCCGCTCCGCGCCCACCCCGGCGGCCCCGCGCAGCCGGTCGACCAGCGTGCCCAGCAGCTCCCCGTCCGGCAGGTAGTCCGGGTACGTGGCGGCCCGGGCCCGGCCGGCGGGGGACAGGCACCAGGCGAGCAGCCGGTCCAGCTCCGCCGGGCGGACGTCCTTCGGCCGCAGCACCGCCGGCCAGCCGAGCGCCGCCGCCTGGGCGCCGACCTTCGCGCCGCCCTCGACCGGGTCCACGGCCAGCACCGGCGTGCCGGCCCGCAGCGCCAGCGCCAGCCCGTGCGGCCGGGTGGTCACCACCGCGTCCAGCCGGGCGAACACCGTATGCACCTCCTGCGGGGTGGCCGGCAGTCGCCAGTCCCGGGTGTCCAGCCGGGTGTCCATCGGGAGCCGGGCCACCCGGGCGGTGCCCAGCCACGCGGTGAGGGCGTCGGACACCTCGGGATGCCGCCGGCGGTCGCCGTATTCGTGCTGGCCGCCGGTGAGCACCACCCCGACCAGCGGGAGGCCGCCCGGCGCCGGTACGGACAGGCTGAGGTCCGCCGCGGCGGCGGGCCGCCCGGGGGCGTCGCGGGGGAGCACCTCGTCGAACCGCCGCACCGTCGGATCGGCCGGGTCCGGCACCGACACCCCGACCGCGATCCGGCGGCACCGGGCGAACCGGTCGTGCAGCGCCATGAGCGGGCTCTCGGCGCCGTCCGGGGGCCGCCGGGAGTGCACCGGCCCGCAGACGAACAGCAGATGGGTGTAGCGCGCCGGGTCGGCGTCCGCCAGGTGGAGCGCGTCCGGCCGGAACGCCGGGGACCACGCGGTGTCGTGCGGGACGCCCGCCCCGGCCAGCGCGTGCTGCACGGCCTCGGCGGCGAGCGCGTCGCCGGCCGTCACCTCGCCGTGCAGAAAGCTGAACCACCCGGTGACCAGGGCGCGCGGCGGACCGGTCATCGGGCCGGGGCCATGACGGACGGCGGCGGGCCGGCCAGCGGCAGCCCGGCGACCGCGGCGAGCACCTCCTCGACCGTGATCCGCAGCAGCCGGTCGTCCGGCCGGTCGCCGTGCGCATCGCCCGGGCGCGGCCGGTCGTCGGGGTCCGGATGCCACAGCACACGGTGCCGGTCCGTCTCCGGCGGGCCCCACAGCCGGGGGGCGACCGGACCGAACAGCACCACCGACGGGGTACCGAGGGCGCTCGCCAGATGCGCCAGCCCGGTGTCGCCGACGATCACCGCACGGGCCTGGGCGACCAGCGCCGCCAGTTCGGCGAACGGCAGGTCGGCGGCCCCGCCCAGCACCGCCGCCCCCGGCAGCCCGGCCTGCTCGGCGACCCGCCGGGCGAGCGACCCCTCGCCGGCCCCCGCGGTGACCACGACCCGGTGCCCGGCGCGGTGCAGGGCCGTGGCCACCGCCGCGAACCGTTCCGCCGGCCAGCACCGGGCCGCCGCGTCCGCGCCGGGATGCACCACGACCGCACCGGGGGCCGGCGAGGCGAGCGCCGGGGCGGCGATGCCCAGGTCGGCCGGGTCGGCCGGCAGCCCGTACCAGCTGAGCAGCCGGCACCAGCGCTCCCGCTCGTGCTCGTCCTCCCGCCAGGCCGGGCCGGCGATCTCCGGGGTGGCCGGATGGGCGTAGGCGAAGAGCCGGGCGGGCCGCAGCGCCTGCAGGAGTCCGTGGCTGGCCGGGCCGTTGCCGTGCAGGTCCACCGCGAGGTCCGGGGGCGGGCCGGGCCAGTCGAGGCTCCGTGGGACCTCCCGGCCCGGCGCCACCGTGGGCAGCAGCCGGTCGACCACCCCGGTCGCCGCGGCCGCCGCCGCGAGCCGCCCGGGCGCCGCCAGTACGAGGGTGTGGTCCGGCCGGGACGTGCGCAGCGCCCGGAGGGCGGGGACCGCGGTCAGCAGGTCTCCCAGTCCGAGCGCCCGGAGCACCAGGATCCGCGGGCCGGGGTCGTGACCGTCGGGCGGCGGGCAGGAGCGCGGACGGACCGACGGCATGGGACGCCTCCTTCGCGGATGCCGGACGGGCTTCCCTTCAATGTGGGGGTGAAGACGCGTCCCCGCGACTCGTCGTCCGTCACCCGCGGAGGTCCGCCGGGTCGCCCCCGCGCACCTCCCACGGCACTGCGCCCGGTATGCCGGTTTTGCACCCCTGGTGACGGGCATCCGTAGGGCAAGCAGCAGAACCGGTGACGGCGAAGGGTGCGCGGAATGTCCGATGAAGCCATGGGTGACGAGGTCTACCAGCCCGGCACACAGGACGAGCAGGACGCCCGCGGCGGGCCCGACCCGGAGAACGAACTGGACGCACCCGATCCGGACGACCTGCTGGACGCGAGCTACTCACCGCCCGACCGGCCCTCCGCCGTGGACGAGCGGGTCACCGCCGCCGAACAGCGCGAGCGCGAGACCCTCGACGAGCGACTGGCCGAGGAAGAGCCCGAGACCCGGGTCACCGGCACCGGTGCGGGCGACCGGGCGGCGCCGGGCCCCGCCGAGGAGGAGGCCGTGCGGGTCCGCGAGGACGACCGCACGGACGGTGCCTGAGCCGTGATGGCATGCGCCTGCGCACGAGCCACCCGGACCCTCCGGGATATCGGAGCGTCCGCCAGGGCCGGGGGTTCCGCCACCTCGACACCCACGGCGCGCCCCTGACCGATGCCGCCGAACGCAGGCGCCGCACCGCCCTGGCCGTCCCGCCGGCCTGGCGGGCGGTAGGGATCTGCCCCTGGCCCAACGGCCACCTGAAGGCGGTGGGCACGGACGCTGCGGGGCGCCGCCAGTACCTGTCATGGACGAGGAATGAGACCTGGCCCACAGACCGGCCACCGGCCGCGAACCGCCCTGTGAGCAACCACACTTGTGCCCCTTCCGGCCCTCATCTCCCATTCCGCGCAAGGGAGATGACACCCCCTGAAGCGGCCCACCGGCCGTACGCGCCGCCGCGGGCCCGGTGACCGTTTCCGGAGGCACCGACCGATCTGTGAAGATGTGACATCGCTGAGCCCGTACGGCTTCGTCACGGACGGCCCGGCCTGAGCCCAGCACCGACAGACCTCGGTACGGACGCCGCGCACGCAGTGGTGCCCCGCGCCCGCCGACCCGCTTCCCGAGCCTGACGGGCTCTTCACAAAGTCTCTGCCGCTGTGCCTTCTCCTGCCCTCGCCCCTGCCCGCATCCCGGCGCAGGCGCCCCCGCCCGAGTCCGCCACCGAATCCACCAGCGCCCGGCCGTACGGCCGGGCGTCCCGCAGCGTGCGCTTCCCCGCGCCCCGCCGTGCCCTGGCCGCAGCCAAGGGCCCGGAAGGGGGCCGCAAGGGCGACCACGCACCGTGGCGCTCGCTGCGCTACCGCAGCATGCGCTGGTGGTCGTTCGCCAACCTGGTGTCCAACGCCGGCACCTGGATGCAGCTCACCGTGCAGAACCTCCTGGTCCTGCAACTGACCGGCTCGGCGGCGGCCACCGGACTCTCGCTCTCCGTCCAGGCCGGGCCCGGGCTGCTGATGGGCCTGATCGGCGGCGCAGCCGTCGACCGCTGGCCCCGGAAGGTCACCGCCGCGGTCAGCCAGGCCGTCCTCGGTGCGATCGCCTTCACCACGGCCGCCCTGATCGCCTTCGACCAGCTCAACTACGGCATCCTGCTGGCCCTGGCCGGCGTCACCGGCCTGATCGCCACCATCGACGGCCCGGCCTGTGCCCTGCTGGGCAACGACCTGGTTCCCACCGAGGACGTACCGTCCGCCATCGCCGTCGGCTCGCTGGTGCACAGCGTCGGACGGCTGGGCGGCACCGCCCTTGCGGGACTCTCCGTCGGTGTCCTCGGCACCGGAGCGGCCTACGCCGCCAACGGCCTGTCGTTCCTCTTCGTCGCCGCGGTCATCCCCTTCCTGCGCCCGGTGAGCGCGGCACTGCGCCGGCCCTCCGGAGAGCCGGCGGGTGCGCCCGCCGCCCCCACTGCGCCCGCCGCCCCCACTGCGGCCGCCGCGCCGGAACCCGAAGTCGGCACCGGTGCCCGCGACGGGCTGGCCTTCTTCCTCCGCAGGCCGCGGTTGGTGGCGCTGGCCGCCGTCACCGGCCTGAGCGCGATCTTCGGCCGCAACTACCAGCTGACCCTGGCCGTGCTGGTCACCGGACCGCTCGGCGCCGGCGCGAGCGCCTTCGGCACGGTCTCCACCGTCCTCGCGGCCGGCGGCATCCTCGGCGCGGTCCTCGCCGCCCGCCTCCGCAGGCCCACCGTCGCCCTGGTCGGCGGGCTGGCCGCGGCCGGTGCGCTGCTGCAGATCGTCGCGGGCCTCTCCCCGTCCCTGATCGTGCTGCTCGTCCTGGTCCTGCCGATGTCCGTGGTCGAGTCGATCTCCGACACCGCCGGTACCACGGTCCTGCAGACCGACCCGCCGGCCGCTCTGCGCGGCCGGGTGCTGGGCGTCTGGCGCAGCGCCAGCACGGGCTGGGGCCTGGTCGGCCCGCCGCTGCTCGGCTTCCTCATGGAGCTGGCCGGCGCCCGCGGCGCCCTGGTGGCCGGCGGCCTGATCATCGCCGGCGCGGTCGCCGCCGGCGCCCTGCTGAAGTCCCGCAGGCGCGCCGCGACCGGGCCCGTCCCGGCCCCCTGCCCCTCGGCCGCCTAGCCGGAGCCACCCCCGCGGTGCGGCGGCTCCTGCCGGTGCACCAGCAGACCGCCCAGCGCGGTGCGCCGGTGCAGCACCGCCCGCCCCGCCCGCACCGTGGTGATCAGCCCGGCCCCGCGCAGCGCGGCGGTGTGGGCCGAGGCGGTGGCGTTGCTGATGTCCAGCCGCCGGGCGAGGTCACCGGTGGTGTGCTCGCGGGCGAGGACCCGCAGGATCGCGGCCCGGGTCCGGCCCAGCACCCCGGCCAGCGCCTCCGCCCCGTCGTCCGCCCCCGGCGGCACCAGCGGCACCCCCGGGCCCGCCGGATAGGTCACGTACAGCGGGCGCCCGGGCAGATCGGCCAGCAGCGGCGGGCCGGTCCAGTGGAAGGTGGGCTGCAGCACCACCCCGCGCCCGTCCAGGACGACGTCCCGTGCGAAGGGCGCCGGGCACTCCCAGACGTTCCCCGACAGCCGCGACCCCGGAACGAGCCCGTCGAGCGCCGCACCCACCCCCTGCTCGGCCACGGTCAGCGCATGCCGGGTGAACTCCGCCCGGTGCAGGTCCTGTACCAGGGACCAGACGGGACGCAGCAGTGTCTCGAAGGCCGCGTGCTGGGCCCGGCCGAGCACCCGCCATGCCTCCGCGTCCCCCTGGTGCAGCCCGCGGACCCATGGCGGGGGCGGCCCGGGCACCGTGGCGTACACCCGCTCCATCTCGGTGCGGACCAGCTCGGGACGGGCCGACCGGACGGTCGCCAGGCCTTCCTGGAGGGAGTCGGCGAAGACGTCGAGGAACACCGGCGCCCGGCCCGCCGGGACCACGTCCGCCAGGGGCTCCACCGCGGCCGGCAGCGACCGCAGGACCCGGTGCCGCCACCGGCCGAACAGCACCCCGTCGTCGCGGCGGCACATCATCATCAGCGCCGCGTTCAGCTCCTGCAGCGGCGCCGCCCGGGAGGCGAAGCGGACCCGGGCGACATCGGCGGCCGTGAAGTGCATCCGGATCACAATTCCCCCTGGTGACGCCATCCTTTCGGCCAGGCCCGCAACCCTGGCCGGCACTCCCGGCCGGACGCCAGCATGCGACGGCACGCCACGGCACACGGCCGCGGCGGAAGCGCCCGACAAGGGGAGTTCATCGTGAGCGTACGCAACGGGGCAGGCGGCGGGGACGGCCGGCCGACCGGTCCGGGCCGCCGGACGGTCGCCGCATCGGCCGCGCTGGGCGCCGCCCTGCTGTTCACCGGCGGCTGCGGCAACACCGGCCGGGCCCGCTCCGGGAGCCGGCGCCCGGAGCACGGGCCGGCCGTCGTACCGCGGCTGCCGGCGCCGACCGGCCCGCACCCGCTCGGGGTCACCACCCTGTACCTGGTCGATCCCTCCCGGCACGACCCGTGGGACCGCCGTCTCACCCGCAGGGAACTCATGATCACCGTCCGCTATCCGGCCCGGACCGTGCACGGCCACCCCGTCGCCCCGCAGATGACCCCGGGCGCCGCGCAGGTCTTCGCCGGCCTCGACCCGCGCCTCCACCCCGGTCTGCCCGGCTCCGGCGTCGACTGGGCGGCCACCCGGACCCATGCGCACACCGGCGCGCCCGCGCAGCCCGTACGCCGCCCGGTGCTGCTCCACACCCCCGGTGGCGGCGATCCCCGCACGCTGGGCACCGGGCTCGCCGAAGAACTGGCGAGCCACGGCTGGGTGGTGGTGAGCATCGACCACCCCGGAGACGCCAGTGAGGTCGAGTTCCCGGTCACCACGCCCCAGCGCCCGGCCCCGGTCCGTACCACCGTCCTGCGGGGCGATCCCCGCACGGACCCGGACCTCTTCCGCACCCTGATCGACACCAGGCTGGCCGACACCCGGTTCGTCCGCACGCAGCTGGCCGAGCTGGCCGCCGGCCGGAACCCCGATGCCGCCGGCCACCCGCTGCCCGACGGCCTCGGCCGCGCGCTGGACCTCCGGCGGGTGGGGATCTACGGCCACTCGGCCGGCGGCACCACCGCCGCCCAGGCCCTCCACGACGACCGCTGCCTGCGCGCCGCGGTCAACCTGGAGGGCCATCTGGACCACCCCTCCCGTCGGCCCGGACGGCCCGGACCGCTCTTCCCGGTGGCCCGTGACGGCGTGGACCGGCCGCTGCTCCTCGTGGGCACCGACGGGTTCCCCGGCCGGAAGGAGCTGGCCCGGTCCTGGTCCGCGCTGCTCGCGCACCCGCACGGCCGCACCCGCCGGCGGCAGATCCGGCACACCGCGCACGCCGTGTTCACCGACCTCGCCGCCTTCGCCCCGCAGCTGCAGACCGCCGGCCTGATGACCGCCCGGGACCGGAACGCGCTGGTCGGCGCGCTCGATCCGGCGCGTTCGGTGCCCGCCGTGCGCGACCTGGTCCGCACGTTCTTCGCCCGGCACCTGCCACCGCGCTGACCGGGGCGGCCGGACGGGTGCCACGGAGCGTGCCGGGTACCCGCTTCCGGGAGAGGCCCGTGTACGGGACGGACGGCGGAGAGGAGCTTCGGGTATGGCCGGTGGCCCGGGGGAGCGGACGACGGGACACGGCCGGCTGGCCCGTACGGCGATGTGGTGGCAGCGGGCCCGGGCCTACGACGGCCACGAGCGGCACACGGTGCTCCTCATCCTGAAGAGCACCGTGGCCGCCACCGTCGGCTGGCTGATCTCCTACCAGCTCCTGCACGCCCGGTCACCGGCCTTCGCCCCGTTCTCCGCGGTGCTGATCATGCAGGTGACGGTGTATCAGTCCCTGCGGCAGTCGCTGCGCTACGTCGGCGCGGTGGTCAGCGGAGTGGCGGTGCAGGCGGCGCTGGTGTTCACCGGCGGGCCCCAGCTCGCCACGTTCGCCCTGGTCGCGCTGATCGCCCTCAGCGTCGGCCGGTGGCCGGCCCTCGGTAGCCAGGGCAACCAGGTCGCCACCGCCGCCTTCTTCGCGTTCGCGACCTACACCTCCGCCACCACGGACCTCGACCGGGCCGCCCAGCTCGGACAGATCGTCCTGCTCGTCCTGATCGGCTGCGCCGTGGGCCTCGGGGTGAACGTCACGCTCGTCCCGCCGATGCGCTACCGAAGCGCCGCATACGCGCTGCGCGCCCTGGCCCGTACGCTCGACGACCTCTTCGCCGACATGCACCCGGTCCTGCGGCGGGGCGAGCTGGACGAGGAGACCACCCAGCGGTGGCGCATCCGGGCGGAACAGACCGAAGAGCTGATCGACCAGGCCAGGGCCGGGCTGCGCACCGCCCGCGAGAGCCTCTACTACAACCCGCGCCGGCTCCTGGGCCGGCACCGCGGCCGGACCGGCTTCGAGGGCCACCGGTCGGTGCTGGCGGCGCTGGAGCGCGCGCTGCACCACGTCGCCTCGCTCGCGCGCAGCCTGGACCGGTGGCGGGGCGCCGAGGACCGCTACCGCTACCGCGACTTCCTGCGCGCCTACGCGGAGTTCCTGGCCGCCCTCTCCACGCTCACCCAGCTCCTGAGCCGGCTCGACGAGGACCTGGTGGCCGCCCGGGCCCGGGAACTCGACGCCGCGGTGGAGCGGGCCCATCAGTGCCGCGAAGCACTCGCCGAGCAGGCCGCGCGGGACGGACTGCCGCTGGCCGACCCGACCCGCCCCTACGGCGTGCTCGTCATCGAGGCGACCCGCCTCGTGCAGGAGTTCTCGTACCTCACCGGCGTCCTCGGCCCGCTGCCCCGAGTCGCGGACGAGGGCCCTTCGCGGTGAAGTAGGAGAGGGGCGCGGCCTGCTCCGGTTCACCCCCTACGGCCTCGGGGAACGGAGGAGAGGGAGCCCGAGATGGACCACGCCGGAAACCCTGAGGAACCCCAGGACAAGCCGAGCAACCCGCCACCGGCGGCCGGCCCCCTCAAGCCGCCGCCCGAGCCCGGCGGGACCCGGCCGGTGACCGGCCGCGGCAGGCCCATGAAGCTCACCGAAATGGCCCGCCGCAAGGCGCGACAGGCCATGGAGAAACTGAGGCCGCACGAGAGCCGGGGGCACGAGGACCCGCACCCGTAGGGGTCGCCGTGGCGCCAGGCCCGCCCGGCGGGCTCACGCCCCGGAGAGCAGGGAATCGTCGGTCACGCGGGCGCCCGGGAGGTGGTGGGTGGCGGCGATCAGGGCCGCGTCCACGTCGCAGGTGCCGGTGGAGATGCACAGCGTGTACGCGAGGTCGTCCATCCGCTGCCGCACCTCCTCGCTGCCGCGGTCCGCGTGCAGCAGTTCCAGCGTCCGGTACTCGTCGGTGAGGCCCTGCATCACCGCGGGGTGGGCCAACAGCACGATGGTCTCCTTCCGTCGCCGCGTCCCGGGTTCACCGCTGCTCGTGCCCGGTCGCCGACGGAATACACCTGACCCGCCGTGACCCGCCGGCGCCTCAGCCCCGCTGGTTGAAACGGCCGGCCGCCCGTTCGTTGAGCACGCCCAGTGCCCTGCGCAGCCGGCGGGCGGGCGGCTGCTCCTCCGCCTCGACCCGGTAGCCCTCCGCCGTACCGGGACCGCCGTCGCGGGGCAGCACCCGGCCCACCGCCGACACCAGCCGGGTGGTGAGCACCGGCGCCACGCCGTGCGCCACCGCGCCCAGTTTGGCCGCCGGGGTGAGCACGATCCGGGGCCGCCGACGCTGGACCGCGGAGACGATGCGCTCGGCCGCCCGCTCGGCGTTCATCGACAACAGGGGCGCACCGGCCAGCGCCTGGAACCAGGCGTACTCCCGGCGCCGGTCGCCGCCGAACCGCGCGTGCAGATGCGATCCGGTCCGCATCAGCCCGGGATGCACCCCGGTCACGGTGACCCCGTACGCGGCCTCCTCCGCGTGCAGTCCCTCGGCCAGCGCGGCCACCGCCGACTTGGCGCACGAGTACGGCAGCAGATGCGGCACCGCCAGCAGGCCGCCGACCGACCCGACGAGCGCCAGCCGGCCGCCCGCCGGACTGTGCCGCAGGTGCGGCAGGGCGGCGAACGCGGTGTTCAGGGCCCCGTGGAAGATGGAGTCCAGGGCGTCCCGGAACCCTTCCACGCCGAGGGCCTCAGCCGGGCCGACCTGGATGATGCCGGCATTGGCGATGACGATGTCCAGCCGGCCGTTGTCCCGCACGATCTCCGCGAACCGTTCCTCCACCGCGGCGCCGTCGCGCACGTCGCACACCACACCGCGCACCGCGCCGCCGCCCGGCCGGCCCAGTTTGCCGACCGCCCGGTCCAGTTCGGCCGGATCCCGCGCCAGCAGCACGACATCGCAGTCACGGCGCAGCAGCTGACGGGCCATGAGCAGACCCAGTCCGCGCGAGCCGCCGGTGACCACGGCGGTGAGTCCTTCGATCGAGGGAGCGGCCGGCAACACCCGCATGAGGAGCCCTTTCGTCGAGCCCTTTCGTCGAGCCCTTTGGCCGTGATGACGAGGGCTCCTGGCGCCGTGTGCGGTGGCGTCGAAGAGCCCTTCCGGTGGCGTCGGACGCGGCGGGACCCGGCGCATCGCGGGCGGCCCGTACGGCGTCGCCCCTCCGACGCTACCCGGAGGCGTTCCGGTGCGCATGTGCGCCGGGCGGCGGCCGCGGCAGCCGCGCCACCCCGTTTCACCGGCCGCACCCAGGGCACCCGGCTCAGGGACCGGGCGGACCGGCCGTGCGGCGGCCGCGAGCCGTTCGGTTACCGCGGGACGCATCCGGCTTAATCGCGGCGGAACCGGCATGAGCGGCCGGGCGCACCGGGAATTCGTGATGGCGCGCGACCCCGGCTTCCGCCGCACCGCGCCTGTGCCGCGACCAGCGCGACTGACGCAGGGCAGCGGCCTTACGCACCGCAGGAGAAAGGAACCACGGCTCATGCAGATTGCATTCCTGGTAGCGCCCGAGGGTGTCGAGCAGGTCGAACTGACCGAACCCTGGAAGGCGGTTCTTGATTCGGGGGACGTACCGCATCTGGTGTCCACCAAGTCCGGCCGGATCCAGGCGTACCACCACCTGGACAAGGCCGACACCTTTCCGGTGGACCGGACGGTGGACGCGGTCGACGTCTCGGAATACGGCGGCCTGGTCCTGCCCGGTGGCGTCGCCAATCCCGATGCGCTGCGGATGGACAGGAACGCGGTCGCCTTCGTGAAGAGCTTCTTCGACCGGGGCAGGCCGGTGGCGGCCATCTGCCACGCGCCGTGGACGCTGGTCGAGGCCGATGTGGTACGGGGGCGCACCCTGACGTCCTGGCCGAGTCTGCAGACCGATATCCGCAATGCCGGCGGCACCTGGGTGGACGAACAGGTCAAGGTCTGCACGGCGGGCAACAACACGCTGATCACCAGCCGGAAGCCGGCCGATCTGAAGGCCTTCTGCGCCACCTTCGTCACCGAATTCGCCCAGGCCGGAAGGGCGGCCTGATGGCGGACCGCAAACAGGAGCAGCGCCGCGCGCATTTCGCGGACGATCCGGCGGCCGGTCCGCTGACCACCGACCAGGGCGTGACCGTCGACCACACCGACGATTCGCTCCAGGCCGGTGAACGCGGCCCGACGCTGATGGAGGACTTCCACTTCCGGGAGAAGCTCACCCGCTTCGACCACGAGCGGATCCCGGAGCGCGTGGTGCACGCCCGGGGCGCCGGCGCCTACGGCTACTTCCAGCCGTACGAGTCCTGCGCGGAGTTCACCCGGGCCGCCTTCCTCCAGGACCCGGGCGTGCAGACCCCGGTGTTCGTGCGCTTCTCCACGGTCCAGGGCCCGCGCGGTTCGGCGGACACCGTACGGGACGTCCGCGGATTCGCCACGAAGTTCTACACCTCGGAAGGCAATTACGACCTGGTCGGCAACAACATGCCGGTCTTCTTCATCCAGGACGGCATCAAATTCCCGGACTTCGTGCACGCGGTGAAAATGGAGCCGCACAACGAGATCCCCACCGGGGCCTCCGCGCACGACACCCTCTGGGATTTCGTCTCGCTCCAGCCCGAGACCCTGCACATGATGATGTGGCTGATGTCGGACCGGGCCATTCCGCGCAGTTACCGGATGATGCAGGGCTTCGGCGTGCACACCTTCCGCTTCGTGAACGCGCAGGGCAAGGGCACGTTCGTGAAATTCCACTGGAAGCCCAAGCTCGGGGTGCACTCCCTGGTGTGGGACGAGGCCCAGGAAACGATGGGCCGCGACCCGGACTACAATCGCCGTGATCTCTGGGACATGATCGAGGCCGGTGAATATCCGGAATACGAACTCGGCGTCCAGCTCGTACCGGAGGAGGACGAGCACTCCTTCGACTTCGACCTCCTGGACGCCACCAAAATCATTCCCGAAGAGCTGGTGCCGGTACGGCCCATCGGTCGAATGGTGCTCAACCGCAACCCCGACAATTTCTTCGCGGAGACCGAGCAGGTCGCCTTCCACACCGCGAACGTCGTGCCGGGCATCGACTTCACCAACGACCCGCTGCTCCAAGCCCGGAACTTCTCGTACCTCGACACCCAGCTGATCCGGCTGGGCGGGCCCAACTTCCCCCAGCTGCCGGTCAACCGGCCCCTCGCCCCGGTCCGCAACAACCAGCGCGACGGCTACCACCAGAGCCGGATCCACCAGGGCACCAGCTACTCGCCGAACTCCCTCGGCGGCGGCTGCCCGGTCGTGGCCGGCGCCGACGAAACCGCCTTCCGGCATCTGACGGAGCGGGTCGACGGGCAGAAGATCCGCAAGCGGAGCCCGAGTTTCACCGACCACTACACCCAGGCGGCGCTGTTCTGGCACAGCATGGCCGACTGGGAACAGCAGCACATCATCGACGCGTTCCGCTTTGAACTCGGCAAGGTCAACGCCAAGCAGGTCCGCGAACGCACGGTCGGCGAGCTGGCGCACATCGACCACACCCTGGCCGCCAAGGTCGCCGAGGGCATCGGCATCCCCACCCCCGAGGCCACCGACACCCCGCGGCCCACCCCGTCCCCCGCGCTGAGCTTCGAGAACCTCAAGGGTGACGGCTCGCTGCGCACCCGGCAGATCGCGGTCCTGGTCCAGGACGGTGTGGACGCGCAGCAAGTCACCGGCCTGAAGCAGACGTTGGGCGAGGAGGGCGCGTTCGTGGAGGCCCTGGCACCCCAGGACGGGGAGGTCTCCGGCGCCTCCGGCGGGCTCTCGGCGGACCGGGCGCTGCCCACCGTGGCCTCGGTGCTCTACGACGCCGTGGTGCTGCCCGACGGCGGCCTCGGGGCCGGCGACACCGCGGCCGACGGCGCCGCCCGCCGCTTCGTGCTCGACGCCTACCGGCACGGCAAGGCCATCGGCGCCCTGGGCTCCGGGATCGAGGTGCTGAAGAAGCTGCTGCCCGACCAGGTGCGCACCGCCTCCGGTGGTGCGGAACCGGTGAGCGACCAGGGCGTGGTGACCGCCGCCGCGAACGGTGACGCCTTCGCCCGGGCCTTCGCGGAAGCCACCGCCGCCCACCGGCACCGGCACCGCCCGCCGGCGAGGATCTGACCCGGCACACCTCCGACCCGGGCACGCCGCCGGCCCGGCACGCCACTGGGCCGGCACGCCGCTGACCCGGCGGCGGGACATCTGACCCGGCATCCCGTCCCGGCGGCCGCCCGGCCGCCGGGACGACACCGCGTCAACCGACCTGGGAGCCCGTCTTCGCCAGGGCCTCGGTCACCGGCTGGTACATGCTCACCCCGCCCGAGGCACAGGCGCCGCGGCCGCCGGAGGTCAGCCCGAGCGCGGTGTCCCCCTCGAAGAGCGGACCGCCGCTGTCACCGGACTCCGCACAGATCGAGGTCTGGATCAGCCCCTCGACCGTCCCCTCGTGGTAGTTGGCCGTCACATTGAGCGCGGTGACCTCCCCGTCGTGCACGTGGGTGGTGCTGCCGCTGCGCCGCACCTTCTGGCCCACGATCGGGTCGGCGGCCCTGACGATGTGCTGCGCGCCGCCGCTGTAGAGGTCCACCTCGCTCGGGTGCGGCTCGGCGGCGGTGTACCGCGCGAGCCCGAAGTCGTCACCGGGGAAGCTTCCCGACTCCGACACCGCGATCGGGGGGCCGCCCTCGGTGGCGGACCAGCTCGGCACGGCGCGCGCGCAGTGGCCGGCCGTCAGGAAGTACGGCTGTCCGTCCTTGGTGACGTTGAAGCCGAGCGAACAGCGCGCCGCGCTGCTCCAGAGGGCGTCCCCGCCGGCGATCAGCGGCTCGAGCGTGTCCCGCGACAGCTGGACGACCGCGCGGTCACCGAGCGAGCCGGCGACCGACGTGAGCCGTTCCAGGTCCTCCCCGCGGACGGTGCGGTCGGCGGTGACGACCACCTTGTTGAGCTTCGGGTCCATGGCCCAGGACGTCCCGGGGATCGAGGCGTGCTCCTTGAGGGTCGCCCGGGCGGCGTCCAGCGACGCCAGGGAGTGCTTGACGATCCTCGCCTCGGCGCCGGCCGCCCGGACCTTGCCGGCCGCCTCCTCGGTCGTCACGTTCACCACCAGCTTGTGCTGGTCCGGGTCGTAATAGGAACCCGCCCCGGCCGCACCGAGCGAGGAGTTGATCACGACGGCCCGCTCGGCGGCGACGACGGCCGACGGGGGGCCGGGGGCCCGTGCGGTGTGGGCCTGGGCGCTCTGCAGGGCGAGCAGCGGGGCGATGGCCAGGGTCACCACACCGGCACCGGCGAGGACGGAACGCGGCGTGGGTACACGCGGATGCTTCAACACAAAACCTCTCGCTGGGTAGCGGGCCAGCAGCGGGTCTTTGCCGTGCGCACGCCTCAAGGGCTACTGGCGCCACGGGGCGGGGCCGAAGGCCGGGCGAGGCGGCGCGGGGTGTCTACGTCTCCCTGCCCGTGCACCACCCCCGGCCGCCCGCGCTTGTGCAGGATTCACCTGTACGGCCGGATGAACGGACCGCGCCGTCGGGCCGTACAGACGGACAACGACGGCCCGGCCCCCTGCCGGCCGGCCCCGTCGCCACATCAGTCCGCCTCGTACGGAAGGACCTTCGGGTGCCGCTCATCACGCAGCTGCGTCTGCTCCTGGCCAGCGGGACGAACCGGCGCCGCAGGAGGGCCGTCACCTCCGTCCTCGCCACCGTGCTCGTGTTCGGCGCGCTCGTCCTGCCGGACGACCTGCTCCGCCTGACGCCGGGTGCGTTCGCCCGGATACCGGTGGAGGGGATCGCCGGGGCCGCGCTGCTGCTCCTGCTGCCGCCGCGGCCGCGGCGGGTCGTCGCGGTGCTCGCCGGGGCGGGCCTGGGCCTGATGACCCTGCTGGACCTCCTCAACATGGGCTTCCGCCAGGTGCTGGTCAGGCCGTTCGACCCGGTGCTGGACTGGGGGCTGTTCGGCGACGCCGCGTCGTTCCTCGCCGACTCGGCCGGCCGGACCGGTGCGATCGCCGCCGTCGTCGGGGCCGTGCTCATCGCGCTCGCCCTGCCCGTGCTCATGGCGCTGGCCGTGCTCCGGCTGAGCCACGTCCTGGCCCGGCACAGCTCCCTGGCGACCCGCGGCACCCTCGTCCTCGGGACCGCCTGGCTCGTCAGCGCGGCGCTCGGCCTGCAGCTCGCCGGGGCGCCGCTGGCCTCCCGCACCACCGCCGAACACCTCGACGACCGTGCCCAGCAGCTGCGGACGAGCCTGGCGGACGAGCGGGTCTTCGCCGCGGAAGCGGCCACCGATCCGTTCGGGAACACGCCGTCCGACCGGCTGCTGACCGGACTGCGCGGCAAGGACGTCATCTTCACCTTCATCGAGAGCTACGGCCGCACCGCGATCGCCGACCCGTTGATAGGCCCCGGCGTCGACAAGGTGCTGGCGCAGGAGACCGCGAAGCTGCGGCGGGCCGGCTTCTCCGCCCGGAGCGGCTGGCTCACCTCCTCGACGGCGGGCGGCGGCAGCTGGCTGGCGCACTCCACCTTCATGTCCGGCCTGTGGATCAACAACCAGCAGCGCTACCGCACCGTCACCTCCAGCGACCGGCTGAGTCTGACCGGCGCCTTCCGGCGGACCGGCGCCTGGCGGACGGTCGGCATCATGCCCGGCGTCAGCCGGTCCTGGCCGGAGGCCGGGTTCTACGGCCTGGACACCGTCTACGACTCCCGCACCCTCGGCTACCACGGCCCGAAATTCAGCTGGTCGCGCATGCCGGACCAGTACAGCCTGTCCGCCTTCGAGCGGCTGCAGCACGGGAAGCGGGGCGGCAAGCCGCTGATGTCGGAGATCATCCTGACCTCCAGCCACAACCCCTGGGCGCCGCTGCCCAAGATGCTCGGCTGGGGCCGGGTCGGTGACGGCTCGGTCTACCGCGCGATCAGGGAGGCCGGCAAGGACCCCAAGGACGTCTGGCAGGACACCACCCGGGTCCGCACCGAGTACGGCCGGGCCATCCAGTACTCGCTGCACAGCCTGCTGTCGTACGTCGAGAAGTACGGCCGGAAGAACACCGTGCTGGTCTTCCTCGGCGACCACCAGCCGGTCCCCACCGTGACCGGCCAGCGCGCCGGCCGGGACGTACCGGTGGCGATCGTCGCCCATGACCCCGCCGTGCTGCGCCGGATCTCCGACTGGGGCTGGCACCCCGGTCTCCAGCCGGGACCCAAGACCCCGGTCTGGCGGATGGACACCTTCCGCGACCGCTTCCTGACCGCCTACGGGCCCCGGTCCGGCCCCGTGCGGACGCGGGCGAAGTGACCCGTGACCGAGTGCCGGGCGATCGTCAACTCGCCACGGAATACGCCGGATTCGTACCGTTGAGCATTGCTCAGCGGCTGCCTAGGCTCGGCACGCACCGCCGCACCGCGTGGAGTCGAGCCGCAGCCCGCCAGGAGCCCGGATGAGCTTCAACCTCGCCACCATCCTTCGTGAGTCCCGCCGGAACCACCCGGACAAACCCCTGTGCCACCTCGGCGCACTGACCGTCACCTACGCCGGGGCCGACGAGGTCTCCGGCCGGATCGCCGCGACCCTGCGCGCGCGGGGCCTGGCACGCGGTGACGTGGTCGCCGTCCACCTGCCCAACGTGCCGGAGTTCCTGTTCGCCTACTTCGGCATCCTCAAGGCCGGCCTGGTGATGGTCCCGCTCAACCCCCTGCTCAAGGCCCCCGAGATCGCCTACCACCTCACCGACTCCGGGGCCCGACTGCTCCTGACCCACGAGGAGTTCGCCGACGAGGCGGTCAAGGGCGCCGAACTCGCCGGCGGCGTACCGGCGTACGTCGTCCCGCGGCCCGGCAGCCCCCGGCGGATCGCCGGCACCCGGCCCTACGACGAGCTCACCACCGCCGACGACACCGGCGTGATCGAGCCGGCCGGCGCCGACGACACCGCCGTCCTGCTCTACACCAGCGGTACCACAGGCCGCCCCAAGGGCGCCGAGCTCACCCACTTCCAGCTCTACATGAACTGCACCGTCACCGGTGAGCTGTTCGGCTGCCGCCCCGACGACATCGGCCTCGCGGTGCTGCCGTTCTTCCATGTCTTCGGCCTGTCCAGCGTGCTGAACATGGCGGTGCGGTACGGCGGAACGCTCGCGCTGGTCCCGCGGTTCGAGACCGGGGCGGTCCTCGACGCGCTCGAACGGCACCGCTGCACGCTCTTCGCCGGCGTCCCCACCATGTACGTGGCACTGCTCCAGGCCGACACCGCGGACCGGGACCTGACCGCGCTGCGCGTCGGGGCCTCCGGCGGCGCCCCGATACCGGGCGAGATCATCCGGGCCTTCGAGGAGAAGTTCCCCGGCGTGGCGGTCCTGGAGGGCTACGGCCTGTCCGAGACGGCCAGCACCGCCACCTTCAACATCAGCCCCGAGCAGCGCAAGGTGCTCTCCATCGGCAAGCCGATCTGGGGCGTGGAGGTGCGGATCGCCGACGACACCGGCGCCGCGCTGCCGCCCGGCCCCGACCACGTGGGCGAGATCCTGATCCGCGGCCACAACGTCATGAAGGGCTACTACCGGCGCCCCGAGGAGACCGCCGAGGCGCTGCGCGACGGCTGGCTGCACACCGGGGACCTCGGCTACCAGGACGACGAGGGCTACTTCTTCGTCGTCGACCGCAAGAAGGACGTGGTCATCCGCGGCGGCTACAACGTCTACCCGCGCGAGGTCGAGGAGGTCCTGTACGCCCACCCGGCCGTCGCCGAGGCCGCGGTCGTCGGCCGCCCCGACGACCGGCTCGGCGAGGAGGTCGTCGCCGTCGTCGCACTGCGCCGCGGTGCGCACGCCACCCCCGGGGAGCTCACCGACCACTGCCGGCAACAGCTTGCGGCGTACAAATACCCGCGGGAGGTCCGGATCGTCGACGCGCTGCCCAAGGGGCCCACCGGCAAGATCCTCAAGAAGGAGCTGCGCGACCGGTGACGCGGGTCGACTCCGCGCTCGGCCCGGTCGACGGCGCGGCACTGGGACGCACGTACGTCCACGAGCACACCGACTGAGTGGCACCACCTCCACATCGGCGAGGACGTGCTGCCGTACGTCCGGGCCCGCGGGGTGACGGAGGAGCAGATCACCACCATGCCCGTCGACGATCCGCGGCGGCTCTTCGAGGGCCCCGGAGCCTGACCACCGACTGAACCGCTCGACTGCCTGCGTCTATGTCACTGGCATATGCCAACGACCCCCGTCGTCATGCGTATACAGAAAAGCGGACATACTATCAAAAAGCGTCCGGATTGACCCTGTAGGACGGTTGGCGTCCGTCCGGTCACGGGAGGAGGCGGTTCTCATTGAGCCGCATACACCGCCTGATGACCACGTACGTCATCCTCGTGATCCCGCCCACGGTGGTCTACCTGACGGTCCCCGCCGCGCACACCTTCACCTGGGCCGCCATCGTCCTCGGCAACGTCTGGGCCGTCATCGCCGGCATCCGCATGCACCGGCCGGCCCACGCCTGGCCCTGGCTGCTGCTCGCCGCCGCGAACGTGGCCTTCACCGCCGGTGACACCACGTACAACGTGCTCAACACCTACCTGCACCAGCAGAACCCGTTCCCGTCCCTCGCCGACGTCTTCTACCTGGCGACCTACCCCCTGTTCGCCGCCGGGCTGCTGGGCTTCATCCGCTACCGCCGGACCGGCCGCGACGTGGCGAGCCTGCTGGACGCGATGATCCTCACCTCCGGCCTGGCCCTGCTCTCCTGGAACTACCTGATCAACCCGTACACCACGGCCCCCGACATGACGTGGGTGCAGCGCACCATCTCCATCGCCTATCCGCTCGGCGACGTGCTGATGCTCGCGATGCTCGCCCGGCTGCTGACGCCCGGCTCCGTACGGACCCGCGCCATCCAGTTCCTCACCCTCGGCACCTTCGGCATCCTCTTCTCCGACGTCCTGTACGGGCTCCTCCAGCTCCAAGGGGTCTGGCAGGTCGGCACGCCGATGGACCTGGGCTGGGTGGTCTTCTTCACCGCCTGGGGACTGGCCGCACTGCACCCGTCCATGGTGGAACTGACCCAGCGCACCCCCGTCCGGCAGGCCGGTATCCACCCCCGGCGGCTCGTCGTGCTCGCGCTGGCCTCGCTCATCGCCCCCGTGCTGCTCATCCAGGAGGCGGTCCGCGGCGATCTGCACGACGTACCGGTGATCGCGGTGTTCTCGGCCGTGCTCTTCCTGCTGGTGTTCGCCCGGCTGTCCGGACTGGTCGTGGTGCACCTGATGGCCGTGACCCGGGAACGCGGCCTGCGGGTGACGGCCGCCGCGCTGGTCTCCACCTCCGGCGTCGAGGAGATCGCCCACTCGATCCGCGGAGCGGCCGGACCGCTCTTCGGGACCGAGGAGGGCTACGAGGTCGCCCTGCTGACCCTCGCCCCCGGCGGGAGCCGGCTGCACGCCGTGCCCACCGCCGCACGGCCGCACGCCTGGACCATCGACTGGCAGGACGAGCCGGCCGACGCCTGGCGCTCCCGGTTTCTCGCCCACGAGGCCCAGATCGTGCCGGTCGCCGACCTCGGCGCGCAGGCCGCCGCGGAACTCGCCCCCCTGCCGAGCGCACTGCTGTGCCCCCTGGCCGTCAGAAACGGCCCCGCCGGCGACTCCCTGATCGGCGCCCTGATCGTCGCCGGCACCGAGAAGAGCCTGGCCGAACGGTGGGCCTCCTGCGAGACCCTCGCCGCGCAGGTGGCCCTGGCGATGGAACGCGTCGCACTCGGCCAGGAGATCAACCGGCGCAACAGCGAGGCGTACTTCCGCACCCTCGTCCACAACACCTCGGACGTCATCCTCATCCTCGACGACGACAACACCATCCGCTACGCCAGCCCCTCCGCGGAGGGCATGTTCGGCCGCACTCCGCTCGACGGGGTGCGCCTCGCCGAGCTCATGACCGAACAGGACGGCGAACGCGCCGTGCGCGCCCTGGCCCGGATGCGCGACGACGACTGCCAGGACAGCCGCGACGCCTGGCAGGTACTGCACCGCGGCGGCGCACGCATCGACGTCGAGGCCCGGTGCAGCAACCTCCGCCACGACCAGACCGTCCACGGCCTGGTCCTGACCCTCCGCGACGTGACCGAACAGCGCAAACTCGAACGCGAACTCACCCACCGCGCCTTCCACGACGCGCTCACCGGCCTGCCCAACCGGCTGCTCCTCCTGGACCGGATCGAGCGCGCCCTGCTCCGCGGCCGCCGCGACGGCACCACCCCCTGCGTCCTCTTCATCGACCTCGACGACTTCAAGGTCGTCAACGACACCAGCGGCCACTCCATCGGCGACGAACTGCTGATCGCGGTGGCCCGCCGGCTGACCGGAACGCTGCGGGCCAGCGACACCGCGGCACGCCTGGGCGGCGACGAGTTCGGGGTGCTCATGGAAGGCGTGCGCGAGCCCGCCGACGCCGAGGCACTCGGCGAACAGGTCGTACAGAACCTCAACCAGCCCTTCCGGCTCTCCGAGCAGATGGTCAGCACCTCCGCCAGCGTGGGCATCGCCACCGCCCAGGACAGCGCCGACGCCGAGGAACTGCTCGGCCACGCCGACCTGGCCCTGTACGCGGCGAAGGCGGCCGGCAAACGGCAGTGGCGCCGCTACCAGGCGGCGCTGCACACCGGCATGGTCGAACGGCACGAACTCCGGGCCCGGTTGGAGGGCGCACTGGACGCCGAGGCGTTCGACGTCCGCTACCAGCCCATCGTGGAGATCGCGACCGGCGCGCTCGCCGGCTTCGAGGCGCTGGCCCGCTGGCCGCACGCCCGGCGCGGCTCGGTGACACCGCATCAGTTCATCGCGCTCGCCGAGGAGACCGGCCACATCATGCCGCTCGGCGCCTGGGTGCTCCACCAGGCCACCGCCAACCTCGCCCGCTGGCAGCGGCAGCTGCCCCGGGCGGACCCGCTGCACATCAATGTGAACGTCTCCGCCCGCCAGTTCCGCGACCCCGGATTCCTCGACGAGGTACGGGCCGCCCTCGGCGCCACCGGCGTCGCCCACGGCTCCCTCGTACTGGAGCTGACCGAGACCGTCCTGATGCATTCGGACGAGCAGATCCGCGCGGTGATGCGGGAGCTCAAGGACCTCGGGGTGCGGATGGCGATCGATGACTTCGGCACCGGCTTCTCGTCGCTCAGCTACCTCCGGGAATTCCCCATCGACCTGCTGAAGGTGGACAAGTCGTTCATCGACGACATCGGTGTCGACACCCAGCAAGTCGCCCTGGTCGAGGGTATTGTGCGCATCGCCGACACCCTCGGTCTGCAGGTCATCGCCGAAGGCATCGAAGAGGACGTGCAACGCGACCGGCTCCTGGCCATGGGGTGCCGGTTCGGGCAGGGCTATCTGTTCGCCCGCCCCATGACGGTGGACCAGGCGGAACAGCTGCTGCGGAGCACGGCCGAGCGCCGTACTCCGTCCCTGGCCGGCAGCGCGGCGACCAGCCCGGTATCCCGCCGGACCACCGCACCCTCAATCCCACAGCGCACCGGCACCCGCCGGTCCGGGGCGGAGGAGGATCACGTGCACAAGGCACTGAGGACAACCGGCGGAGCACGCCGCGATCCACGGTGGGGCGAGCTCGAACGCCTGCGGCAGAACAACCCCATGTGCGACGCGGTCATCGACGAGGTGGACGGCCGGCATGTGCGCAGCGGCGACCACTGGCTCATCGACTTCGCCTCCTGCAACTACCTGGGCTTCGACCTCGACCCCGAGATCATGGCCGCCATCGAACCGCAGGTCCGGCGCTGGGGCACCCACCCCAGCTGGTCCCGGCTGATCGGCAACCCCCGGCTCTACCCCGACATCGAGGAACGGCTGACCGCACTGCTGCACGCCCCGGACAGCCTGCTGCTCCCGACCATCACCCTCATCCACGCCTCCGTGATCCCGGTACTCGGCGGCGAGGGACACATCTTCGTCGAGGCCCGGGCCCACCGCACGGTCTACGACGGATGCCTGGTGGCCCGCGGACAGGGCGCCACCGTGCAGCGCTTCCACGCCGACCGGCCGGACGAACTGGAGGTCCTGCTGCGCGCCGCGCCGCGCGGAGCCTCCCGCCTGGTGTGCCTGGACGGCGTCGACAGCATGACCGGAAACATGCCCGACCTGCCGCTCCTCGCCGGCATCTGCCGGCAGCGGGACGCCCTGCTCTACATCGACGACGCCCACGGGTTCGGCGTCATCGGCGAGCACCGGGCCGACGAGACCTCCCCCTACGGCAGCCGTGGCAACTGCATCGTGCGGCACCTCGGCGAGACCTACGACGGCATCGTCCTGGTCGGCGGCTTCTCCAAGGCGTACTCCTCGCTGCTGGCGTTCCTGGCCCTGCCGACCTGGTTGAAGAACCACCTCAAGGTCGCCGCCGCGCCGTACCTGTACTCCGGGCCGTCCCCCACGGCGTCGCTCGCCACCGCGCTCGCCGGGCTCGACGTCAACGACCGGCGCGGGGACGACGTCCGCGGCGCCCTGCACCGCAAGACCGCCCGCGTCCTGGACCACCTCTACCTGCTGGGCATCGAGACCCCCAACGAAAGCGGACTGCCCATCATCGAGCTCCCGCTCGCCCACGATTCCGACCTGGGCGACGTCGGCGTGTTCATGTGGGACCGCGGCATCTACGTGACGCTGGCGGCGTACCCCCTCGTCCCGCGCAACCGGGTGGGCATCCGCATCCAGATCACCGCCGCGAACACCGACGACGACATCGGCCGCCTCAACGAGACGCTCTCCGCCCTGGCCGAGCGGTTCGAACTCCGGCAGAGGACCTGAATGCGCGTCATGGAGGATGCGGGCCGGGCCCGCAGGGTACGGCTGCTCACCCCGCTCGCGCACCGGGACTTCCGGGTCCTGTGGATCGGGATGAGCATCTCGTTGGTGGGCGACGGGGTGCTGCTCGTCGCACTGGCCTGGCAGGTCTACACACTGTCCGGGTCGCCCGGCGCGATGTCCGCGGTCGGGGTGGCACGGGCCGTTCCCCAGGTCGCCCTGGTGCTGCTCGGCGGTGTGGTCAGCGACCGCTTCGACCGCCGGCGCACCATGCTGATCAGCGACCTCGTCCGCTTCTTCTGCCTGCTCACGCTGACCGCCCTGGCCGTCGGCGACGCCCTGGAACTGTGGCAGCTGATCGTGGTCGTCATGGTGTACGGCGGCGCCGCCGGATTCTTCCCCCCGGCGTACGACGCCGTCGTGCCGACCCTCGTGCTGAAGTCCGAACTCGTCCAGGCCAACGCCCTCGACCAGTTCGTCCGCCCGGCCGCCGTGCAGATCGGCGGCACCGCGCTGGGCGGCGTCCTGGTCGCAAGCATCGGCACCGCCGGGGCGTTCGCGTTCGACGCGCTCACCTTCGCCGTGTCCGTCGGCTGTCTGCTGTGCATCCACCCCAAGCCGCCGCCGGCCGGCGCCCGCGGATCGCTCTGGGCCGACCTGCTCAGCGGCCTGGCCTACGTCCGCGCCAACAGCTGGCTCTGGGCCACCTTCGTCTCCGCCACCTTCGCCTACCTGCTCTTCCTCGGCCCGGCCGAGGTGCTGCTGCCCTACCTGGTCAAGCACGGGCTGCACGGCTCCGCCGCGGACCTGGGCGTGGTGCTCACCTGCGGCGGGCTGGCGTCCGTGCTGGTCGCCCTGGCCGTCGGCCAGACCGGCGTGCCGAGCAGGTTCATCACCTTCGTGTACGTCTCCTGGACGCTGGCCACGCTCGCCGTCGCCGGGTACGGCCTGGCCACCCACTCCTGGCAGCTGGCGGTCGCCTGCGCCGCGGTCAACGGCTTCGAGACCGCCGGCCTGGTCGCCTGGGCCACCGCGAAACAGCGGCTCGTACCGGGCGCCCTGCTCGGCCGGGTCTCCAGCGTCGAATGGTTCGTGTCGATCTCCCTGCTGCCGCTGTCCTACGCGCTGGCCGCGCCGGTCGCGGCCGCCGCCGGCGTCCGGGCGACCCTGATCGGCGCCGGCGTCCTCGGCGCCGTCGTCACCTTGGTCTTCCTCTATGTGCCCGGCGTGCGCTCGGTGGACCGGGGCGGTGCGCCCCGCACCGCGAAAGAGGGCACATGAACGAGCCCGCCGAGCACCCGCGGGGCCCCGTCCGCAACGACGACGCCGACTGGGACCACTGGCCGGTCCTGGACTACCTCGCGGAGAACTACCGCGAGATCCACCCCTGCGACGCGGCCGTCATCCGCCACCATTCCGCCTTCTACCGCCGGTTCGCGCCCGGCAGCATCGCCCGCTCCCTGGAATTCGGCGCGGGCCCCAACCTCTACCCGCTGATGCTGGCCGGCGCCGCCAGCCGGCAGGTGGACGCGGTCGAGCGGAGCGCGGCCAACGTGGCCTATCTGACCGGCCAGCTCAGCCACGGCCCGGACGAGAGCTGGCAGGCGTTCTACGCCTTCTGCCGCGAGCTGGACCCCGCGCTGCCCCCGACCGTCACCGAGGCCCTCGCCCGCGTCCGGGTCCTGCACGACGACGTCCGGACCCTGCCGGCCGGCCGCTACGACCTGGCGTCGATGAACTTCGTGGCCGAGAGCATCACCGAGGACTTCGAGGAATTCGCGCAGCTCTGCCGCACGTACATCGCCACGGTCCGCCCGGGCGGCCACCTCGTCGCCTCCTTCATGGAGAACATGCCGACCTACCGCATCGGCACCGCCCCCGAATGGCCCGGCTGCCCGGTCGACGCCCCCGTCATCCGCGAGGTGTTCGCCCCGTACACCGACGAGCTGGCCCTCACCCACGTGGGCCCCGATCCCACCCGCCCCGACTACGGCGACACCGGCATGGTGCTGCTCCGCGCCCGCACCGTCGTCGCACCGGACGGAAATGCGGAGGCGGGCATGCGGGACGACCGGGCATAATCGGTCAACTGTCGCCCTCCCCGCCCCCGGAGCCCGCCACGTCCGCCGAACCGTCCGAGCCGTATTCCCCGCCGCGCCCGCTGACCTGGGCCGAACTCGACCCGCAGCGCCACCCGTTCACCTTCGACGCGGCGGAAGAGGCCGCCGTCACCGCCCTGATCAAGGAGTACGTACCGCCGGTGCGGTCCGGCATGGACGGGTGGTGGCAGGGCGAGCGCTGGTGCGAGCGCCATATCGACCGGATCTTCCTGGAGCGCTACGGGCCGTGGGCCCGGCACTGGAACTGGACCGTCGGCGAGGCCGGGGGAGTGGTCGGCAGCTGGTGCTGCGGGCCCGTCTCGGTCACCACTCCCGACGAGACCGCCGCCCGGGCCGTCGCCGCCCTCCTGGAGTGGCGGGACTGGCTGGCGGAACTCGCCGCCCGCTTCGCGGAGTTGGCGCCGCCCCCGAGCGCGACCCCCGAGGAGCGCAGCTGGCACCTGGAGCGGGCGGCGGTCCGCCTGGTGACCCTCGTGCTCGACCGCACCGGCGCGGAGAGCGGCTGGTACGGGCAGTGCCGGCTGGCGCTGGAGTGGTTCCTGACCGCGACCGGGATGGACCCGGCGGCGGCCGGAGCGGCGGTTCAGGAGGCCATCGGCGGGCGGTTCCACAGCTGGGTCACGCCCGGCCCGACGCTGATCGACTCGGTCGGCGAGGACCTGGCCGTCGGACTGACCGGCCGGCCGCCCTACCGCGACCACCGGGAGCACGCCCACCTGGAGGAGTCCCATGACCGCCGGCACATCCGCCACTGACGCCGAGGCGCCGGCCACCGACACCGAGGCGCCGGCCACCGACACCGAAGCGCCGGCCGCGGCCCCCGACGCGACGGCCTCCTGGCGCCGGACCAGGGCGCGGGTCGACTGGGCACACACCGGCGCGTACGAGCCCACCGGCCCCGTCGTGCCGGGCACGGACGGCTTCACCGCCTGGTGCGAGGGCCCGGTCCGCCGCCGGGACCCGGTCCGCGCCGGACGGCTGCGGTCCGCCTACGCACTGGCCCGCGCCGACGCAGCGGGCCACGCCCCGCTCACCTTCGGCCTGTTGGCCGGCTGGCAGCGCCTGGTCCTCGGCACCCCCGACGCGCCGTTCCGGACCGGCGACGCCCACGCCAAGAACGGCCGCGAACGCTACCCGCTGACCCCGCACACCCGCGCGGACCTCGCCCGCTGTCTGGCCGACAGCGACGAGCCGGACGTGCCGCTGCCCGCCCGCGCCGCCCGGACCTACCTCGACGTGGCCTTCCACCACCCGTTCACCGACGGCAACGGCCGGGCCGCCCTGCTCGCCCTCACCTTCGTCCTGGCCCGCGGTGGCGTCGTCCTGGACGAGGTGGGCCCCCTCCAGACCACCCGTTACGCCGACGACCCCGAGGGCGCGGCCGACCTCGCCGTACTGGTGGGGATACTGGCCCGGGCCGCCCAACGCCGCGCGGCCCGCCCCCGGGTCCGGCCCGACCACCACCGCGCCCCCACGAAGACCGCCGCCGTGAGCACCAGATAGCCCAGCTCCAGCACCGCGGCATGCGCCGGGGCGACGCTCGCCGACCAGCCCGCCGCGCGCTCGCGCCCCTCGAACACGACCCGGTTGACGCTCAGGAACGCCAGATGGGTACCGATCGCCGCCCACAGCGGCGCGCGGCCCGGCACGGTCCGGGCGGCCACCAGCGTCATCCCGAACACCGTGAGCAGCACCAGATACGCCCACGGGTCCTGGCCGGCCGGCGTCGGGCCCACCGCCGGCGGGTCCCCGCCCACCGCTCGGGCCGTACCGGCCTGCACCACCGTGGACGCCGCCGGCACCAGCAGGAACACCCCCGTCGTCCCCAGCGCCGACAGCACCCCGCCGAACCGGCCGCGCAACGCCGCCCAGGCCTGCCCGCGCAGCGTCGTCTCCTCCGGCAGGGCCTCCAGCAGCAGCGCCACCAGCGCATTGCCCGTCAGGAACGCCGCGAAGGCCGCCGGGTCGAGCCCGGACCACCGCACCCACCCGGCCGCCGTGCCGGCCCCGAGCACCAGGGCGGCACATGACACCGTGACGGCCAGCCCGCCCAGGAAGGCCCGGACCGCCGCGGCCGGCGGCCCCGCGCCCAGCCGGCCGTTCCCCGCCCGCCGCCCGGCCGACCGCAACGCCCGTACGCCGCCCACGGCCAGCCCGCTCACCAGCACGGCGGGCAGCAACTGCCGTGCCCAGCCGTCCAGTTCGAGCCACCGGGCCAGCCGCCCACCCAGCGCATTGCCCACCCCCAGCGCGACCGCCATCACCGCACCGCCCAGCAGCGCCCGCCCCCACGCACCCCACCCCGACACCGCCGGGCGCGCCCCCGCGGCGCGGCTCCCCCTGCCCTTCGTGTCGCTCTTCGTCTCCGCAGCCCTGGCCATCGCCTCGCGCTCCCTTCACGGCCGGCGGGTGTCTCCGGGACGTACGGATGCCCGCGCCGCCGGCGGCAACGCGGCAGCCGGGCGGGCGCCACGCGAACGCCCGGGCAAACCCTCCTGCGGGACGACCCGGGGCGGGCGGGAGCTACATCCCCCGGCGGTCACCCGTGGTGCGGCGGTCGTAAGCCGTCCGCGGGAGTCGTAAGCCGTCCGCGGGAGCCGTCGGAACCGGAGCCGTCGGGAGGGGGCGGCGACCGAGTGGGTGGCGGTGGTCAGGCGACCTTGGCGCAGATCATCGTCCGGCCGTCGTAGACGTTCCAGGAGTAGCGGTAGTGACCGGGATCGACGGGACAGGCGTTGGTGCCCGACGAGGCCGACAGGACGGCCGTGATCTGCATGATGTAGTTGAAGCCCCGCGGCACCTTGTCGGCGTTGCAGTTCCACAGGGTGAGGAGGTTCGCGCCGCCGGGCCGGTCGCCGTTGGCCTTGGCGAGGAAGCACTCGCCGTTGCGGAACTGCCGCTCCACACACAGATTCACGGTGGAGTAGTCCTCGGCGGAGTGCCACCAGCCACCGCGTCCGCCGCCGGACGGACAGGTCCCGGAGCTGGCGACGCGCGCCACCCGCAGATAGGCGTTGGCCGCACCGCAGTTGACCCGTTGCGGCATCGTACGGCTCCAACTCCCGTAGCCGTTCTGGTACGCGTCCAGGCAGTCGCCGGCCTGCACGGCCGCGAAGGCCTGGTCGACCGGGCTGGGCGTCCGGGTCGAGGCAACGGGCGTGGGCACGCCGCCGCTGCCGCCGCTGGTGGAGGTCCCGCCGGACGACCCGCTCGACGAGCTCTCCGACGAACTTCCCGAAGTCCCCGAGGAACTGGACGACATCCCGCTCGACGATCCACTCGTCAGCCCGGAGCCGAGCCCGCTCCCGCCGCTGGTGTACGACCCGCTCGACGAGCTCCCCGAGGCGCTGCTGGACGAACCGGACGACGAGCCGGAGGTCTCGGCGGCCTTCCACGGCTGCCAGAAGAACACCGTGAACGCGATGAGGGCGAGCACCAGCCAGCCGCACCCGCCGGACGAGGAACTGCCACCGGAGGAGCTGCCACCGGAGGTGGTCGCCGGCTTCGGTGTGGTCTTCGCCGCGGGTTTCGGCGTCGGCTTCGGCGCCGGCCTCGGCTTCGGTGTCGGCTTGGGTGTCGGCGTCGAGGCGGGTGCGGGCCTGGGCCTGGGCTTCGCCTGTCCGGGCTTGGGCCTGGGCCGGGCCGTCGGCCCGGGCCTTGGCGGTACGGGCTTCGGCTTCGGCGCCGGCGTCTGCTGTGCTGCCTTCGGCTTCGGTTTCCGCTCGGGCTTCGGCTTCGGTTCGGCGGCGCGCTCACGGTCCCGCTGCTCGGTGTAGACCCGGGTGGGCCCGGGCGGCGGCACCGCGCGGGTACGCGCGTCGAGGGTGAGAGCCTCCGCACCGCCCTCCGCCCGCAGGTGGCGTCCCTGGGCCTCGTACTCCTGGATCAGCGCGGTCCACCGCGGCGGCAGCCAGCGTTCGGCGCGGCGCGAGGTCGGTACCCGCTCCAGCCCCTCCTGGAACTCCTGCAGGACGTCGGTGGGGCGGGGCCGCTCGGCCGGGTCGATGGCCAGGCACGGGCGGATCAGCGAACCCAGTTCCTTGGGCAGCCCGGTCAGATCGAGATCCCCGCGCTGGACGACGGCCAGCAGCCGGATCATGTCGCCGGTCTCCGGGTACGGCGGGCGGCCGACGGCGAGATGGAAGAGGGTCGCGCCGAGCGAGTAGACATCGGAGGCCGCGGTGGAGGGCTCGGCGCGCGCCTGCTCGGGCGAGGTGAAGGCGATGGTGCCCAGCGTCAGCGAGGTGCGGGTCAGGTCGTAGGCGTGCGAGATGCCGAAGTCGATCAGGCGCGGGCCGGACAGCGGCAGCAGGATGTTCTGCGGTTTGACGTCCCGGTGCACGATGCCCTCGTCGTGCAGGGTGACCAGGGCCTGTGCGGTCCCCGCCGCGATCCAGCGCACGGCCGTACCGGGCAGCCGTCCCGCGCTGCGGACGAGTTCGGACAGCGACGGCGCCGGTATGTACTCGATCGCCATCCACGGCAGCTCGGCGTCCGGGTCGGCATCGAGCACCCGCGCCGTGAAGGGGCTCTCGATCCGCCGGGCCAGCGCGACCTCGCGGGCGAACCGCCGTCGGTCGGTGTCGCTGACCGCGCCCTCGGCGAGCAGCGTCTTGACGGCGACGAGCGATCCGTCGGCCGTGGACCGCCCCAGATAGATCCGCCCCATGCCGCCCGCACCGAGCCGCCCCAGCAGCCGGTAGTCGCCGAGCCGCCGTGGGTCGTCGCCGAGCGGCCTGATTCCGATACCGGTCATGCCGTGCCCCCTGGTCCCCCTGCCATAGCACTGGTCAAACCCTGCCACGTAGAAGGGAGTTGAGGAAGTCGAAACAGGGGAGTCGAGGAAGCCGAAACCGCCTGCGGACCTTGACCTCAAGTTGACTTGAGGTTCTACCGTGGGCGCGTTGTTGATCACCGAAGGGACGCAGGAACCGGAGAAGGGACGTAGGCACCATGGAACACGAGGGGACCGCGGCACTCACCAGCTATTCACCGGAGGAACTGGCCGCCCAGCCCATCGGCGCGTGGACCGGCGAGGCGTATCGCCGGGTGGTCGGTGCCCTGCGCGCGGAACTGGCCGTGGAGGACCTCACCCAGCCGCACTGGTGGACCCTCAACCACGTCGCCGGGGCGCCCGGCACGTGGACCCGCACCACGCTGACCGAGCGGCTCGGACCGTATGACGACCTCGGCACCGACTTCGACGCCGTCTACGACGACCTGATCGCCCGGGGGTGGCTGACCGAGGACGCCGAAGGCATGACACTGACCGAGGCGGGCGAGGCCGGACGGCTGCGCGCCCACGAGCGCAATCTGCGGGTCCATCGGCGGACGCATGAGGGCATCGACACGGCCGACTTCGTGACCACCATCGACGTCCTGCGCCGCATGGTCGCCAATCTGGGCGGCAACGGCGATCTCCCGTGATCGTTGTGCTCTCCGGTGGCACCGACCGCCCGCCCCAGGACGGTGGTGCGCGGTCGGCGCCGCGCACGCCCCTGATTCCCGGCGCGAGGAGACAGTCCCGATGGCCCCTGCCCACCACGACGGCGGCTCCGGTCCGTCCGCACGGATGACCCGTTTCGACGACCTCTACGACCAGCCGGACCCGCGCTCGTACTTCCGTGTGCTGGGCGCGCTGGACTACCGGACACCGCACCACGCCCAGGGCGTCTTCCGCCGCCTCCTGCGCGCCGCCGTCGCCGCCGCACCGGAGGACCGCGCCGCCGACGAGCGGCCCGCGACCGTCCTGGACCTCTGCTGCTCGTACGGCATCAACGCCGCCCTGCTCAACCACGACGTCACCCTGGCGGAGCTCACCGCCCACTACACCTCGGCGGAGGCGGCCGGCCTGACCACCGCCGAACTGATCGAGCGGGACCGGGAGTTCTACGCCGCGCGCCGCCGCCCCGACGCGGTGCCCGTCGTCGGCATCGACATCGCCGCACCGGCCGTCGGGTACGCCCGCGCGGCCGGACTGCTGGACGCGGCGTTCACCGAGAACCTCGAGACCGCCGAGCCCGGTCCGGCGCTGCGCCGGGCCCTTGGCGGTCTGCGGCTGATCACGGTGACCGGCGGCGCGAGCTTCCTGTCCGCCCGTACCTTCCGCGCGCTGCTGGCGCCGGACGCGGCGCGGGACGGCGGCCGGGACCTGCCGTGGGTGGCGGCCTTCGTGCTCCGTACCGGCTCCTATCGGCCGATCGCCGACGGCCTGGCCCGGCTCGGTATGACCACCGAGAAGGACGACACCCGGACCTATCCGCAACGCCGGTTCACCGACGCCGACGAGCAGAAGTACGCCGTGGCCGCGGTGACCGCGGCCGGTGATGATCCGTCAGGCAAGGAGGCGCTCGGCCACTTCCACACGGCCCTGTACGTCTCCCGGCCGGCGGCACAGGCCGCCGCCCAGCCGCTGAGCGCCCTGCTGCCCACCCCCTGACCGTACATCTCGTGAATCAGTAGCTGTGCACGGCACACGTTCTGCGTTCAATCCATTGACCCCGTGCCGCGGCGTCGCTTAACTGCCGTACGCCATCAGCGGGTTGAGTCGCCACGCCGATGCATGTCGGCGCTGTGCCCACGCAGCGAGGAGTCGCGGTGTCCGGTTCCGGATCGATCAGCCGTCGTCACATCTTCAAGGCATCCGCCGGGGCCGCGGTCCTCGTGGGGACGGGTGCGGGCAGCCCCCTCCAGGTGCCCACCGCCGCGGCGGCACCCCGTACCGCGGCGCGCCCGCCCCGTGACCCGCAGACCGAACGCCGGGTCCGGGCACTGCTGGCGAAGATGACCGTCGAGGAGAAGTTCGGACAGCTCCAGCAGCTGACCTGGCACGCCGACACCGGGCCGGGCGACGGCCAGAACAAGGAGTGCGCCGAACTCGCCGCGAAGGGGCTGCTGGGCTCGGTGCTGAACCTCACCGGCGCCAAGAAGTGCAACGACCTCCAGCGCGCGGCCGTGGAGAGGTCACGCCTGGGCATCCCGCTGATCTTCGGCCAGGACGTCATCCACGGCTACCTCACCACCTTCCCGATACCCCTCGCCCAGGGCAGCAGCTTCGATCCCGACGTGGTCACCGCCGACGCCGGGACCAGCGCCCGCGAGGCCGCCTCGCAGGGCATCCACTGGACGTTCGCGCCCATGGCGGACGTCAGCCGGGAGCCGCGCTGGGGGCGGGTGGCCGAGGGCAGCGGCGAGGACCCGTACCTGACGGCGAAGATGACGGCCGCCAAGGTGCGCGGGTACCAGGGCGCGGACTACGCCGCCAAGGACCGGATCGCCGCCTGCGCCAAGCACTTCGTCGGCTACGGCTTCCCCGAGGGCGGCCGCGACTACAACACCGCCGACCTCTCCGAGCGGCGGCTGCGCGACGTCTGTCTGCCGCCCTTCCAGGCCGCCGTGGACGCCGGCGTCGCCACCGTCATGGCCTCCTTCAACACCGTGGGCGGCGTCCCCGCACACGCCAACCGGCACACCCTGACCGACATCCTGCACGAGGAGTTCGGCTTCGACGGCTTCGTCGTCGGCGACTACACCGGCGTCCAGGAACTCATCGCGCACGGCATCGCGGCCGACGGCGCCGACGCCGCCCGGCTCGCCCTGGGCGCCGGCGTCGACATGGAGATGGTCTCCACGACGTACGCCCGCAACGGCAAGAAGCTGCTCGCGGAGGGGAAGATCAGCCGCGCGCGGCTGGACGACGCGGTCGCCCGGGTGCTGCGCGTCAAGTTCCGCGCCGGTCTCTTCGACCACCCCTACGTGGACGAGGCCGCGGAGATCACCGCACCGAGCGCCGCGGCCCGGGCGGCGGCCCGGACCGCGGCCGCCCGCTCCATGGTCCTGCTGCGCAACGAGAAGAACACCCTGCCGCTCTCCACCGGCACCGGCTCGATCGCCGTCATCGGCCCGCTCGGCGACGACACCAAGGAACTGCACGGCACCTGGGCGGGCATCGGCGCCGCCCTCTTCCCCGCGGTGTCCGTCCTGGACGGCATCCGGCAGGCCGCCCCGTCCGCCACCGTGCGCTTCGCCCGCGGCTGCGCGGTGGAGGGCGACGACACCGGGTCCTTCGACGAGGCGGTCGCCGCGGCCCGGGCCGCCGACACCGTGGTCGCCGTGGTGGGGGAGAAGGCCGCACAGAGCGGCGAGGCGGCCGCCCGCAGCGACATCACCCTGCCCGGCGTCCAGGCGCAGCTCGTGGCGAAGCTGGCCGCCACCGGCAAGCCCCTGGTCGTCGTGGTCCTCTCGGGCCGTCCGCTCGTCCTCACCGGCGTCGCGGACCGCGCCGACGCCGTCCTCCAGGGCTGGCACCCCGGCATCGAGGGCGGTCACGCCGTCGCCGACCTCCTCTTCGGCAAGGTCAACCCCGGCGGCAAGCTACCGGTGACCTTCCCCCGCTCGGTCGGTCAACTGCCGCTGTACTACGCCCACGAGAACACCGGCCGCCCCTTCGACCCGGACAACAAATACACCTCGAAGTACCTCGACCTCCCGCACACCCCGCTCTATCCCTTCGGCCACGGCCTCAGCTACACCACGTTCGCCTTCTCCGGCCTGGAGCTGTCGGCGGAGGTCCTGCCGGCGCGGCGCGTCACCGACGGCGGCGCGACGGTCCGGGCCGCCGTACGGGTCGAGAACACCGGCAGCCGCGCCGGCGACGAGGTCGTCCAGCTCTACCTCCGCGACAAGGTCGCCAGCGTCGTCCAGCCGGTCCGCAGGCTGGTCGGCTTCTCCCGCATCCATCTGGAGCCGGGGGAGCGGCGGACGGTCCGCTTCACCCTCGGACGACAGGAACTGGGCTTCCACACCAACGATCCGCGCGGCGAATTCCGCGTCGAACCGGGCGAGTTCGAGATCTACGCGGGCAACAGCTCGGAGGCCACCCTGAAGACGGGCTTCACCCTGACGTGAAACCGGGACCGGGACCGGAATCGGGACCGGGACCGTGAACCGCCGGTGCGTGAGGCACCGGCGGTTCGCAAGTGGTTCCTGCCGGGACGCATGCTCCGCCACGGCCGTGGACAGCCTCTTGACGCAGCTTGGTCGCGCCTCGACACTCAAGGGCGGGAACCCTGGCGAACAGGTGGGAATCATGGGGAATGCAGGGCTGGGCATCGCTCGCGCGGACGGCGCGATCCAGCCGCTCCCCGTTCTGACGTCGCGTCGCCACATCGATCTGCTGCGCGTCTGCAGCGCGGCGAGTTCCCTCCGTCGAAGCCGGTAGGCCGGTAGACCGGCAGCCGGCGGTCCGGTGAGCCGGTGGACAGCGGCCCGGCCGCGTCGTACGTGCGGCAGTTCGTGCCGTGGTCTCGCGGTCGTCGTATCGCCGTCGTCGTACTCGCCTTGCTGTCGTCGCATCGCCGTACGTCTCGCGCACCTTCCGCGCCCCTTCACAGCACCCGGATCCCAGGGAGTCGTATGTCCGCCCCGTCCCAGACCGTCGTCCCCTCCCTCCGCGGCAGGATCGGCGGTGACGCCCGCAGCGGCCACTACCCCGTACCGCACCGCTATCGCCTGTATCTGACGCCGTCCTGTCCGCAGTCCCTGAGAATCGCCGTCACCCACGGCCTGCTCGGCCTCGGCGAGGTCCTCCCGGTGACGCTGCTACCGGCCGTCCCCGACGGTCCGGAGGGCGAATACGCCGCCCTGCGCCCGCTGTACGAGGCCAGTTCGCACCAGCACCCCGGCCCGGCGGCCGCGCCGGTCCTCAGCGACGGCTGGACCGGCCGGATCGTCAGCACGCACGCGCCGGACATCCTGCGGGACCTGGCCGAGCAGTTCCGCGGCGACGGCCCCGAGCTGTACCCGGCGCGCGCCCGCGACGACATCGAGGAACTCGCCCGGCTCTGCGAGCACGACCTCCACGAGCCCGCCCAGCGCGCCGGCCGGCTCGGCATCGGCAACGCCGGCCACCAGGAGGCACTGGACGCCCTGTTCCGGGCGCTGGACGCGCTGGAGGGGCGACTGGCCGGCCGGAGCCACGTACTGGGCGGCGAACCCACCCTCGCCGACGTGCACGTGTGGGTGTCGCTGGTGCAGCTCGACACCGTCCACCGCTGGCATCTGGACGCCGCGGCGGTGCACCGCATCGCCGGGTACCGGCGGCTGTGGGCGTACGCACGCCGGCTGGCCGCCCTGTCCGCCGTCGGCCCCCACCTCGATCTGGACGGCATCGCCCGCCGGCACCACGCGCGCTGCCAGGGGCAGGAGGCCGCCGGGGCGGCGGTGCAGATCGTGGACTGGGCGGCGCACGTCCCCGCGACCTGCGCCTCGCTTCCGACTCAACCCACGGGTTGACGCCGCCACCCGGGCCCCGCACGTACGCTTCCTTCGTCGAAGCGGCGGGGTGCCGGGAAGGAGCGGATGACGGTGCGTGTACTGCTGGGGATCGCCGGTGCGGTCATCGTGCTCGGGGTGTTCTCCTCGGTGCTGCATTCCCTGGTGATCCCCCGGCCGACGCCGTCCGGCCTCGGCCGGATCGTCCAGCGGCTGGTCCACCGGCCGTTCCGGCTGCTCGCCGACCGTCTGCCGAGCGCCGAGGCCAAGGACCGGGTGCTCGCCCCGATGGCGCCGCTGGCCATCGTCGTCACCCTGATCACCTGGCTGGGCTGCTTCCTGGTCGGGTACGCCCTGCTGGAGGCGGCGGTGAGCCAGTTGGGCGTCAGGGGGGCGCTGACCGAGTCCGGCTCCTCGCTCTTCACCCTCGGTTTCGCCAGCGGCGACCGCGCGACGCTGAACGCCATCGACTTCTGCGCCGCCGTGACCGGCCCGATCGTGATCGGGCTCCAGGTGGGCTATCTGCCTGCCCTCTACGGCGCCTACCAAAGCCGGGAGACCGAGGTGACGCTGCTGCAGGCGCGCGCCGGAAGCCCGCCGTGGGGCCCCGAGATCCTGGCCCGCTACGCACAGGTGGAACTGCTCGACAACCTCACCGATTTGTTCCGCACCTGGGAGCGGTGGAGCGCCGGGGTGAGCGAGAGCCATACGACCTACCCGATCCTCATCCACTTCCGTTCGCCCAAGGCGACCCGCAACTGGCTGATCGCCCTGCTGTCCGTGATGGACGCCGCGGCCCTGCGGCTGGCCTTCAACCCCTCCCAGCCGCAGACCGAGGTCCGGATGGCGCTGCGCGCCGGCTTCATCTGCCTGCGCGAGATCGCCACCATCGAGCGCATCGCCCACGACCCGGACCCGCACCCGGACGATGCGTTGCAGCTGACCTACGAGGAATTCCTGGGAGGCGTCGAGCGGATGGCTGGCCAGGGGTATCCGATGGAGCGCACCCCCGAGGAGGCCTGGCCGCACTTCCGCGGCTGGCGGGTCAATTACGAAGCGCTCGTCTATCGCCTGGCCCGGGACATCGAGGCGGTTCCGGCCCCCTGGTCCGGTGCTCGCCGCAGGGAGGTGACCATCCGCACCCCGCTCACCCCGGTCGACCGCCGCCCGGTTACCAGTGGGTAAGTTGGCTGATCATCGCCTCCCGTGAACTGATCACGCGCCCATACGCTCTCGTCCACCGCAACCGGATGGGTGTCACCGTGGCACGGCGGTCAGATTTCCGATGGAGCATCGATGGCGCGATCCCGCCGTACCCCCCACAGGCCCCACGGCCGTCGGCGCAGAGCGACAACTGCCTTACTCATCACGGCACTTGGGCTCGGCGGCGGCCTGGCCACCAGTCCCGCGTCGGCGGCGCCGGCTCCCAGTCACCGGACCGCTGCCCCCGCCACGGCGCAGCTCGCCCACCCCTCGTTCCGGCTGGGCGACATCCCCATGAAGGACGGCACCGTCCTCAAGGCCGATGTGTTCACCCCCGCCCCCGGCACCCCCGGCGCCGACCGGAAGGGCCACTACCCGCTCATCGTGCAGCCGGCCAGCTGGGGGCAGAACGACCTGGAGTACGTCGCCCAGGGCAAGCAACTGGCCGCCGCCGGCTATATCGCTGTCACCTACACCGTGCGCGGCTTCTGGCGCTCCGGCGGTGAGGTCGACGTCGCGGGGCCCAAGGACGCCTCGGACATCTCGTCGGTCATCGACTGGGCCCTCGCCCACACCCCGGCCGACCGGCAGCGCATCGGCATGGTGGGACTCTCCCTGGGCGGCGGTCTGACCCTGATGGGCGCCGCCTTCGACCCCCGGATCAAGGCGGTCGCCGCCATGAGCGGCTGGGGCGACCTCACCAACTCCCTCTACAGCGGCGGCACTCGGCACCTCCAGGCCGCCGCCCTCCTCGCCGCGATCCAGGCGCCCACCGGCCGCCGCAGCCCCGAGTACGGTCGGATGCTGGCCGCCCTCTTCGCCGGCCGGGACATGCCCAAGGTGGTCCGATGGGCGGACGCCAGGTCCCCGGCCACCTACGTGAACCGCATCAATGCCCACGGCACGGCCGTCTTCCTCGCCCACGCCTGGGGCGACAGCTTCTTCAACCCCAGTCAGCTGACCGCCTTCTACCAGCGGCTGACCGGCCCCAAGCGGCTCGAACTCCGCCCCGGCGACCACGCCACCCAGGAGCTGACGAGCCTGCTGGGCCTGGACAACCCGACCTGGCGGAGCGCCCGCCGCTGGCTCGACCAGCACCTCATGCGCACCGGCCGCAGCCGCGGTCCGCGGGAGTCGGTGGACCTGGAGGTCCGGCCCCACGGCAGCCACGAGAGCTACCCGAACTGGCGTGCCATCAGTTCCCGTACCGCCCACCTCCGTCTGGACGGTCCGGGCCCGCTGGAGACCGGCGCGCTCGGCGGAACGACGGCCGGAACCGGCTGGCGGAAGTCCGTCGTCGGCGGCACGGATTCGGGCGCGGACGGCGGCGTCGCCCTGCTCGCCGGGGCGCTCGACCAGGTCGCCGCGCTGCCCCCGACCGTCCTCGTCCCGTTGCTGCCCCGCAGTTCGGCCGCCGTCTGGCAGTCGGCGCCGTACGCCGCGGCGCAGCACCTCCGCGGCGCCGCACGGGTGCACACTCAGGTCACCGCCGCCGCGCCGGAGGGCACGGTGTTCGGCTATCTCTACGACGTCAACGCGCTGGGCGTGGGCAAGCTGATCTCGCACGCCCCGCAGAGCTGGTCCGGCAAGAAGCCGGGCCGCGCCTTCCCGCTCGACGTCTCCCTCTTCACCACCGCCTACGACCTGCCCGCCGGGCACCGGCTGGCACTGGTCCTGGACACCAAGGACCCGATGTACGGCGGCCGTACGCCACGGGGCAGCACGGTGTCCTTCGGCTCCACGACCGCCGACCCGGCCGAGCTGGCGCTGCCCTTGCGCTGACCGGACCCGCCGCGGAACCGGCCGACCGTACGGGCAGCCGACGGCCCGCAGGCGCGTACTGCGGGCCGTTGGGGGCAACCCTGGCCAGGGTGCGCGTGGTGTGTGGCATCAAGAATTGCAGGGTGCAAGGGTTGCCTGCGGGCCGTCACCGGGCCGGCCGGCCGTCCGTCTCCCGGGTCCTTTCGGCCTGCCGCCCGGTGACCGCACGCCCCGCGGGCAACCAGTTGCATCAGGCACTTACATAACCGGCGGATGCCTCGGGAGCCGCTCCCGTCAACTGCTCCTCAACAAGTCACCGCCCCGCCCGCCGCCCCCGCGGACCCCCGCCTAACTCCCTGACCTGCGACTTTACGTGCCCCAGTCACCGGCTCGCCGAGAGCCGTAGGGGACACCCCCTACGGGAAGGCAACGAAGGCTCCACCCGGATCGGACGCCGCGAACCGCACCAGGGGTACCGCCGCCGGAGCCCGCCGCCGCCGTCCGATGAAAGCGGCAGACGGCAGGCGTAGGCTGGCCGGAACGCCGCAAGTGCGATGGAGGCGGCGCATGACCGACCCTTACGGATTTCTTCGGACACCGCGGCGGCCCGTTCCGCCGCGACCCGTCGAGGAGCGGCTGAACGACTGGCACGAGGTCTACGCGGGCCAGGCGCTGCTCCCGCTCGTGTCCGAGCAGGCGAGGCGCTGCATGGACTGCGGCATACCGTTCTGCCACAACGGCTGCCCGCTGGGAAACCTGATCCCCGAGTGGAACGCGTACGCCTCACGCGGCGACTGGCGGGCCGCCGCCGAGCGGCTGCACGCCACGAACAACTTCCCCGAGTTCACCGGGCGGCTGTGCCCGGCACCGTGCGAGGACGCCTGCGTACTGGCCCTCAACGCCGATCCGGTGACGATCAAGAACGTGGAGCAGGCCATCGCCGACGAGATCTGGGAGCGCGGCTACGCACCCCCGCACCCGCCGCACCGGCTCAGCGGGAAGACCGTCGCCGTCATCGGCTCCGGCCCCGCGGGGCTGGCCGCGGCGCAGCAGCTCACCCGCACCGGCCACACCGTCGTCGTCTACGAACGCGCCGACCGCCTCGGCGGACTGCTGCGCTACGGCATCCCCTCGTTCAAGATGGAGAAATACCAGATCGACCGCCGGATCGAGCAAATGCAGGCGGAGGGCACCAAGTTCCGCACCGGAGCCGAGGTCGGCGGCGAGCTGGACGCCCGTGAGCTCCGGAGGCGGCACGACGCGCTGATCATCGCCGTCGGCGCCGGGGAACGGCGGGAACTCCCGGTGCCCGGACGGGAGTTGACCGGCATCCACCAGGCCATGGACTATCTGACCTTCGCCAACCGCGTGGTGGAGGGCGACTACCCGACACCGCCGGTCACCGCCGAGGGCCGGCATGTGGTGGTCGTCGGCGGCGGGGACACCGGTTCGGACTGTCTGGGCACCGCACTGCGCCAGGGCGCGTCGTCCGTGGTGCAGTTGGACATCAACCCGGAGCCGGGCCGCGAACGGACGGAAACCCAGCCCTGGCCGATGTATCCGAAGGTCTACCGGATCTCCCACGCCCATGAGGAGGCCCGGGGCCGGGCCGGCACCGATCCGCGGCTGTTCTCCTCCGCCACTCTGGCCTTCGAGGGGGACCCGGCGGGCCGGGTGTGCGCGCTGCACCTGACCGAGGTCGAACCGCAGGCCCGGCGGCCGCTGCCGGGCAGCGAAAAGGTGTTGCCGGCGGAACTGGTCCTGCTCGCCCTCGGCTTCTCCGGCCCGGAACGGGACAGCGGTCTGCGGACGCAGTGCGGGCTCGCGCTCGACGACCGCGGCAACTTCGCCCGCGATGGCGGCTTCGCCGCCGAGAGCGCCGAGGGTGCCGACGCCGTCGACGGGGTGTTCGTCGCCGGCGATGCGGGCCGCGGGCAGTCCCTCGTGGTCTGGGCCATCGCGGAGGGCCGCGCGGCGGCGGCCGCCACGGACCGCTACCTCACCGGTACCACGACGCTGCCGGCACCGGTGGGCGCCCACGATCGCCCCTTCGGGGCGTGAGCGGGACGCTGCGCTTTGCGGCGCCTCCCACGTACTTGGCCGTCCCGCCGCGGGGGTTTCTCGCCGTTGCGCTTTGCGGCGCTCCGTACGTACCTGTCTGTCCCGCCGCGGGGCGTCTCGCCGTTGCGCTTTGCGGCGCCGCCCACGTTTTTGTCTGCGGCGCCGTGGTGGTTGCTCGCCGTTGCGCCTGCGGCGGGCTGGGTTGTTGTTGGGTGCGGTGACGGTCCTCCGGGGCCGGTTGTGTGGACTGCTTCGCTTTACGTCCACAC